>JANQET010000056.1 GCA_028278265.1 Myxococcota bacterium
GGTCGCCGCCGGATTTGGGATGCCGGATCCCCTTTTTATTTGGTTTCCCCTGCTATCGATTTGGCCCATCGATTCGAGTATAGTGCACTCTCCATGGGAAAAAAAGCAGCGGCAAAAGGTGGGCCCGCCGCCCAGGATACCGCTCCCAAGCGCCTCGGACGCCTGGTGCGTCGCTTCGGTTTCCACGGAGGCGTCGTCATCTGTCTGGTCCTGCACGTCGCGTTGACGCTCCACTTTGAACCGGTAGAAGTAATCTGGTCCGAAGAGCCGAACTCCTGGCTCGACTTCGATACCCATATCGGTCAGGCGTTCAAAATCTCCGAAGCGCTCGACCGTTGGGGCAAAAGCTGGGCCTATGATCCCCAGCTGTTGGGCGGGGTGCCCGTGGGAACGGTATTCGATGCGGACAATAAGGGGTGGGAGCTGTGGACCTATGCGCTCTGGAAATTGGGGGTGTCCAAGGGGCTGGCGTTCAATCTCTTCGTCTGGCTGGCTTATTTCCTGGTCCCGATCGTCGTCGCGTTGGCGGCGCGTCTATTCGGCATGGGCCGATGGACCGGGCTCGTGGCCGTGGCGTTGGGGATCTGCCTCTGGCATTTCGACGCCTACCCCCGTTGGTGCAACTGGGTCGGCATGGTTGCCTGGGCCATGGCCAGCTACTTCGGCCTGCTGCCGCTGGCACTGCTCTATCGTTTGCTCAAAGGGGGCTCCCTCTGGTTGGCCGGCTGGCTGGGGGTGACCCTTGCCGTGGGCCATCTGATCCACCCCTACATCTTCGGCATCCTCGTCCTGCCGATGCTCCTGTTGTACGTCCGGGAATTTCGCACCCTCGACAGGAAGCGTCACGGCGTGATCATCGCCGCTGCTGCAGTGACGATTCTGGTCAACCTTTACTGGATTGTCGTCGCCTTGGCGTTCAGCCCCGATATTCTGGTCGAGCGGGCGGAGTACGGCAAGTCCACCCTTTCCTTCCTGATCACAGATTGGTTGGGCCTGATCAACGAACCGATGGCCACCGGATTCGTGGGGAACCGGACCGCCTTTCGCTCGTTGGTGCTGGTCGCCGGGATCGTCGGTCTCCTTTGCTGGCGAAAAAACCGGGACGATCGATTCGCCCCGTTCGCCGTCGGTGCAATTGCCATGCTCTCGCTGGCCTACGTGGCGGGCTACGTGGAGAGCATCGCCCATATCGTACAACCCTACCGGCACGTGCTGCCGGCGATGTACCTGGCCCTGCTGCCCGCTGCCGCGGCCCTGGTCGAAGGGGGGCGCTCCCTCGGGTCGAGTGCCGTGCCCCGGACCGTTTCGATCCTGCTGATCGTGGGGCTTTGTCTGGCCCTCCCGGTGCTGGCCCGGGATGTGCTGTACTATTTTCCCGGAGCCCATCCCGATGTGCGCCCGATCCCGGCCGAAGCGGAGACCTCGATGATGCGCCTGGTCGATCCTCGGACCGGCGCCCTGTACAAGCACCACAAGTTTTCCCATCGCGAGACATTTCAGGACTTCGATGACGTCGTCACCTGGTTGGCTAAAAACGACGAGGGCCAAGGCCGAGTGCTCGTACAGTCCTGGATGCTCGGCGAGCACCTCGCCTGGCGCAGTGATTCCCAGATTCTCGGCGGGTTCTTCGAGCGGCCGTACCAGCACGCCCTGGCCAATCTGTTCAGGCGGAATATCGACGGTGCGCTGAGCGAACGGGCGCTCGAGCGGTATTTGATCGACTATGCGGTGCGGCTCATCATCGTCACCCACCCCAAGCCGGCATTGGAGAGAGGGTTTCCCCGGTTAATCGAACCGATCGGATTCATCCCCGTGCGAAGCAGGCCCGACTTTCCCCATCACCGGGTCTACCGAACCCGGATTCCGGTGAGCCTCTTCGCTCGAAACAGCGGTTCGATCCGCACGTCCCTCAATCGCATCGAGGTCAGCGGGACCGATCCGGCGCGGGATGTGGTGTTGCGCTATCACTGGTTGGAGACGATGGTGTGCGAACCGGGGTGTCGGGTGCAACGGGAACCGGTTGAGGGTGACCCGGTTGGTTTCATCCGCGTCAGTGCGCCTCATCCCGCCGATTTTGTGGTCAAAAACAAGTACTGAAACTAATTCATTTCCGTTTTCCGGTATGGATCGATTTTTTTGGATCACTTTTGTCTCTAATTAATCACTATAGCCTATAATAAAATGAAAATTGTTCGCTCGTCACCCGAGTCGAGAATCGCTGAATGGAGGCCAAAAATGTTGCGAAGTCAGCTGCTTTGTCTACTCATTGCCGTGTTGGGGTTGGGCATTTGTTTTACCCACTGCAGCGAGGATTCAGAACACGATGACGACAACTCGGATTCCGAGGGCGGAGATGCGGACGGGGACTCGGATTCGGACTCAGATACAGACTCAGATACAGACTCCGATGCAGACTCGGACACGGATGCTGATACAGACACCGATACCGATTCGGATAGTGACTCGGACACTGATACCGATGCAGATACGGATACGGGCAAGGCCGATTTTCTCAAGCGATGCTTGATCTGCGAAAATCCTTGATCTAACTCGTTTTTTTGACAAACCGTTAAAATTACTCACTTTTCCCTGGCAAATCAGCCGGGCTGTCCCCAATCCCCGGTGTACAAAACACCCTGCCGCCTGTATTACTCGTTATTAACCGTTCTGTTGAAGACCGATGACACAGCTCCCCAACACCGCATGCCCGCACAAAAAAAAACTCGCCACCACCATCATGGGATCGATTGTGTTCTGGCTGGCGGGCGGTGCTGCCGTCGGGTCAGGGCACCAAAGCGGTAGTGGGGCAACCCAGCGTCCGGCAGGAGCGCGCGAGGCGGTCGTTTTCTTGGGCGCGGTGGACGAACGCGAGCCGATCGAACAGCTGGCCCGTGTGGTTGAATCCCACATCGGGGATTTGCGCTATCGGGTAGTGATTCATTGGCTCGATTCAAACGAATTCCGCCGGCTCGGTGCTCTGGAACGGGCAGTAGATGCTTGTCGACGTCATCGGGCCTCGATCGCCTTCTGGTCCGGCGGTAAGGTCGAGGCGATTGATCGAGTCTCCATCTTCATTGCTCATCCCGACGGCTCCCAGGTCGTCGAGCGGCGGCTCGAGCGCGGGGAGCGCCCGGTCAAATTCGAAGCCGTGGCGATCATCATCCGCTCTGCCATCGAAGCCCTGGAAGCGGGTGATCCGGTCGATTTGACCGCGAGAGCGAGTGGTGCAGGAGAACGGCCGACGGTCCCGGCGCAGCCCCCTGCTCAACAACGACAAACAACGAAGCGCCCGAAGAGAGGGGGACCGGTCGCCAAGTGGGAGAAACCCCATCATTGGTCCTTTCACGTGGCTTACGAATCGAGAGCTTTTTCCCCCCTTCAATTGGTCACCCACGGACTCCAATTGGGGATTGCCGCCTCCCTGTTTTCCACAATTCATTTCGGTCTCGGCTATGGATTAACCCTGCCGTTCGAGGTGGCCTCTGCGGGTATCGAATATCGCGTGCGGGCCCACCCGTTCACTCTGTCCATCGGCCGTTTGTGGCTGAAGCGGCGGTTTCATCTCACGGCGATGGTGGCGCTGACCGTGGATTATCTGCGGCAAGAGACCCTTCTCGTGGCGTCGCAAGCGGCCAGTCCCAAGCACAATGAGATTGTCTCCCTCGCTGTCGGACCATCACTCGCCGGTGGGTATGCGATGACCCGGCACTGGTGGATTCGTGTGGGAATTGGGGCCCAAATGGTCCTACAGGCGGTGGATTTCGTCGCGATCTCCTCAGCGGTTGAAGAACTCGATCGGGTGTACCGCTTTCGGCCTTTCGTAAGTGCTGGTATTGTATTTATGTATTGATGTTGATCCATAAAAATGGATCCTAGCCGGTGCGCGTAAGACACGATACTAGTGAGATGGCATTGAAATCAAAAATGAAATCGATACCCACATCAACCTATGCGGATGACATATCACTGGTCGAATCGGCGATTTGCGGCGAAGAGCAGGCGCAACGGATAATTGCTCAACGTTTGTACAGTACTATCCGGACAACCGTCTACTACCTGACCGCTAATCATCGGGATTTGGAAGATTTTGTTCAGCAGGCGATCGTCGAGGTGTTGCGTTCCCTCAAGACCTTCAGGGGAAGAAGCTCGCTGGAGACCTGGGGCAACATCATCGCGGTCCGTAAAACGCTCAAGATGCTCAAGGATTTGCGCACCAAGGAGAGCACCGTATTTCCCAATTCCAATTACACCGATGCGGTGAGCGATGATTCAGATTTGGAAAACCGATTGATGATGCGACGTCGGTTGATTCAAGTCATGGGGTCTGTCTCCGCGAAGTATCGGACCGTCATCATGCTCAGCGCGGTCTACGGGTACAACCCGGATGAAATCGCCCAAATGTTGGGTTCGCCACGCAGTACGATTCGTCAACGATATCGGAGAGGTCGAAAAATATTGGCCGGCAAGCTGGTCAGAGATCCGGTTTTTGCCAAGTGGGCCTCAGCGAGGAAAAAATGAGCTCCCAACGTCACCACCGAAACGAGCAGCGGCAACAGGTGCTCGACGCATTTGACGAATTGGTCAAATTCGACGATCAGCAGTTGCCCGCGGCGCCGATCGACGACTTGACCCGTCGGCGCCAGATCAACGCCGCGGTTGGTCAATTTCAGTGGGAAAGCAAGAAGAATAACGATAAGGATACGACCGGCATACCGATATACCGTCGTCGCCCTGTGTTCATCGGTGTCACTGCCGGTTTGGCGGCCTCGATCTGTTTTGCCGTGGTTTTTGCGTTTTTGCTGAACCGGAAATCATCCCCTGTAAACGGGCCGATCGAGCCGAGCAGGACCGCGCTGAACCTCGATGAGCCCGGCGGGAACATTTCGCCGAGCCCCGCACTGACGATGGATGTGCTACACACCTCCCAAAATTGTGGGGAACTGACCCAACAGTTTTTCGACGGACAGGCAATTGCCCAGGGCCAGCTAATCGAGATTGATCGGGGGGAGGCGGTGGTCGGAGTGGCCAAGCGCGCCAAAGTCCTCTTTCACGCGAAAACTCGGGCCGTGGTCGAGGAGCTGAATCCCTCTTTGTTCTCCTTGTACCTGCACCAGGGTGAGATCTTCGCCTCCGTGGAGCCGCGAATCGTACAACCCACGATGATCGTGTCCACCCCTCACGGCCGGGTGGAGGTCAAGGGAACCGTGTTCGCGGTGGCGGTAAATGACGACGATGTGCAAGTCCGCGTGCTACGGGGGCGGGTTCGGTTGAGCGAGGAGAGATCCCGATCGCGGGTGCTCTTCGCCTCTCAGACCACCACGTTGGGGACAACCGAGGTGGCCCAGCTGACCGCGGATGACGAGCAGCGGATGATGCGGCTGACCTCCTTTGTGGATCTGTTGGACGAGGCGACTCACACGGTGCTGGAGGTTCACAGCCGCCCGAGCGGTGCAGCGGTCTTCCTGGATGGGGTAAAGATTGGGGAAACCCCGGTGGTGTCCTCGGTTCGGCCCGGATATCGCACGTTGCAGCTCGAGCTCGCCGGACACCGGGTCGCCATGGAGCAGATTGCCCTGTCCAGGGGGGCGCGAACATCCCGGACGGTCGATCTCATCGCCGATAACAGCGACCGGGCCCCACCGGCAATCGCCAAGACGACCGTCAAACGCCGGAGGCCCGTTGAACAAGCGACGACCGCTGATTTGCTGGAACAGGCCCGCTTGTTTCGCCAGCAGGGCAAATGGGCTCGCGCGGCGCGAACCTACGACGAAATCCGCAGGACCTTTCCCAACACTCCTGCCGCACAGACGGTGATGATGTCCGCGGGCACCATCCGGCTCAAGCATCTGGGCCAGGCAAAGATGGGCCTGTGCCATTTCAATCGGTATTTGTAGCTCTCCCC
>JANQET010000069.1 GCA_028278265.1 Myxococcota bacterium
AACCAGGAAAACGCGGACCAAACGCAAGAAGAATTTAACTTCTAGACCGCCACTTGTGGCGGAAATCATGCCACCCGTTCTACGGGTGGTATTGACCCCTAGACACATCACCCTCGAAGATCTCTTTTGCGCGGGAAAAAAATCATTGGTCATCATCGTGGGTGATACTTACTGACCGACCTGTCCTGACCTGTACGGTCGGATCGTCGACGAAGGGGTGGTTGACGTCATCGAAGCAAACCACAGTGATCTCCTGCTGCTGTACACCTATGACGCCCCCGCCGAGGTGAGTTACAGCTATTTTTCGACCTATTTTGAATCGGGTAACTGCGCCGCCGGTCCGGCGAGCGATTTTTTCGAGGTACCGTTTCGCCCCTACGTTGCCGTCGTTGATCTGATCACCGCCGAGGTGATGGATAAAGCCCAGCTGATCGCCCCCGACCAGGCCGAATTTGTCAGCCCGGATGATATCAAACGGTTGGTCATCGCGGCCAACCGGTAGACTCCGAACCGTTGGAGCGTTACCGCTCACCCCATTTTTGCAGATAGATGGCGAGCCAACGGCGCGAGCAGGGGATGCCCCGTGAGCGCAGGATGCGTTCGGTGGCTGCGACGTTGCCCTCGCGGTTTTTGTACTCGGCGATGATCGACGCTTTGTTCTGCTCGTAGATGGACTGGCCCTGTTGCGAGGGAGTGACCGGAGGGGCCTCCATTTGATCGTCGAGGTCGTGGGGTGCCGGCACGGTGGGTTGGTCCGATGTGGTGGGATGTGTGGGTTCTCGGGCGCCCACCTGGTACCGTTCGAGGAGTCCGCTGCGCTGAAACCGCTGCGCGAAAACCGACGTTATCACCGTGGCCGGGTCCACGTCCGAAGAGATGGTGAGGGCGATCTTGTCGGCCAAGTCGATCAGCCCGCGAACATTGAATTTTTCGAAGCCATCCAGGCAGAGGGCTTCATAGTGATTGCCGCTGAACAGGGGGAGGATTTCCGTCGGATCCGAGCCGTGCAGACCCAGCCGATCGCTCAGGATTGTATTGAAAATAGTCGGGACATCGGCCACTCGATACTTAATCGGCGGAATCTCGATCAGCAGGAGGCGGGCCAGCAGGTCGTGGGCCACTTCAAATGTAGGCCTCGGGGCGTTGGTGGCGAAGATGAAATTGGCTTCAGCCGTGCGCACCCGCGTCTCACCGATGCGCTCGAACCGGCCGTCTTCGATGACCCGCAGCAGACCCCGCTGTACCCGCTCGGGTAGATTGTGGATCTCATCGAGAAACAGCGTGCCGTCGGCGGCCTCTTCGATCAGGCCACTTCGGGCGTCGACACCGGAAAACACCTTGGTCCCGACTCCGAAGATGGAGACCATCGCCTCCTCCTCAGATGAATACTGGGCGGCGTTGTGCACCACTAATCTGGACTGTCCGGACTCCCGCTCGATCATCGACGCCAGGGCTCTCGCGGCGAGCTCCTTGCCCGTGCCGGAGGCACCGGCCAGCAGCACGTGTCGCTTTGATTTCGCTGCCACTGCCAATTCAGCGGTGATCGGCGCCACGTGGAACCGCCCCGCCATGTTGTATCGTTCCACCGGGGGCGGTTGAAGCAACTGTCGGCCGTCCTCGTGAAAGACCAGCACCGTTCGTCCGGCCCGAATCACCCCGCTGTCGGGCAACGCTTGCCTTCGTGTGATGGGCAGGCCCATCAGAAACGTACCGTTTTTACTGCCCAAATCCTCGATAAAGTAGCCGTCTTCATCTTTGCTGAGTTGAAAATGGTGTTTGGAGATCTTGCTGTCTTTGATCGGCAGATCGCAGTCGGCGGAGCGGCCGATGGTAAACGCCTCGGTCACGGCGCAGCGATCCACCGTACAAGCGTCGTTCAAAGAGTGGGCCAGCAATAGCACAGGCGTGGCTGTGGGGTGAACAAGGGCGTGATCGAGATGGGTCGAAATGCTGGTGGTTGTTGAATGTTTCATGTATACAGTAATCTATCGCTGTTTTGTGGTATGATTAAGAGCAGAATATAGCATGACTGAATGTCAATTTTCCAAATCTAAACCTAGAAAAATTTAAACTTTTCGCAACTAAAAACCAACATGACATTTCCCGGGCTAATAGATGGAAAATACCGACTGGAAAAGGAGATCGGTTCCGGTGGAATGGGGACGGTTTTTGAGGCCACACAGATCAATCTAGGCCGTAAGGTGGCGATAAAGCTGCTCAAAAGCCAGTAGGTGTCTTCTCCGGATATCATGGCCAGATTTCACCAGGAGGCGTTTGTCGCGGCCTCAACCAACGATGAGCATATTTGCGAGGTTACCGATCGGGGGACAACCGCCTCCGGGGCGCCCTATCTCGTCATGCCCCTGCTCTCGGGACACTTACTGTCACAGCTGCTGAAACAATCAGAGCCGTGTTCGGTGTTTCAAATCGTGGATATCGCCTGTCCCCAAATCGACGGACCGTCCCCCACGCACTCGAAAAAAGAGAAGGAACACCATCAAAAAGGAGATCAAAGGTCGGTTCGGCACCACCTTCTTCCTGAGCGACCAATAGTACCCCCCGGCCGTGGCGGGGTGCGGTGTTACACATTTCATTACCCCACCGGGTGCACGGCGGCGATCGCGTCGTTTTCCGAATTTCTCGAGCGACCCACCGGCGACAAAAAGCGACATCGCAAAATGCGTCAAATCGCTATCGACGAAATCGAGACATTGCAACGCCTGCTCGGTGTCCTGCGCATAAAAAAAGCGCCCGCCGGCACCGATGTCCGCATCGATGGAGTAGCCCTGGCTCAAATGCCCCTTCCGACGCCCCTCCGCATCGATCCGGGACAGCACGTGGTGGAGTTGAGGTTGGCCGGGTATGCCCCCTGGCAATCCGTGATCAAGATCGTCTCCGGGCAAGAGACAGTAGTCACTGCGGCCTTGAAACGAAAAAACGCCCACTTGGCGATTGAATGCGATCCCCCGGTTGGCGCGGTGACCCTCGATGATCGGGCGCTCGGACCGTGTCCACAGGCCGTGGACCTCAAACCCGGAAAGCACACCGTGCGGGTCGAGGCAAATGGAATGGTGCCCCATCAACGGGAAATCGAGACCCGGGCGGGCCAATCCCACATCGCCCTGGTAGAGCTCAAGCCCATCGCCGTCCCGTCCAACCCCAAAAAACCGGTCGGCGAAAAACCGACACCAGCGGCGATTAAGTCACCTGAGCCGCGATGGCTTCGGGTAAGCGGTTGGTCAGCAGTGGGACTGGCCGCCGGGTCGGCGGCGTTGGGGGGATACTACACCTCTCGCTTGATCGATCGCGGCAACGAAATGGATGAAATCGTCGACCAATCGGCCGAGGGGGTCACCCCCACCGAATGGGTGGCGTTGAACCGTCAACACACCTCCTTACAAAACAAAGCCATTCGCGATTACGCCGGGATGACGATTAGCTTCGCCGCCGCCGGAGCGCTGGCCCTGGCGGGAACCATCGTGCTGCTGTTGACCCAAAAAAAGAAAAACGGCGAACCAAGCTGACCCTCACACCGACCCCAGGAGGGGTGGCCGGCCGGTTTTAGAACACTACCAATCGAAACAATATTGAATATTTGGAAAAGTTGGCTCACACTGCATTGCGAAAATGCAAAAAAAGTAGGTGGAGCGACTTTTTTAGCAACACTTTCGGCGAACTGACCGATAAGGGACCTTGAAT
>JANQET010000091.1 GCA_028278265.1 Myxococcota bacterium
TTTTCTCCTTTCTCCCAAACCTCTACCAAAGATCTGACACGATCCAACTTCCCTAGATTTGCCTGAAAACAACTCCCTCGATTAGCGTGACCGGGCTCACGAGCACGAGTGTCACCCCTTCAACTGGACCTTCAAAGGATATCTGAAAAAAAGAGAAGAAAAAAAGTTGCTTGGGCCCGTTATGGTTTGGTGCTTTCTCGAGTATACTGTCGTCGAGGAGGCACCATGAAAATGGATCCCGAAGACGCTGAAGAACTCGAGGAAAAACTCGCCAAACACAACGGCTTGACACATCTACGCGTTAAGAAAAGAGGAGACTCTCTTGTCATTTACAGTGGCGCATCCAAAGACACTCAAAACCATGCGAGACTGACTTATATCGGCGGAGACGACTGGGGGCTCAGTTTCCCCAAACACACCGGGCGATGGGAGCGCACACCCTTTACTGGAACGAAGGAAGAACTCTTGGACACTCTTGTGTCCAATTTCAGACACTTCCTTGAAATTTATTAATGATTACTAACCCTTGCAGGATTTTCGATCTGTCGAACTAGTCCTAGAATGATTGGCCACGATAAGGGTCCCCACTTTTGTGGTTAGCGTCAAGTCTCATTTTTAAGAGACCTCGGCCGCCAGTTATTAGGGGAAGATCAAACAGGGAGGGGTTTTTATTTCGTTCGTTTGTTCGTTTAACGAAAACTGGCCCGATACAAACTAGGCTCACATAGAGCCCTACTTTCTTTAACTCTCTCACAAACGAACCAAATCTCTCAACCGTCTGTAATAATTAAACTTTTTCGATCCAGCGGAATTGCAACCCAAAAGTCCTGGTTTTACGTGTTCTTGAATTGAATCTTAACGACTACTCTATAGTTCATAAGGTGTATTTTCTGAGCTTATGAATCTTTCGGAGTCACAACACCTCTTAAAAAGCAATCAAGTTAAAACGGCATTAAAACCGAGTTAAAGAAAATCCTAATATAGAACCCCTTTAGAAACCACAGAAAAGCAAAAGGAAATCCAAACTGGAGCCACCAGGCGCAATAGCAATGTACATGGTAGCCACATGCACAACACAGGAGCACCGTGAACGCTCTCCAACGCCCTTTATCACTACACGTGAGGACTAACGACGCGGTTTGGTTGGAGAGAACACGGGGTCTTCCTGAACTGGTTTGGCTTTATAATTCAGAAGTTCAGAAAAAAAGATTAAGAAGAGTTTTGTAACGGCCACGGGGCAATCGGCGTGGTGCGGTGTGCTCGCGCTGTTCGAAGCCATCGTCTGAAAAGCGCAAGAGAAAAGATTCTCATTCAACCGAAACGTAAGGAGTTAATGTGACAGTGTTGATGAAGGCCTATTCTCAAATCGTGATGTTCGGAACGAGTCCCCAAAAAAAGGATTACTCCGTTGCTATTCAAGCACAAAAGACACCTACCACTCCAGCGGTGTTGTAGGGCGACTCCCCTGGCTACCGCGACGCCGGTGTTGACTCGTGAAACGTGTTGTAGACGTCGAACATCCGGTGAAACACCAGGGTGCAGCAATCGCCATCGGTGACCGCACAGCCTCGAGCGCCTTTGGTGACTGCAGCCTCGAGCAAGTCCTCAAAGACGCATACCGGCACACCACAACTGTCACATTCTTTGAATCAACTCAGGATGTCAAACTTCATCAGGAATCAATAGTTACGTTTTCAGGGTCTCACCCACAAGTATTTTACAGTACCAGTTTTTCATACCGTTGGTCAGCAATATTCAGACCCATTGGAAATGCCGTGTGACCGAAAGAGGTCGACGGAAGTAGTTTTAGGACCGAAAACGAAGTTTGAATAAGTTCGATGGTCCAAAAAAAATGGCCACATCTATTATACCAGGGAGAGAGGCGCGAAAAAAATCCCTGCGCGTTTTCCTGTATCTTGAAGAACAATGCCCAGCTATGACAGTCAACATCGTCAATTTAGAAACCACTTATTGCTCATTTTTTTTGAAACCTCCGGTATTTCGGAGGGTAGTAGTTGCTTGTCCATTATATTTGGTTCATCCCACCGTGATTGTTTTTCTTTTTAACCTTCTTCTGTCTCTTTGAAGTACTCCATTCCCACTCCCAGTGAAAAATGCTCCCATGGTTTTTAGAACGTTTGGATAGAACGACAAAGTTGAGTTTTATTTCTCGAGGAGCTGAGAATGAGCAAGAGGAGAAGAAAAAGCCGTCGACAGGGAGATCGATTCGTCATGCTTTATCATTGGTTGCTTGAGTGCCCGGCATGGAGAGCACTCAAACCCGGTGAACGCGCTCTTTATGTTGCGTTCAAATATAAATACAACGGCAGCAACAATGGCAAAATCGGTTTCGGCGTTCGGGAAGCGGCGCGATTTCTCAATGTATCAAAAGACACAGCTGGAAAGTACTTCAAAGGATTGCAGCAAAAAGGGTTCATCAAGGTCATGACTGGATCGAGTTTCGATACGCGGAAAAACCGTCTCGCCACAGAATGGATTCTCACAGAGATGAGGTTGGCTGGCATTTCACCATCGAAGGAGTTCATGCGTTGGAGATCACCCAAAAACGACTATCCAATATATGATGGAGCCAGTTCTTTGCAGAGATTTCGTCGGCAGAAATTGAATGACTGATTTTTCGTTAGCCCCGATAGTACGCTTTTATCCTCTCTCCTGGCGTTCGATCTGGTGAAAGTTCAGTCATTTTATTTTCAGATTCACAATCCTCTGCGATGTCGCTCATTTCCGGATCACACTGTCTTGAATGATTCTCGAAAATTTCCAGCGCAAAATCGAGGATAATGAGACAGTCATTTTTACTCAGAGTCCTTGTGATCGGCAAATCTATCGTTCTATCTTTGGATGGTCGCTTGTGTCCTTGCCCCACAGTCGAAAGCTTTTTGTTCAGTTCATCCAGATGCTCATACATTGAGCATTGGAAGACAAGGAAGTCCGTTAGCTCCTCTGATCGCTTTGCCGGTTCGCTTTCTAGAATTTCTCTGATTTGCCGTCTCTTGATTCTATCCCAGCAGGTCATTTTTTTTCCCGTTGCTCGCATCCCGCAAGCTCGGAGCCAGAGTTTGAGCGCCGTTTCATCGCCATCTCTGGCGGCGCTTATAATTTTGATCAGACTCATCATCGCAGAATTATACTTATGGTTTTGGTATTCTGATTTGATGAATTTCTTAAACACATAGAATAGACCCTCTTGATCAGCTAACTTGGCAGCCCTTTCTAGAACATCAAAATCTCTTTCGGGCGAGTTAAGTTGGGTATCAGTTCTGTGTTTTCCCATCTCTTGTAACCTCCTAATATTTAGAGCATTTACCAATTTACTAAAAAAAGTGAATGTCTCCCCTATGATACCCGAAAGTAAGCTGGTTGAATCAGGAAAGGAGCAAATAAATCCCAGGTTGGGAAGTGCGAGACGAAATGAAAAAGACAAAAAAAAGTCAAAATCGTGCGGTCCTTTCGGTCAGCGAAGTAGCTGAATTGCTGCGAGTAAACCAAAATACTGTCTATCGCCTTTTCAATCTAGGTGCCATTCCTGGTGGTCGACGAATCAGCAGGCGAGGACCGATTAGATTTCTGCGTAGTGCCATACTTGAGTGGGTCGCTCAGGGCACTCCAGCCAACGCCTTGGAGGGTAAGGAGAGTTTATGATCAGCACGCTCCAATATTCCAATGCTGATCTGAACGGTCACTTAGTTGGTTATGTCGGCACGATCGAGCGATAATGCTATCCGGTGCGAGCCAGCGTCTCCTATAACCAGTGCGGGTATTGAGCGACCGTTGACTGTCGCCGAGACCGCTGAATTTCTCCAGGTTTCAACCAAGACCGTGCTGAACCTTTCAAGTAGCGGCCGTTTGCGTCGTTGCGGAAGACGGGGTTGCCCTCGTTTTTGGTGGTCTGATATCATGGAATACCTGAAAGGAGACGCCAATGAGACACAACGTGAACAGGAGGCCTCGAGATGTTCCGAAGAGGCAAACCGTACCGAGACAAAGAAAATGGCAATCGATACGTGGCCGTATGGTTTATCGATGGCCAAAGATACCGACGGCGAACCCCATACACCCGAAAGATTGACGTGGAAAAATTCCTCGCACAGTGCGAAGAAGAATACAATCGCACGCAAGGTGGATGGATAAAGCCCGACAACAAGCGATCACTTCGATCCAGCGTTGATGCCTTTTTGCGCGATCACGCTTTGAACAAAACGGTTCACACCTACAAGCAGTATCGCGGTGTGCTGGAGAATTTCCTCGCATTTTGCGGAGACAATCGCCGGTTGGTGTCGCTAGCCACTAACAATGTGGAGAGCTTTCTGGCCGCGCACAAAGACACAGGTGTTGCAGCTGCGACACTGGCTGCCGATCTACGAGTTATCCGCACCTTCGCTTCCTGGTGTGTTAAACAGGGATGGATTCGCCGTTCGTTCGCTGCCGATGTGGCTCCGATCCGCGTACCTAAAGGGCGAGTGCGTTTCCTCAAGCCACACCAAGTGGCTCCATTTCTAAAATCGTGCACACCAACGTTTTTGCCGATCGCCATCTTGACGATCTTCTGTGGTTTGCGACGCAAAGAGCTGGTCAATCTGCGATGGAAAGACGTCGACTTCGACGATGGTACGCTCTATGCCACTGGTGCCAAAACCAACAACGTCCGTGGTGTACCCCTTCATCCACTGGCTCTTGAAGAACTCCAGAAAATCGATCGCATCAGTGAGTACGTTTTCCCGATAACGAAGGACTCACACCATCGCTTTGGCGTATCGCTACGGGGCGACAAACGCTCTGAAAACACTCAGTGGTTTAACGCCAAGACCAAACAGGCAGCTGCGAGGATTGGACTCGCACCGGATGAGTTGGACTACCATGGACTTCGGAAAACGTTTGCCATGCTGGTCCAGGGCACAGGGCACGACGCCCGGATGACGGGTCACCTACTTGGTCATGGACCGGGGAGCAGGGGTGCAGTGACCGATCTGTATGTGTTCGCCGATCTCGATCGTCAGCGCTCCGCTGTCGAAGCAATCGACATTGGTGAAGAGGTGATTTGAAATGGGGAGTTTGGCAAGACTGCCACAATTCTGCCACAAACACTGTGGCTAAATATCAGGAGTTCAACTCAAGTATTGGGGATTATTAGTGGAGCTAAGGGGGATCGAACCCCTGACCTCATGACTGCCAGTCATGCGCTCTCCCAGCTGAGCTATAGCCCCAAAGAACAGGCGCTTGCTGCGCGAGGGTGGTTGTTATCAGCGGCGGTTTGCGGTGTCAAATACTTTATCGCCGATTTTGAGATTGTTTTGCATTGTTGCGTAGTTGGCCTGGCTTCAGCGTTGGGGGTGTGCTATTTATCGGGCCGACGCTCGGCCGAAGTGTGGTCTCGGCTGGCCAATATGACGAGGTTAATGTCCGATGCAAATCGCTATCATTTCCGCTGAATTTTTGAATTCTGCCCCAAAGAGCCGAGCGAGCGCTGATGTCGAGTTGCTGGCCAATGCGCTGGTGGCCCTGGATCATGAGGTGCGGGTGATCAGCCCGTTGCCGGCCGGGATGGACATCAACGCCCATTCATTGGCCCGGCGGTTGAGCCCGATCGAAATTGATGTGGGCGGTCACCAGATCTCCTGTTTTCGCTACGATGGTCGCACCTCAGAGGGGGTCTCCGTCAACTTCATCGAACTGGAACAGTCTTCCGAGCAACTCGATTCGCCCTCGGTTTCCACCGTTTTGGTTCATGGTGCGCTGGAAATCATCCGTTCCCTGAGCGAAAAACCGGACTGGGGGATCAGTTGGGGGACACCAGCTGCGACTTTCCCTTCACTTTGCCGCGCCGACGGAACGGTCGGAGCGCTGCGTCATTTGCTGGTGCTGACCGCGTTTGACGGCCGGCACGATGAGGTGGCCACCGGGGTCGCCGCTGCCGATCGTGTGGTGGTTCGACGCCATCTCGCCGCACAGGCTGCTGCCGACCAGTTCGAGCCGCTTGTCGAAGCGCTGTCCGACGGTCGGGCCATCCCAGTGGACAATCCGGTACCCGGTCGCCTCGAGGTGGACCCCCCGTCCAAGGCGTCGGCCAAGACCACTTTGCAGCACCGTTTGGGACTACCCGTCGATGGGCAGGTTCCCCTCGTACTGTTTCAGCATCCTCTGACCGACACCTCCCGCGAAGCACTGCTGGCCGCCCTGGGTCAAAACGTCCAGTTGGTCCTCTGCTCACCCACCGAAGGACTCGACGAGGTGGCCGGCCGCTATCCGGATCGGCTTGGGATCGTTCCCGATGATGTCGCTCTACAAGATGTGCTGTTTGCCGTCGACGCTGCAGTTGCCGGCGAGGATGAATCGCTGGCCCACGAAGTGATGTCCTGCGGTGCGGTGCCGATCGTCGCTGTTCCCCAGAGGGCGACAACCCTGGTCGAGCTGGACCCCGCCCTGCGCAGCGGATCGTCGATCGTGATCGGCGATCTGTCCCCGAGATCACTGATTGGCGGGTTGGGCCGCCTACAGGCCGCAGTTCAATCCGGGCCGCGCTTTTTGGAGCTCACCGCCCGTCTGCCCCGCTACGTGGTCACCTGGGAGGACGCCGCTGAACACTACCTGCAGCTGATGAGTTAGATCAGACCCCACGAGATGCCCGCCCGCCAAATAATTCTCAGCAGCGACGCCTCGGCCACGGTCTCCCCGTCCACCTGATGGTCTTTTGCGTACAATGCGCCGGAGATGCCCGCGCCGATTAGCACGTCAAATCCGAACGGCAACGGGAGATACCAGGAGGTAATCCCGCCGATGTGGAATTCGAAGGCGACCGATTTGGAGGTGGGGCGGTCGGGCAGGCTGGGATCCGAGCGAAAGTAGACCACATCCAGCCGGCCGAACGGAGCGATGGTGATCCGGGCCGGTCCGAGGGGCAGGATCAATCTCAAGGAGAAGTCGATGGGCCAACGGTGGGAGAGCACCGAACCCCAAATCGACCACTGTTTGTCTATTCCCACCCATCCGGCACCGAGACCGAGGGCCAGTTTTTCACTGGGCAAGTAAGCCGCCCCCACCCGCGCGCCGTGGAGGATGTGGCTCTGGGGGTGGGCGTATTCCCCGTGATATCCCATCTCGATGAGCAGCAGTTGCGCTGACGGGTTCGGCAGCGCTTTGTCTGACGGCTCGGTTCCCGGGGAACTGCGCATGAGCAAAGCCCGATTCACGGAAGGGGGTGCTGCGGTCGGATTTTCACCCTGTTCAGCCAGACGCATCAGCTCGGGCAACAACTCACCCAACAGGGCTTCCCGTGCGGTTGCGGCGATGGCAAAGGCCAGCGGTAGGTCGCGATCATGCGGAATCTTGACCGGCACCTTTGTCAAAGAACGCCCCTTGGGCTCGACGACGATCAACCGGCACTCTCGCTCGTTACACAGATAGCCGAACAAGGCCAGGGTTCCCGGTTGAGCCGCAGCAGCGCGCCGACCCTCGGCGATCCAGGCGTCTGCGTCGCGGGGCAGTCCGTCCACTTCCCAGGCTTCGGCGTTGACGTCAAATTCATCCAACTGGGTGGTGAGCAGGTCCAACACCTCTTTTGCCGAGGGCACCGCCTCGGGAGAGGACAACACCACCACCCGGGGCGCTTGGGGAGCTGGCGCACTGTGGACTGAGGTGACAGCGACCATTGCCCCTATCATGGGTACAAAAGCGAATAGAAGAGGTCGATGCATCAGACCATCAGCGTGCTCTATTGAAAACGTGTGCGTTAAATCAGGGTTCTAACCAGGGTCATCGCTTTGCCCGGTTTAATCTTGACGCGGAACGTACGGCGAATATTGTACGACGGATTCTCCAACACAACCGTGTGGTTACCTACCTTCAGCCGGTAGTTGACGAGGGGGGTATTCTTAATGAACTTGCCGTCGATGTAGACTTTGGACCAGGGACGGGTCTGCACCGAAAGGGTGCCCTCTTTCTCATTGGAATCACTGGAACTGGTGGTTTTGGCCGGGCTGGAGGAGCGAGGTTCCCGTCGACGGCTTCTTCTCGATTCATCGGCCTTGCGCAGGGTTACCGCCGCGAGGACGACTTTCTCCTGGTTGGGTTCGAATTCGACAGGCTGGGTGATCTCCCGGTAGCCGTCTTTGGAGTACTCGATTTGATATTCTTTCGTGGTATCCAACAGGGCACCGGCGGGCGTCGACCCTAGCGTCTTGCGCTCCTTGCCGCTAATCAGCACCGCTTTGGCGCCCTTGGGCAAAGTGTTGAACACCACCTCGACCTCTTTGAGCTCCAACACCTTGACCGGGAGCTTCTTGATCTCCCCTTCGACGACCTCGACCTCGATCGCTTTCTGGGCAAATGCTTCCCCCTTGGCGATACGCACCATGTAGGTGCCGGGTTGGAGATCGTTCACCGTCACCGGTGTCTTCTCCTCCAAGGGACGATCGTTGATCCACACCGACGCACCGGGTGGTTCGGTCTCCAAGAAGAACCCTGTAGCGCTGGTTTCCAGGTTGACCGTTCGTTCGAGCACCTTGCCCGCCACAATTTCAAAACTGATACGCGAGCTCAGACTCTTGTACTTTATCGTGATGTTGTGTTCCCCCGGCGAAAGGTCGGCAATGGTGAAAGGCGACATGGTGCCGGGCAGGATCTTCGCTCCGTCGAGGATGACCTGTAGTTGTTTGTTGGGAACCACATTGAGGCGAAGCGTCCCGGTGCTCGGCGTCAAAAAGAAAATGAAATACATCACGGCCGAGATAGAAACGAGCGCCATCACAATCGCGCCGGTAATCCACTTGCGGGATAGTTTTTTGGGGGACTGGAGTTGGGCCATCTCCTGAGTTTGCGAGAAGGCCGGAATGACGTCCGATCGGGGTGCGGCCTGAATGACCTGTTCTTGCGCAATCGCCGCTTGAGCCAATTCTGCTGCGGCGTTTTTGCTGTAGATATTGGTCGGAGGCTCATCATCATCCCAGTCGTCCATGGCCAACGCCCCATCCAGAGCGGGGGGAGCCGAAGGTGCCAGACCTTGGTTGGGCAACTCGGGCGGTGAGATCGATATCGGCTCGCGAGACGACTGGGCCACCGGACTGGGCGGCGGAACCGACGGTCCCGGTGGCGGCGCATCAAAACTATCGATGCCCGACGTCGGTCCTCCGGAGAGGGAGACCGGCGGGGAGGGATCTCTTGATTTGGCGCGGATATTGCGCACGGCCGCGGTGGGCGGCGGACCCGAGGGCGGTGGCGTGGCGCCGGCCATCCTCCGGGCAGACGATGAGCCGGTTTGACTTCGTTTGGGGGGTAGAGGCGGTGCTCCGGGGCGGATCTGTCGCTGACTGTCAGCCGGCCTGACCACACCCTTGGGCGGAGGGGGCACCGTTGAGCTGGCCAACTCGATCCCCCCCTCGTTGCTCTCTGCCTCCCGTTTAATATCGGTTTCAAACAATCCGTATTGAAAGGCAGCCAGATCCTTGCGGGCAAAGAAATTGCCCGAGGTGTACATCCAACTCTGCAAATCATCGTGCAGATCCATCGCCGTTTGATAACGGTCCTCGACTTCCTTGCTCAGGGCGCGCAGGATGATGGTCTCGAGATCTTCGGGAATGCGGCGATTGTAGGAGGAGGGCGGCGTGATCTCCACGTTGCGCACTTTTTCGAGTGTCGAAAAGTCACTCTCACCGATGAACAACCGTTCACCGGTGATCATCTCCCACATGCAGATACCCACCGCAAAGATGTCCGAGCGGCGATCGAGGGGCAATCCACGAACCTGCTCGGGGGACATGTAGCCGAACTTACCCTTCAGAATTCCTGCCTGGGTCTTGCCCGCCTTACCCGCAGCCTTGGCGATACCGAAGTCGATGAGCTTGATCTCACCGTCATAGGAGATGAGTATATTTTGCGGCGATACATCCCGATGGACCAAGTTGAGATCGCGACCGGCGGCGTCCTTCTTGTTGTGGGCGTAATCGAGGCCCTCACACACCTTCATCGTCACATATGCAACCATCGGGATGGGAATCGATTGCCCCACCTTGCGGAGTCGGTCGAAAATCGTGCGGACGTCTTTACCTGAGACATATTCGAGGGCGATGAAATAGGAATCGCCCACTTTCCCCAGGTCGAAAATCTGTGCGATGTTGGCGTGCTGCAGCTGAACAGCAATCTTCGCCTCATCGATGAACATGGTGATGAATTCTTCATCCTCAGCGATACTGGGAAGAATTCGCTTAACTGCGATGAGACGCTCGAATCCCTCCACACCGAACGCCTTGGCCTTGAACACTTCGGCCATGCCCCCGACGCTGATGCGATCCAGCAAGTAGTACTTTCCGAACGGAATCGGCTTTTTCACAAGTATTCTCCGCAGATTGTGGTCGTTTCCGCCTGGGGCAAAAATATCTCATGTGATAGATATAAAGTCAATCTTTCTACCCGTTCACTGAACTCGTTTATTCAGTAAATATATATACGTATAGAAATTTGATTAGGTCTACAAGAGATAGCACGTTTTAGTGTCAATATGCATTTTTTGACCCATATGGGGTATCTCCGGTTCGGTCCGACGCAGGATTGATACCAAACGCATTTGACTAAGTCCTTGAAAATACTTGTTGTTACTGATAAAGAGGTTCGAGGCGCAATAGTGGAGAATTTTCGTTCGGGATGGTGTTTGAATTGACCACAATTGTGACACCCATCATGAGGGGAGCGCTTCCGGCCGACGACACCAACGGGGGTGGCGGCGGCTTCGCACCGAATTGTACTAAACGGCGACTAAGGTGAGGTAAATGATGCGTAGACTTTCGCTGATCGCGGCGATCCTGTTTGTGATTGCAGCAAACGATGCCGCCGCCCAAAAAGAGGCGTCAAACGTCAAACAGGCGATCCAGGGGCTCAAGAGCGCAAGCCCGGACGAGGTCCTCGACAGTATTCAAACGCTCGCAGCTGCCGGTGCAGCACAGGCGGTTGATCCGCTGATCACCCTGTTACACTCCGGCCCGCGGGCTGATGTGACCAACGCGGTGCTTCAATGCCTGGGGATGATCGGTCACGCCAAAGCAGTGGACACACTCATCGAATTCCTGAACCATCGGCGCTCGGACGCCAGGGTCACAGCAATTTACGCTTTGGAGAGTTTCAAATCGGAAAAAGTGGCGCGGGCCCTCGAAGACGCCCTACGGGACGCAGACGCGCAGGTCCGCGCCACCGCCTCGTTGGCCTTGGGCAAGCACGGTACAGCCCAATCGGTGGGGGTTCTGTTCAAGGCTTTTGACAAGGGCGTCACTGATGCAGCGATCTCTATCGGTCAGTTGGGCAGCCCCGAGGATGCCGATCGGCTGTCCCGATACTTGGGCAAAGCCGACATCAAGATGCTGCTGCCCGGATTTGACGAATTTCTCCGCCGGCCCGCGTTCCCCGAGAAGGCCAAGCTCCAAATTCTCGACAAGCTGTTCGAGCTCGCCGGACCCGAGGTGCGGCGATTCGCCTTGGCCTACAAAGCCTCCTTTCCACCCAACACCGATGCGAACAAGAACGAGCTCTACAAAACCGTGTCGCGCATGGTGCGCCAGATACAGGGAGACTAAATGACTTCCCCAAAGAAAATCACGCACGTGCTCAAGTCCGTCGCTGTCGGAACACTGGTCATTTTCTGCTTCGGCGCGGCAGGAGAGATCTGCGGCGGTTTTTTTGAAACGACCGTCGCCACCTTCGGCACCAGCTTTCCCGACAACGACCCCGATGACATCAAGAAAGTACTGTCGGTGGTGAACAAGGGACGCATCACGCGGGGTTCGACCGTCGAGACGCCGATCGCCCTGTTCGTGGTCCAAGGAACGCCGCAGGCGATAGTCGCCTGGGACATGCAGAACAACCGCCAACTGTGGAAGATCGCGCAACCCGTCCACTCCTCGCTGAGCGTCAATGAAGAGTCTGTCGTCTTCCTGTCCGGTACGTCGGTCGTGGCCCACGCGCTGACCAACGGCAAGCGGCTGTGGGAGTACGAAATCGATGAGGGATGGAACTACTACGGTGTCGATGTCGAGGATGATTTGGCGGTCATCTCGATCGGCATCGGGGGGGAATATCCCGGCAGCTACTCCAACGGTGCGTTGATCGGCATCGACACGGACAACGGCAGTGAACTGATCAGAGTGATGTCAGGTGGTGGGCTGCTCGGCCGGCCGGCACTTTGTCGAGGGCTGGCCTTTATCCCCTGGGATCGGCAGAAAATCGTCGTCATCGACATCGCCCGAGGTCAGGAGGTCTGTCGCATTCGCGCCGATGACTTCACCATCGATTTCGTGCAGAACGGTCCCGACGGGATCTACTACGGCTCGTCGAGCACCAGCGAAAAGACGGTGGGTGCTTTGTACCGGTTCGATATCAACTCTGCCCACGGGACGAGGGAGGGCGCCACCGCCTATGTCCCCGCGCTGGAACCGGTGCCCGGGGATCCGGATTTCGTGCTCAACGCGTTCAAGAAACCGATTGCCGGGGACAAGGCCGGTGAAAAAATTCGCTTCCATCTTCGACCGGCCGGGCAGGGCGAGGCGATCTCCCTGTTGCAGAACGCCTTCTATCTACACTACTGGCGGTACATCGTCGCGTTCAATGCCTCCAACAGCCACGTGCGCTGGATCTACCGCGCCGACCAAGACATCCAGAGCATCGCCGTGCTGCAAGACGGCGTCGCTGCCGTCGACGAGAGGGGCAACCTGCTGGTGCTCGATGCAAAGAACGGAAAACCCGTCTGGAACAAGGGGACCAAGCAGCGGGTGCTGTTCGCTACCTTTGCCGCCGACGACTTTCGGATAAAGTCACCGACAACCGCCGCCCCCGACCCGCTGGAACACCTCAAGGCGATGATTTGGGACAAAGACAACCGGATGCTGCCCATTCGCGCCTATGCCACGGTGCTGATGGCGATGATCCCCAAGCCCGAGGTGACCCGCGATTTGCTGCAGATCTATTCGGACGCGGCGATACCCAAAGGGTTGCGCGACGCGATCATCAAAGCCCTCGAACACCGCTCCACAGGAGCCGAATACCTCGTCAAGGCGTTGGATGTGCACTACGATTTTCTCGAAGGCACCCGGGCCCCGCCGATGCACGTGGTCTCTGCGGCGTTGGCCAATATGAAGGAGAAGTCCGCCGTTCCGGGGCTCATCGACCACTTGTTGGATCACGAAACCCCGGTGGAACACATCAAGCCAATCGCCCTGGCGATCCGAGATCTGGGTGGACCCGAAGCGGCGAAACCGTTGCAGAAATACCTCACCCTCTACCGCTCCGATTCCTCGTTTGTCGGAAACGAGGACGGCCTGGCGGCGGTTGCCGATGCCCTGGTTCAACTGATGGGCAAGGAGGGGGAACGGCTGATAAATCGGGTGCGCTCGGATCGCCAAACCCTGCCGGAGCTCAAGATGCAGCTGGCCGTATTGATGGCGGACTCCGATGAATCGGCGCGGGCCGAGCTCGAGTTGGCCGAAACCAAGCGCAAAGAGGCCGAGACGCGGGCCCAACAAAAAGCCAAGGAGCGAGCCCACGCCAAGGAGCGGGCTGCGGCCGGCCCACCCATGTCGCTTCAGCGGAGCGACATCAACAAAGTGATCGCAAAGAACCGGGAAGCGATCAAACCGTGTGTCCAGCTGGCGTTGAGCAAGATGCCGACCCTGAGCAATATCCGTTTGCGGCTGGTCATCGAAGGCCCGAAGGGCAAGGCGACTCAGGTGCAGGTATTGCCCAACAACATTCAGGGGCTAAAGGCCTGTCTCGAAAACAGCTTTGAAAAGATCCGTTTCCCGGTCTTCAGAAACCCACGACAGATGGCGACTTACTCCATCAACATCCGCGGCACCAAGGCGCTGACCCCCGAAGAGCTCAAAAATTGATGCCCAGAAGGGCGACGGGACCGTGTCCCCACGCGTCCCCTGCCCAATTGAACGAATACCTGAAATCGAGATGCAGTCGCATCCGTCGGTGGCGCATCAGCTCCAGACCGACCAGCGGAAAGACATCCCAACCGATGATCGCTTCGTCGCACTCATCCAATGCATCGAACTGTTCAGCGTCGCAGACATCGTCCAGTCGCGGACCGACGAACATCCCGATGCCGCCGCCCAGGTAAGGCGCCACCATTGTCGGCAACAGATAGTACGAGCCGATTAAATTGACTATCATGTGGAAGCCCGCGCCGGCGGCGAAGTCCCGATTGGCCAAGCCGAACCCGGCGTTGATCTCGGCGATGAAATCGTTCAACTCGAAACGCCCGTCGAAGCTGATAAGCATGTATGAATCCAGATCAGGGCTCACCCCGAACGCCTGACCGAAAATGATACCGAAATTGCTCTCCATCCGCTGGGATGGGATCTCCTGGGGGTAAAACTCGGCCGACTCATCGGCGGGCGGAGCCTGTGGAGCGGCGGGTAGCAGCGCATCGACGATCTGCGGAATGACAATTACCAGGTCGTCTTCAGATCGCGCTTTCATATTCTCTTGGGCGACCAGCGCGCCACGGGCATCGTACATCTTCACCTGAAGCTGCATTTGACTGCCCAGGCGAACAAGTACGCCGTCGAAAAAGTACGTACAGGCCAGCTGGGCCGCCAACTCCTCCCTCTTCTCGGGGCTGAGCGACATCCAGTGGGACGCCGCTTCGCCGGGGTCGTGCGTGATCGATTGTTCCGGCGCCTCTCCTTCCACCGGGTCGGCGCCGGCATCGGTCGACACTCCAGGTATCAGCGAGCCGGCCGGAACTTCGAGAATCTCGAATCCACGGGCCTCGATTTCGGCGCGCAGGGTGATCGCCACGGCCAACGCCACTCCGGGATCGATATTAACCGCCTGGGGCGTGAACACCACCACCCGATCACTTCCCGCTGCCGCGGCCGGCGCGCCCAGCGCACCCACAACTGCAGCGAAGCATATCGCGGTTACTGCCCTACCGTTGTTCATCGGTTTTCCCGACGTCGCCAGTTGAGCAGGGCCAGCTCATCGACCTCTGATCCGACGAGGAGCAGATCATCGCATTCATTTTGCATTACACATTCGGCCAAAACCGCGAATGCCCCGGCTTGGGCGGTCCCGCGCCCGGGACCATCAAGGGCGATCTGCTCCGGCGAGAGCCCGGTGGCCGCGGCCACCATGGAGCGCAACCCCGATCCGCCTGCACCCTCACGCACCCGGACGGCGGTCGTGGGATTGAGTTCGATCTGATTTCTCTCGAGCAGGGGACCGATCCCGTCTGCCGGGCGCTCTACGCGGCGGGTGTCGGCGATGACGGTGCCCAACTCCCGCGTGCCCGGTTGGGATCCGACCACCAGGGCGACGACCCCCTCTTGAAATCGCTGTTGCGCCAATGCGGCCGACCATTCCAGCGCGCGAACCTCCTCGAGCTGCTCCATCCAGGACGGATTCGCTTCATCACCGGCGATCACCAGCGCCCGGTTCGCAGTACCGGTTTGGATGAGATCGGCCGCGGTGACCAGGGCGGATTCCGCCGAGAGCCAGCCCTGGCTGATCGTCACCGACGGTTGGTGGTTGCCCAGCCCGATGCCCAGGTATCCCGCTGGGGAATTGTGGACCGAGTTGGGTACCAGGGAGGGGCGAATCAGCGCCCCCTTGGTGTCGTGAATCTGCCGCAATAGATCGACACTCACCGTGGTTTCGCCCATCGCGGTCGCCAAAATGATCGCCAACTCCCCCGGGTCGGCGCCGGCGTCTTCAATCGCCCGCGCAGCGGCGATGTACACCAGTTTGGCCAGTCGCCCGAAGCGACGGCGGACGTTCGCCTTGGCGTACTCCTTGATTGGAATGTTCTCGAGCGCGCCAAACCCGTCGGTATAGGGCTGATCCGTCCCCAGCCCGCAGGAGCCGATACCGTGTAGGTGCAACCGGATCATCGGTTCTTCCCCAAGCCCCTGAACACCAGGGTGCAGTTGTTCCCGCCAAAAGCAAAGGAGTTGGACAGAATGACGCTCGCCCCCTCGAGCGTGGTCCCCCCCGGGGGAACAACGGCAATGGGACATTCCGCATCGATAGAGGTCGTTCCCAGGCTCTCGAAAGTGCGCCCCTCGACTAGAGAGAGCACCGTAGCCACCGCCTCCAGCCCCCCGGCGCCGCCCAGTGTGTGACCGATGAGGCCCTTGCAGGAGGTCACCGGCAACCGGTCGCCGAACAGGTGATGAATCGCCCGGGCTTCGGCATCGTCGTTGAGTCGGGTTCCCGTGCCGTGGGCATTGATATGGGCCACGTCTTCGGTGGTCAGACCGGCGGCCTCCAGGGCCCGCTCCATCGCCAGTACGGCACCGTTCCCGTCCTTGGGCGGGGCGGTCATGTGATGGGCGTCACTGCTCATTCCCGCACCGAGGAAGTGGGCCAGGGGTTTCCGACCGTCGGCCAACACGTCGTCGAGTCGTTCGAGCATCAAAAAACCGGCTCCCTCGCCCAGGGTCAATCCGGGGCGATCCGGGGCAAAAGGGGTGCACATCTTCGAACCGGTGAGCTCGAGCGCGTGAAAGCTGGTGATCGTCGTATGGCAGAGCGCATCGCCACCACCGGCGAGAACCCGGCGACACCGGCCACTTCGAATCCACATCGCGCCCAATGCGATCGCATTCGCCGAAGAGGTGCAGGCGGTGGAGACTGTGTGAACCGGGCCGACGATTTCGAGTTGCCGGGCGAGGAGTCGGCTCGGCCCGGCGATGCACCCCTGAGCTTTGTAATCGTATTCCGGTGGTGGTGTACCGTCGAGCAGGGAGAACATCACCGCTTCGCTGCAGGACTGACCTCCGGTGCTCGTGCCGACGATCAACCCGTCAGGGGGAGCCCCGCCGCGACGCCGAGCCTGGGTCACGCATTCGCCGGCCGCGGCGAGACACAGGTTGCCGGTGGGGCTCTCCAGCTCCGGGTGGTCGCTGGGGGCAAACCAATCCGGCCGGGCCAACCCGACGACCACCTCGAAATCCAAATCAAACCGATTGTTGGGTACAAAGACCCGACCGGGGGTCTTCAACGCCTCCCCGAATGCCGGGACGTCCGGTCCGACGGCGCTGACCGCTCCGATTCCGGTGATCCCGATCCGGTATGGGCTCGCGGACGGTGTAACGGTAT
Source organism: Myxococcota bacterium (assembly GCA_028278265.1). Taxonomy (GTDB): domain Bacteria; phylum Myxococcota_A; class Polyangia; order JAAYKL01; family JAAYKL01; genus JANQET01. The sequence continues at coordinate 17,104 of JANQET010000091.1, forward strand.
CGCTCATGGCTGGTCCACCTGTTCCTGTAACTGCGCCGCCTGGCGGGCGAGCTGATCGACAAGCTCGTTCTGGGGAATCCCGGCGTGACCGCGAACCTTGCGCAGCTCCAGTCGATCAAACTGGGCCAGAACGGATTTGATCTTGGCGATCAGCTCCCGGTTGGCCTTGGCCTTCCAGTTGCGAACCAGCACCCCGATGGCATACTCGCTGTCCGTGTGAATGACCACCGGTGCCGAGGTTTGACCGACGATTTCGAGAACCCGCAGAATGGCGGTCAGCTCGGCGATGTTATTGGTCCCGCGCCCCAGCGGTTCCCCCCGCTGCAGCTGACGACCGTCGGGCCAATCGATGGCCAATCCCAACCCGCTCTGCCCCGGATTGCCCAAACAGGCGCCGTCGGTGTAGGCGACAATGGCCGACTCGTCTGATCCACCACCGCCGCTCTGCTTTACCCGAGCAGCGGATCGGGCCCTCGAGCGAGGGGGTGTCGCCGGGGTATCGCTCTCCTCTCCCGACCAATCGGAGAGGTTGCTCGGCCAGGGTTGGTAGGTTCGATCGTCCTCGAGTTTGTATTTCATCGTGGCCCGGCCGTTGGTGATGACCACCTCACCGGAGTCGTCCACTTTGACGAATACGCGCTTGTTTTTAAATTTCATGCTCTTGTAGGTCATTGAAAAATCACCCTAATTGATGATCCCCCAACGAAGCAATGGTAAATCTGGTGAGTCGATCGACAAAAGCAGCCAAAATCGGTTTATTTTTTTCTCTTTCGTGCGATTTCTTAAATGACGAATAATATCGTCCGCAATAAAACTGCTGCAGGGAGAGGACCAGACTCTATCATAAGCTGCGATATTAATTGTCTTTTTTTTGCGGTTCGAGGTATAGTCCGCCACGAAAAAAAGCGAAAAACGGGACTTGACATTTAACGAGGGTGATGTGTCCCTTATAAACGACTAAATGACAAATCAATCGACCACTCAAATTGCTCAGCGGCTGCTTGCCGATGGCGCTATCACCGACAATCAGTACCAGGGCGCCATGTTGCATCTCGAAAAACACGGGGGATTTTTCGAGGAGGCGCTGTTGGAGATTGGCGTGTTCGACGAGGAGACGCTGCTGCAACACCTCGCCCGGATCTTTCGCACGCGCTACGTGACGACGGAAAAACTCAAACGCGCGGACATTCCTCGCAACATCCTGGAAATGGTGCCGGTCAAACTGGCCAAGAAGCACAACATCTTTCCGATTCTGCACGACGCCACGACCCACGAGCTATCAATTGTCTCCTCGGATCCCTCGAATATAGAAATTGAACAGGACATCGCCCGGATCAGCGGATCGTCTCGCGTGCGGTCCTTCATCGCCCGACCGGCGGCGATCAAGGCGGCGATCGCCAAATTCTACCGCGGGGATATTCACGCCTTTGCCAACATCGATCGGGAGAGTTATCGCGCCTTTCAATCGATGATGAACGTCTACGAACGCAATCTCCTCGACGAGGGCTCGATGGCCGCGGCGCTGGCCAACTCGGACAAGTCCCAAGAACGGATGATATCGGCCGAGCAGATGGAGCGGGGGGCAGCACGGGCATCGTCACCGTTCGGCCAACAACTCGAACATCACCTCTCCACGTTGGTCGAAATGCTCAAGGTGATGATCTCACTGCTGGAGAGCAGCCGTGGGGAGTTGGCCGGCCATTCAATTCTGGTCGCCCGCCACGCCGAGCGGATGTGCCAGCGGATCGATTTACCCGAATTAGAGACCGAATCGATCACCATCGCCGCTTTGCTGCACGACTTGAGCAAGGGCAGCCCCTACCACCTGACCCCGTTCAACGTCGCCGAGTGGAAGGGCCACAAGACCACGGCCGAGAAACGGTACCTCAACCCGATCCGCCTGATCGAATCGGTCGATCTCCCCGAATCCACCTTGAACACCCTGCAACATATGTATGAGCAGTTCGACGGAAACGGATTTCCCGATGGTCTGCGGGGCAAGGACATTCCCCTGGGCGCGCGGATTCTCGCGCTGGCCGATACGTTTGCCGATCTCACCTGCAACCCGCGCAACCCCTACCGGCGAACATTGAGCACCGAAGAGGCGATTCAGATTCTCAAAAAGGCCAAGCAGAAGGTGTTCGATCCCAACCTGGTGGAACTGTTCAGCGCAGTGGTCACCGGGGACGATATCAAGCGTCAACTGCTCACCGGCGCCCAGACCGTGATGATCGTCGATCCGGATCCGGAGCAGTGTGCCATCCTGGACCTTCAGTTGACCAGCCAAGGATTCAAGGTCGTCACCGAGCACGGCGCTGACGAGGCCATCAAGTACGTCTACAACGAATCGGTCAACATCGTGCTCTGCGAGACCGACATCGAACCGTTCGACGGTTTTGAGTTCAAGCGACGGCTCAACAGCGACGACCGCACCAAGGACATTCCGTTCATCTACTTCACCTCGCGGGCCGGCTCCAACGCGGTCAAGCAGGGCTTCGATCTGGGGGCTCAGGACTATCTCGTCAAGCCGATGTCGATGGACGTCCTCGTGGCCAAAATCAACAAGATTCTCCGCCAGAGCTCCTCCACCACCTCGAGCAGCGGTGTGTCGGGCTCGCTCAAGGAGATGTCCCTGCCCGATCTGGTCCAGATTCTGTCCCACGGACGAAAGAGCGGACAGCTCAAGCTCAACATCGATCAACAGGTGGGCGAAATTCACTTCGTCGACGGGGAAATCTACAACGCGCTGTTCGAAAAGCTCCGCGGTGAAGAGGCCTTTTTCAGAATGCTGCGGCACAAGGACGGCCGCTTCGAGCTCAACTCGGACTTTCGCGCCGAGCAGCGAGTGATCAACATGACCAGCGAAATGCTGCTCTTGGAAGGCCTACGCCGCTTCGACGAAGACAATCGGTAGATCTCTACTTTTGTTTGCGGGAGTTTTTGCGCCGGCGGATTTGCTGCCGCTGGGCCGGGGTGAGCTTGAGCCATCGTCTGGCCTTTTGCATCAGCTGTCGACGCTTTGCCGGGTCCATGTGCTTGAGCCGCTTCAGTTGTCGGCGGAAGCGGGTCCGGTCCCGTTCGGGGAGCTGCTGCCACCGGTGATAGCGGTTCATGATCACCGCCTTTTCTCGGGCGGGTAGTTTGTGGAACATCCGGTAGTGATTTCTGAGCCGCTCCCGTTCGCTCGACGGGAGGGCCTTGAATCGCTCGAGCCGGGTGCGCAGTTTCTGCCTTTTTTGCGGCGGCAGTGACTTGAAGCGCTCCAGCCTCTTTTTGAGTGCCTCTTTCTGCTCGGGGGTCAACCGTCGCCATTGGTCCACCAGATCAGCGGGAATTTCCGGTTCCGATGAGGATGGTTTTTCGTTGGGCTTCACCGGGATCGGGGCATCCGACTTCTGTTGTTCTTCACTCTGCGCCGATGCCTGACGCGCCGAGATCCCGACGGAGAGGCCGATCACCGCTGCCACGACCGAGCACTGTCTGTACATCGTTTGGGCACTCGGCCCTTTGCTGATTGAGGAATTTCGGTTCATCGCCGACCTCCCTTTTCGTAAAAGAGCTGCCAGTCGTCCAGCAGATCGAGTTTTTCCAACAGTTCGATCAGCTGGAGCAACTCCAGGTTACTCAACACTTCTCTCTCCCATGGCTCGAGCGCTTTGCTCTTGGCTTCTTGGGGTTTTGTCTTGCCCGCGCGCGGGTCGCGGACCCGGTGGGTCGCCGTCTTTTGATCGGTCAGGGCTTGGGGTGTGCCGGCGAGCAGCATTGCGGAAACGACCAACGACATGGCAAGGGGACCGGCCATGGTCAGTTCACCTCAACTTCGGCTTGAGGCGCCACGAGATCGATCCCCTCGAGCTCCATCGTGTCGATCGCTTGCAACAGATCGAGATTGACGATCACTTCATAGTCCGCATAGAGCTCCAGGTCGTCGGCGATCGCCCGTTCCTCCCCATGGGGTTTCCCGGTGGGCCAACCGCTGAAGACCAGCACCCCAATCACCGCGGCGGCGATGCCCGAGCCCACCAAGGCGGCCAGGCGCGGTCCGGTCAGCCAACCGAGCTTTCGACCGCTCGACGCAGATGGACGGAACAACTCTTCGTCGAAGCGCTCCAACGACGATTGTTCGAATTGCGCCGAGGGAGACGCGGTCGGGAGCGCATCGACCAATTGGGCCGTCTTGCTCAACCCTTCGAGCTGCTCGCGACACGAAGCACAGCCCTCCAGGTGCTCCTCGAACGAGGTGCGCTCCGCCTCGCCCAGCTCGTCGTCCAGGTAGGCGACAATCCATTCGGTGTATTTGTCCTGCATCATCTCTTCACCAAACGAAGGGTGTTCGATCGGGACGCCCCTCGCCTTTCGTCGACATCAATGGCCTGCCGCAGGGTATCGGCGGCGCGAAAGACCAGTGATTTGATCGCCGATTCGCTGAGTCCCAGAACATCGGCGGTCTCCAAGTAAGTACAACCCGCGAACCGGGTCAGGTTGAAGGCGGCCCGTTGGTTGGGCGGCAGGGCGTCGATCGTCCGATAGATCAACTTCTCGAGCCGTCGTCCGTCAACGATCCGATCCGCGGATTGACCCGCCGTGTCCGTTCCAACCATCGCCTCGTCGAACGGTTCGCGGTTCTTCTGGTGCTGGCGACGGCGCACCGCGTTGAGCGCGGTGTTGGTCGCGATGCGGTAGAGCCAGGTGGAAAAGCGCGATTGCACCGTGTACCGTTTGCGGGTGCGATACAACTTGAGAAACACCTCCTGGACAATCTCCTCGGAGACGGCCCGGTTTTGCAGATAGCGATCCACATAGCCGACGAGCCGGGGCGCGTAGCTCTCAAACAGCTTCACAAAGGCCTCCCGGTCACCGGCCTTGACCGCCAGCATCAGCCGGGCATCCGGGTCCCCGATCCCCAGGTTTCGCTTTGAGCCCACCATCTATTTATGCAAACACGTCAAATCGCAAATAGTTGCGCGTCAATAGTCTACATCAAATCCAGCGATCAGCTGAAAAGTAGACGGCTCGACACTCATCACCTGAAACTGGTTGGACAGCTCGAACGGTTTGGCAAAATCGAAAAATCCGCCGGTCACCAGGTAATCCGCTTCGACCGAGAGGCGACAATAGCGGCCGAATTGCCAAGCGAAATTGAGGTTGAACTCCACCCCGTAAAACCGACTGTTCGAGGCCAGGTGTTTGCCGTGGGCCAGCAGCAGGGCGCTGACCAAGCGTAGGTCCATCTCCGGCAAAATCTCCAGGCCGGCGCTGAGCCCCGGGGTGATCACGCCCCTCCCGCCCACGCCGGAGGTGGTCAGACTGCGCGCACCATACTGTTGGTTCATCCCACCGGAGAAAAACAGGTTGGTTCGCGTGATAAAGGGGTAGATCGAGACGAAACTGTTGAGCCGCTCCAACACCTGGCGGTGGGACAACTCCTCCGGCCCGTATATCTCTCCGCTCATTATGAGCAGGAAGCCGCCGAGAACGAATCGATCGGTCACATCGAAATAGGCGTCCGCGTCCAGCATCCAGCCCCGGCAGTCGGTGCGACCCGTTCTCGACCAGTGCTCTCCATTGCGGGGGTCCTCCCCGGATATCGAGTAGTCGAACCGACCCCACTCGGCGATGCCGGTGATGGACAGGCTCGCCCTCTGGAACAGGGCATTGGCGGTCAGGCCCGACCAGAAGAGGTGGCCGGTGGTGTCAAACTCTGTTTTCGGAGAATTGATCACCCAGTACAAGACATCTCCTTGATTGCCACTCGCGGCCGCGGCGCTGCTCAGAATCGACCGGGCGATCTCGGCCAATTCACTGTTTCCGTCCCGATACCAGGCGAAAAACAGCCCGATTTCCTCCAGCAGTGAGCGCAGGTAGGCCACCTCCTGATAACCGTAGGGGCTGCGCTTGCCGTCACCGGTGAAACTCCCGTCGGGCATCAATAGGGCGGTTTGCATCCGCAGGGGACGATCAAAGCCGAGAAAAAAATCGGCGTTGAGCTCCACCCCTAGTGCGTGGTTGTCCATCACGAACCCCTCGCCGGTGGAGATGAGCCGCTTGCCCGCAGCGATTTGCAGCCATTGGGTCTCACCCAGGCTCAGCTCGAAATAGGCTTGGCGGATGAAGTAGTGGCTGTAGAGCTCGTCGGTAAAGACGGCTGCATTGGAGGTGACCCCGCACCGGGGATCGAAAGAGGTCTCATCGCAAACGGGTTGGGGCGTGTAGTGCGCCAGGGCGGGGACCTTGAGCTCCCCCGTATCGGCGGTGAGATTGAACCGCAGTCGAGACCAGCTGAGATCGAGGGACAGGCCCACCAACCCGGAGTAGCTCACCTCGTGTTGATTGAACCTTAGGTTGTTTGGATCATCTGCATATTCGGATTGGCCGGCTCCGCCGAAGTCGACAGTCGTCAGGGTGCCCTGGGGATTGGACGCATTTCTGATCAGATTGAACCGGTTGAGCCACCACCCCCCCAGCTCCAACTGGATCTCCTCGGCGGCGCGGATCGGTGGAGGGAGCAGCGCAGAGGCAATGATTAAGCTACAACAAAGCCGTATGACCATGTAATTGAAGTGTATGAGCACTCAGCCGTGAATCAACACCTTACCTGCTGACACATGAATCGTTCTGCAGGTCGATCGCCGACGGTTAAGGGCAGTCCAGCTCAATCGTCCCGGTTTTGCCGCTGGCCGCGGTCCAGGTGGCATGATCAGTGCCGTCGAATTCAATGGTCAGCTGCCGACCCGCCGATCCCTTGAGCTCAATCACTCCACCGGCCAGAGGACATTGATCCTTGCACTTGGTGAAGCCGGAGACGGTCTTGCTCCGGGCGCGAAACTCGGTCCGGGTCGTCCATTCGCCGTCAATACTGACGCACTTGGCCTCTGTGTCCACGCCGACCCGGTAATCACCGACTCGGTGCAGCTCGCCACCCCGCGGTCCTCGTCCCTTGGAATTGGTGTTCACCTGGAGCAGGCGTTCGGTCCCCTGCCGGGTCAAGGTCGCCTGACCGTCCAGCTCCAAGTGGAACCGTCTGCCGGTGACCACACCGGTCAACTCAAACGCCAGTTGATCGTCGGACTGTTCGGTGAGGGTCGCCACCACGGTGCCGGAAATCTCCCGATGGCCGAACATGCCGGTGCACCCGTCCAGTGTGAGCACCACCTGATTGGGGGAGACCTCCGCGGAAACACACTCTCGGGGTCTAAACCGGTGCCGGGCATTGGTCCAGACCAACTCGACCCACTGTTGAGCGGTCATCCCGTGTTCGTAGTCCAGGGTGGCAACAGCCGCGAACTCCGATTCCGCGCTCGCCAGCCCCACAGACTCCAGTGATTGCTCAGCCTCTTCGAACTCGGTCATCTCCTGATCGAGTTCACATCCCCAAACGAGCCAGCTCAGCACCAACGTACAATTGAAAACTACCCATCTCATCAGCGGTCCTCCTTTGCGAAAAAAAGCGTTCTATCCGCCTAAACCCGAAGAGGGAGGAGAAGTTGCGCAAAAAAACGATTGGTGCTTCTGCGGCAGCCTTGGGGTGTGATGAGTTGAAATATGATGCCTGAGAAGCAACGCCAATGCTTGATTTCAAGGGTAGCCGCGAGGGCTACCCCTACACGTGATCATCTAAGATTACTGTAGGGGCAATCCCTTGCGGTTGCCCTTTCAGGAGGGCTAATGCAGATTTGCTTGTTGCTTCTCAGGGATCAAATATAGAGAAGAACTGTTGCTAGCCACCGACGAAATAGTCGACCTTTTTCTTTTTCGGATCGTCGGTCCCCCACCGAATCGGTTTCTCTCTTTTTTGATAGAGCGGGATATGTTTCGAGCAGTGCATGTACGCTTCCTCCACCTGCACCAGAACCCACCGTTCCGGTCGGCGTTTGCCCTTTTGTCCAATCGCTTCGGCGATACCGGCGGGCACCTCGGCCATCTTCAGCACGGCATCGTTCTCCAGAATCTCGGCCTTGCCGTTGATATGGAGCCCGACCGTGTCTTTTACGAAATCGATGAACATCATGCCGATGTGGGGGTTTTCCGCAATATTGCCGAGGCTGGCCACCACGCCGTTGCCCCGGTATTCGGGGTAGATCAATCGCTTTTCATCGAGCACGTACACAAAGCCGGCCTCACCCGCGCGCAATGAACAGTCACACTCCCCGTCACCGTCCGCGGTTGCCACAAAAACGATCTCCTGCTGCCGAACAAACTCGGTCATCCGTGGATTGAGATAATCGAGCACCTGTTTATCGTAAAACGCGTTGGCCCTTTTTTCAGTGCCATACCGCTGTTGCAGTGCATGCTCCCCTTTTGATCCGGGCTTGCCCATCTCGGCCTCCTTGCCAAACGGAATCGCGCAAATTGGTCATCCCAACTTGGAAAATATCAGGCAATTCGGTACGTTAAAACCAAAAAATCAAATACAGTTAATTTTCTTTTCAATTTCAAATAGTTATGCAGACCATTTATACAGATTATTATCGAAAGTGGTGAGCCAGATGGTCAGCAGAGCCCAAAAAACCATAAAATTGTCGTCATCCACTAAAAAGGAAGAACCAAGTCAAAAAACGATTCCAAGCTCTTCTAAAATGCTCTTGTCGAATTTTCGCACCAAATAGCCGCGTATGAGACCGGCGAACGCGGCTTTGCGATGGGTGAGGCCCTGAATTTGGAGTTTAAGCTCACGGGCTTTTCTCGAGCTAGGTTTCTCTCTTTCGGCCAAATAGACCGAAATACGGTCCAGGATGTACGCGGCGTAACTTTGAATGTCGTTTCGCAGGTTCTTCACATGACCGGTTTCTCCACTGTTGTGGATCGATTCCAGCTCTTTGGCGGTGTTGGCCGCGGCTGGGTCATCGGAGCGTGTGGCCATGAAACTGATTTTGGTGGAAGTCGCGCTAAACTCAATCCACTGGTCCAGACGCGCTTCGATGTTGTCTTGTGCGGGATCGAGCATACCGCCTCTGGGGAAATGAGTGGGATTCCCTTGCTGATCGACCTCTGATTGTTCGGTCCATCTCAATCGGCGCTGGTTACAGCTGCAAGCGGGAAAGAGGTTGCTCCACTCGAACTTCAACTCTGGATAACCGCTTTTGGGCCTGAAATGCTCAACCTGAAATTCTGCTCCCACTTCCCGTTCACAGAGATAACATTTACTGAAAAAGTCCTCTTGGAGTTGATCGCGCACATCTTGCCCATTGTAACTTTTTTTCTTCGCCAGGCTGGCTGGTGACTCCGGATGCCGATGGACGCTAATCATTTTGCACGACTATGAATCATCGCGGTTGGCGATGAGGCGTTGGCTATATTCGAGCATAATCATCGGGTGTCCGGTTTTACGGAGCCGCTGAACCAGCTCCCCCAGGCGATTGTCTTCGTCATCTGTTCGCGGTTGCTTTTCAATGAGGGCTTGGGCTTCTTCCAGCAGTGCGTTGGTTGAGTTGTCGAGGTCCGTGGGCAAGCCAAAATGTCCCGTCAGCACTTGTCCGTAAGGAATGCCCCGATATTCCTCACTATAACAGGCGCTCAACCGATCGAGATCAAACACAACGGCGCCGTCGACGCTGCTGATCACAGCAGGAGAATGTGTGGCAACGATGAATTGGATTCTGGGAAACATCCGCACGAGAAACGGAAGAATCGTCTTTTGAATCGTGGGGTGCAGGTGCGTGTCGATTTCATCGATCAACGCGACACCGGTCACCCGCTTGCTCGAACGGTCGATTTCGGAACCGTCGAGTCGCATGAGTAACTCTCCAACAATATCCAGCACCGCGGAGAAGCCTGCCGAAAGTTGAGAGAAGTTGTACCGGGTCCCGTTCGGCTCGACGAAGCGAAGCTCATATGTTTTGGAGTCAAAATCGAGCTGCAATCCATCAATTTCGAAAATGGATGACAACTCGAGAACTAAACTGTCGAGCCAGCGCTCGATCGCCTCTGCCAATTCGGATTCGCTGTTCGCCTTGGCTAAAAGCTTCTGCAAATATTGATGTTTTAAATACGAGACAAATTTTCTGCTTTCGTTTCCGGTTAAGGAATTTGATGGTGTCACCCGCTCCGGAACCTCGCCTGGCTTTTCAATGTGGCGCAATTTCCGTTCGTCTTTGAGAAAAACGCGAATAAAATACTCATCTTCTGTAAGAGGCGGATCATATGAAATTTTATCCATCTGCTTTGTCGCGGTTTCAAATTTGGCGCTTCGTTCCTTTACGCGGGATTCGTCTGGTACGTAGTTGAGACTCGCTTTCCCTTCTCCGAGGTGTTCAATCGAATTGTCGGGATATGCAACCACCACCCCCCACAAAGCGTTGAGCAGGGTCGTCTTTCCCGTCCCGTTTCGTCCAGTGATGATGATGTGACGAAACTCGACTTCCGTCGTATCCACCATCAATTCCAGCGGGCGAATTCTGGGATGGGTCTTTATATGAAAACCGGTTATGTATGGCATCCTGTCTCCAGACTTTGCTCAGCGTCGTGGCGGATCACTGACTGAAAAATTATCACAGCGTGAATACACGGTCCAGGATCAGTTGTGTGAGCCCTGGTTGATCACTGACATCGCGTTTGACTGATTCAGGAAAGAAAAGCGGCGCGAGGGGGGCGTCCCAGGTGGTGCTCCCAAAACCGGAACAGGGCGTTCTTGAGCTCCACTTTGATCTCTTCGGTCAGCTCGACCTCGGGGGTGCGCTCCACCGGGAGGGTGGATAGGGCGGCGAGGGCTCTGCCGGCGGCCGCCTGGAGCAGAATGGGTCCCTTGCCGCAGGGGGTGCAGACCACCCCGCCGCGGGCCGGGTTGAAATAGACCTTTTTGTCGGCGGGCACCGGCTTGCCGCAGGCGTTGCAGTGGATTGTCGAGACCGCGGTACCGCTTTGAGCCAGTATTCTCAACGTCCCGGCGATGACCACTGCATCGACCTTGTTGAGCTCGATATCCCCGATCAGGCTGAGCACTCGAACGACCAGCGAGAACAACCGATCATCCGGGAGCTGCTCGGTGGTAACCTCCCGGGCGAGCTCGAGCACCAACGAGCCCGCTTCGACCCGTTTGAGATCGGTGGCCAAGTTGGGGTGCGCATCGAGCAAGGTGGCCTCTTTGAGGGGCCAGAGCTCCCCCCGCCGATGGCCCAGGACGGCTTCGAACACCGCAAAGGTGGCCAGGGCACCGGCAAATCGGCGATTGCTCTTTCGCGCTCCGCGGGCCAGCACCGAGATCCGGCCCAGGGTTTCGGTGAGCAGGGTGAGAATGCGATCCGATTCTTTGAAGTCGACCGAGCGCAGAATGATCGCCCGGGTAGTACGATCCGGCTGGGTCAAATGATCGCCGTGGCGATGCCCAGGTATACCGAGACGCCAATCACGTCGATTGCCGTGGTGACGAACGGACCCGTGGCCACAGCCGGATCGATGTGGATCTTGGCGAATACCAGCGGCATCAGCGCACCGACCGTTGCGGCGAGCACCATCGACAGGGATGCGGCGATCGCTACAACGATGGCCACGCTCAACGCATTGAGCTCGGCACTCTCGTAGGTATCGAAAAACCCGGTGGCGCCGATGGCAGCGCCGAACAGCAGGCCGAGCAAGACGCCGATGATGATCTCGCGGCCGACCACCTTCCAAAAGTGTTTGACCTCGATATTGCGCGTGGCCAACCCGCGCACGACAATGGTCAGCGACTGGGTACCCACGTTGCCCGCCATCCCGATGATCACCGGGATAAATGCGGCCAGTTGGACCGATCGCTCGATCGTTCCCCGGTACTTGCCGATGATCATCGCGGCGACAATCCCACCGAACCACGCCGCGGCCAGCCACGGCAGGCGTCGGCGGATCCAGCCGAACACCGAGACGTTTTTGGCGTATTCATCTCCGGCACCGGCCATCTTGAGGATGTCCTCGGTGGCTTCCTCGCGGATCACGTCGATAACGTCATCGACCGTGATCACCCCGACGAGTTGATTGGTCTCATCGACCACCGGCACGGCCAAGAAGTCATAGCGCGAGACGAGCCGGGCCACTTCCTCCTGGTGCTCATCGGTGCGCACCGAGACCACGTGGGGGTTCATCACTTCCCACAGCTGGATCTCCGGTTTGGAGGTGACCAGCTGGCGCAACGAGACAACGCCGACCAGCGAGTTGTGGTCATTGACCACATAGATGTAGAACGCCATTTCCACGTCCGGCGAGTCGCGCACGATGCGGATCGCTTGCTCGGCGGTGGTGTCTTCTTGAATGGCCAGGGGATCCGGGCTCATGATACCGCCGGCGGTGTTTTCCCCGTACCGCAGCAGCTCGGCGACCTCTTCGGATTCGCTCTGGGGCAAGGCGGCGAGAAACTTGGCGGCCACCTCTTCGTCCAAAATGCCGAGAATATCGGCCCGGTCGTCGCCGGACATCTCCCGCAACAACACCGCCGCGCGCTCGAGGGGCATTTCGGTCAGCACCTCGGCCGCGTGGTCGGGCGGCAAACAGGCAATCACTTCGGATTGGCGCTCATCATCACCGACATAGGTCAGCAGTTTTTGTCTCTCTTGGGGGAGAAACGAATCGAGCACATGAGCGATATCGACCGGATGGGTCCGCGCGAGGATCTTCTTCAGACTAGGACTGGCGTTGCGCCGGAGCAGTCGCTTGATCGTTTCGGCGAACCGATAGTTCGGCTGGGGCAGGGAAGAAGGTCTCATCGGCCAACCTACAATCCTCCCGCGGTCTCCGCACAACTGCGACCGATCGGGCTGGCGGCATTGATCGCGCGACACTTGTCGAAGGCCGCCTTGGCCTGATCGTCCTCGCCCAAGCGAAGATAGGTCATACCCAACAAGTGGTGGGCGTCCTGGAGTTGATCGCACCCGGCTTCGGGAATCGCGATTGCCTGGCGCAGGGTGTCCCGGGCCACCTCGTAGTCCCGCTTGTGGTAGTACGCTTGACCCAAGCGGTAGGCGCCGACGCAGAATTTGGGTTGTTCGAACATGGCGCGCCTGAGCACCTCAATCGCCTTGTCGTGCTCACCGGTCTCGATATAGGCCCAGCCCAGATTGCCGAAGGCGAGCCACGGCTCGCGATTCAACACTTCCTGGGCTGCCTTGTTGAGCACTTCAATCGCCTCCTCGTAGCGCTTTGTATGAATGAATAGCACACCTAAACTGTTTTGCACCTCAGACAGTGCGGAGGGATTGTTCTCGGCGCGTAACTCGGCGGCGGCGACAAGATGGACTTCCGCTTCATCGAACTCCCCGCGACCCAGACGAATCACCCCGAGGAGATAGTGGGCCCGGTCGTTTTGGGGATTGGCCTCCACGGCGCGGGTCAGATTGCGAATGGCGCCGAGGTTGTCCCGCTGATCGAACCAACTGATATACGCCGCTTCATAGAACCGATCGGATTGTCGAATGGACTTGTCGGAGATTTGACTGCCCCCGCAGGAAAGCCCGAAGGCCAAACTCACGAGCAGTATCATCTGGTGTTGAACGCGCCGCATCCCTAGCAAAATCCTCAAAAAACAGGGGCATTGGTAACAAGAAAGCCCACTGGGGTCAAGGCGAATACAGCCGGATAATGTGCGGGATTTCGGACGGTTTTAGTGCGCTTCGAGGGTCTGGTGCTTGGTCGTATCGTCGACCTGGGAGGCATCCACGGAGAGGCTCATCAACACAGCGGAGATCTTGACCCGTTTACCCGCTTCATGTCCCCGTCCAATCACCAACTTGGCCCGGTCAGCTGACGAGAACGACTTTCGGCCGTTGCCCAGCCGTTTCTTGGCCGTCACCGCGATTTGATTCGTTCCTCGATTGAGCCACGCGGATATTTCGATAATCGTCTGCCCTGAGCCGGCTTTGATGACCTTGCGCTCGATGCCGTTGATCAGGACGATAAAATCGTACTGGGCTCGCCCGGCCGGCGAGGGGTTGGTCACCAGATAGTAGTGGTTGTTCAGCGATGGATTGGGTCCCCCGTTGGCGTGGGGCCGCCTCGCCGGTTGCGCGGGAACCGGATCGTCGACAACCTTGACCTTGTACTTGGGAGCATCGATGTGGATATTACCGCTGGCATCGATGTAAATCGTCGCGTTCTTGAACGTCTTGCCCCGCAGGGTGCTGATGTCCACGCCATTGAGAAAAATCGATCGGGCGAACGCCGAGGGCGCTGCCGCCAGGGCAGCAACAAACACTGTTGTGGCTAGAAATTTTAACATATTCGAGCAACCTCCTTACTTGTCGTTACCCTTCCACAAGGGGTTGGACGGTTATGCCCAGTAAATAATTTAACCCATTCAGCTCGATAGTAATAGCAATTCGATCTCGTTCAGAGCAGCCTCGATTGCTCAACCCCGCTTGAGGTCCTCTTTCATACCCATCAGCTGATAGAGTTTGCGCAGGGCGCCCAGATCGAGGATTTCGATTTTTTCGTTGGCGATTTTCAGGTATCGATTCTCGCGAAGCTGCAGGATACCCCGCTTGACGGAATCGACGTCGAGACCGATGCGTGAGGAGAGCTCGATCGGGGAGATACTGAGCAGGGTCCGGCCGTCGACCGGAGAGACCCCCTGAGCCAATTTGATCAGCGTATTGACTATTTTGCTCTGACTGTCCCGCAGCAGCATATTCTCAATTCGCTCTTCCGACGCCTGAAGCCGGCGAATCAACTGCTTGATCAGCTTGGCCGCCACATCGGACTGCTTGCGCAACAGCTCGTCAAAATCCTCGGCTTTGAATGCCAACACCCGGCAATCGCCCAAGGCCACGGCAGAGCAGGGATGGTGACTACCGCTGAGCAATGCTGTCTCTCCGCAGATATCGCCAGCTTTGAGCACGACGATATCCCGCTCGACAAAGCGAACGCGCTTGATCAGACGGATTCGCCCTTCCACGACCATGAACACTTCCCGCGCCTCTTCATCCTCGACGAAGATCATCTCCCCGCCGGCATAGCGGCGACCGAAGCGGTCAAACAGTCGTTCTCTGCTCTTCTCTTGGTCCATGATCAGATGGTTGATTCTAGGGATAGTGAATTAAAAAAGCAATCGGGATTGTCCATCTTACTCGTACTCGAAGAGTGCGTTGGCAATCGCCACCTGTCCGCTCTGTTTGACTGTCACTGTAATCGCGGCCTGTCCGGGTTCGGCCAGCGGCCACCCCTGCACGACCAGGGTATCTCCGGGCATCACCACCTTGGCAAAGCGCGCTTCGAAGGATCGAAAGCGAGCCGGTTCATCACCGGCCAACTCCCGCAGCGCCGCTCGGGCGGCGATGCCGTAGAAACACAAGCCGTGCAGAATTGGGCGATCGAAACCGGCCTGCTTGGCCGTCTCCGGGTTGGCGTGGATGGGGTTGATATCCCCGTTGAGGCGATAGAGCAACGCCTGGTTGGCTGTGGTGGGAACCTCGACGCTGAATGCGAGTTCGCAGTCGGACGGGGGTTTGGTTCTCAGCAAGGCCGGAGGCCGCG
>JANQET010000101.1 GCA_028278265.1 Myxococcota bacterium
GACTCGGATGCCGACGCGGACTCGGATAGTGACGCCGACAGCGACTCGGACAGTGACGCCGATAGCGATTCGGACAGTGACTCGGACAGTGACTCGGACAGTGACTCGGATAGTGACTCTGATGCTGATTCGGACAGCGATACGGATAGCGATACGGACTCGGATACGGACGCGGACGCCGATTCTGATTCCGATTCGGATCCTGACGACTGCTCGGATCTGACGTTTGGATTCGGCGATCAGACCATGGTCGTCGGCGATAATCCTCCCAATTGGGAAATGACCGGCTATATCGACGCGGATTTGGACGGTGTGGCGGAACATACAGAGGTGAGCTTCAATCTGTGTGATATTCACAACACCAAGAAACAATCGCTGCTGGTGGCAGTGGGGAGCAACGGGTGACCGACTTGCGCTAAAGTTTTCGCTCAGTTGAGCGAGATTGAAGACGAAGTCAAAGCAGCGAACGGATTGATTCTGATCACCTTCATCCATGTGGACAACATCGATCAGGCGATTGATCATATCACCGAGTATTTTGAAGGTAACTACTTTATCCCGGACACAGTTGACGGCGCGTACGGGGCTCCCTGGACGTTTGTCGTCGATCTGGAGAAGATGGAGGTCCTGGTCACGGACAACGATGATCCGTGGATCATGATCACCAACAGCCAAATCATGCAGGCGGTCAACCAGGCCAACAACGATTGACATCTCCAGCTGGTCGGGCGTAGGTAGGCGAGATGAGCGACTGCCGCCACGATCAGTTGGTATTGATCCGGCCCCCGGAGACAAGGCTGCGCTGTGTCCGCTGTCACCTGACGATAACACCAGCAGAGCTCGAACAGGGCTACTGCCCGGAGTGCTACGAAACAACAGGCCGACAAGTCGACGAATTCGAACGGTTACAAAATCCCACCGACGCTCGCGTCCGATATCGATGCGAACGCTGCGGCATCACCATCGAATGCGGAGCGAATGCGGGGCAATGCGGGGTCTGACCCCGACGGGCAATGCGGGGTCTGACCCCGACAATTGACACTTTAGGCGTCGGCCTCCCACGGCAGCGCGCGCACATCGACGAATTCGCCACTGGGAACTGTTGTTAATCGCTCGGCGATATTCATGATGAGGTTCGCAGTGTTGAGGGCGGAGTTGATCCCTCCCTGGGCTGCTGCGGCTCTTAACCGCCCGTCTGCAGCCCAGCTGGGATTGGGCTTCCTCGAGAGGATGCTGTCCATCATCGGCGTGTCCACCAGTCCGGGGGCCAGTGCGGTGAAATGGATCCCCGGGTTTTCGTTGGCATATACCCTGAGCAGAATATTCAACGCGGCCTTGGAGATGCTGTAGGCTCCCCAGCCGGCCGACCCGTTTTGGGCGGCTCCCGAAGAAATGCCGATGATTTGGGACAGCTCGAATGTGTGAAGCAGGTGATCGACGATCACTTTATTGGCCAGCACGTTGAGCTCGAACACCCGCTGCAACTCCTCGATGTCGGTCCGGGGCAACTCGGCCAGAGGGCCCAGGATACCGGCGTTGAGGATCACCAGATCGAGTACATCCGTTTGATTCTTCAACTGATCCAAGGTTTCGCGAGTGCCAGCCGTGTCGGTCAAGTCGATGGGGTAGAAATGAAAACGGTCGCTCGACTCAACTCCGTCCGGTGGTTTTCGGCTCATGCCGAACACGGTGTTTCCCCTCTCGAGGCACGCCCGGGTCAGTGCGTTGCCCAATCCGGTGTGAACCCCGGTGATCAAGATCTGTTTCTGCTGAACCACAGGTCACCTCCCAACGGTACAATAGTACGACACCAAAAAAATGCACGTCTTTTGACAGGGGCAGACCGCCCAAGGAAGCCGGGGAAATTTCTGCTACCCCTCGGGTGTTGAGCGAATGATGGGGAGTAAACGAATAACGGCGTTGTACTTGGCGGCCGTGGGGCCGGCGGCGCTGGTCGTGGTGTTGGGCATCGGGATCGCCGTGGGGTCGAATAGCGCGGTGGGACAGCTGGGGTCGCCCCCGGAAAAACAGTTGCCCGCAGCTCTGCCGGACAAGGGCATTTGGCCGGAATTCGACGAGAAAATCTCGATTCAGCTCCCCACGGGACTGCCATTGGACCACATTCGACTGGTTGTGGACAAGGCCGCTCGCCTGCTCACGGTGATGGCCGGTAAAACAGCGGTAATCACCTATCCGGCAGCCCTCGGTGCCACCCCTGGGGGACACACTCAACTGCCTGGGGACAAGCGACTCCCGGACGGCACCGATGGGGCTGGGACCTCCTATCGTGTGGCGCTGCGCGATGGAGATGCGCGTGAGCTCTACAGCGTGGTGAAAAACGATACGCCGACGTTGGTCACCGCTCACCGACGGCAGTACTATGGTGATCTGGATCGGGACGGCATCCCCAATCAGGTGGACGGCCTGCTCGGCGCGAAGAAAGCCGTCGAGAACGGGGCTTCATACGACGGTCGGTACATCCGAATTCCTTATCCCAAAGGAGACGTTCCCCGAGAGCTGGGGGTCTGTACCGATGTAATTGTCAGAGCCCTGCGCAATGCGGGACTCGACTTGCAGGAGGCGATCCAACACGACCGGGCAAAACGGCCTAAGGCATATTCGCGCATCTCAGAACCAAATCCGTCGATCGACCATCGACGGGTGAAGAACTTAATTCCCTGGTTCAAGCGTCACTGGCAATCCCTGCCGGTAGCACTGGAGCAAGGAAATTACCTACCCGGGGATGTGGTGTTCTTCGACACCCTGCCGGCCAAAGGAGCGGATCACGTGGGAATGGTCTCCGATAGAACAGGTCCCTCGGGATACCCGCTAATCATCAACAATTGGACGAAGGGAAGCCATACCACCGAGATGGATCTGCTGGCCTTTGTCCCGGTAACGGGCCATTATCGCTGGCCGGCGGTGGATTGAGCGCTTTGTCTGTTACTTGACCCCTCTTACCCGCTGCAATTCTCGGCGCAGCGCAGCGGTTTCGAGAAAAAGACATTGATCAGCCCTGATCCCGAACCGATCGTCCTCGAAAGAGATCAAACCGTAGTCCAATGCATTCAGACCGTGTTTTTCAAACGTCTGAATGATTCGCTGGACAATCACTCCGACTTGAATCTTTTCCGGCTCTTTCTTCCATCTGAATTGATAGAACTCCACATCACTCCAAGCGTCGAGCAACTTGTCCGAGATAGGAAGGATATCCTCTTTTTCCCGCTCGTCCGAAGTGTTGATCACTCCGTTTGCGGCGTAGATGATCTGCCAGCGAAGGTTTGATGTTCCCAACGCCACACTATTGTCCACCCGGGGGTAAAAAGCCCCGTTTGTATCGCATACGCCCATATGCTGGCAGTTTGCAGTCACCGTGCCTGTACCCGCTTCATTTCTTTGAAGATAGGTGCTGATCACTCGTTCGGCGTGCACCTTGTTCCATCGCAGGGCTGCTGTTCCCATGTTGACCTGGTTGTCCACCCGCGGATAAAACGCGCCGCCCGAATCGCAAACCGCCATGTGTTGGCAGTTGGCCGTAACCGTGCCTGTTCCCGATCGGTTTTTTTGAATAATCGGGGTGGTGACTCGCCCGAACTCAGCGTGTTGACAATACCCCGTCGCGGCGTTCAAGACGCTGCTCGGATAGAATCCCTGCAACTTCTCGTCGGGGCCGGTTTTGAAATAGGTGAAGCTCGTCCCCTGCAGTCCGCTGACGACAATTGACTTGTCCCTGGTGTTATCGGTGCATTTGATGACATTGGTGTATCGGGTGACAGTGGGGGAGGAGACACACACACCGTCGCTGGCGTCGATATCGAGCCAACTTCCCTCGGCGCCGCCCAGAATTCCGCCGTAATATCCCCCGGAAACCGATAGATGCACCCCCACCGGCAGAGTGCTTCCGTCATGTCCCACGCGAAACATGGCACCGGTTGAACCGGTCGTACAGGGCACGTTTTCCGAGTAGCAGTCGGTAAAAGAGAATCCATCCGACTCCTTCACCAGGTTGATACCATATAAATCTATCTGTTCGAATAGACAGTGGACAAAACGAACAGAAAGTGAGGTCCCGTTCGTTTGCACGCCGATGGGGGAGTTACCAATGTAGCAGTGGTCCCACACGTCCGTGGTCGCGTTGCCGCCGTCGTAGAGCACAGCGGCAATCGTGCCTGATGCCATAATGTTGACCAGTCTATTGTCGATGGTCCTGAAGCACCGAACGCCGTACCTGAATTTCTCGATACCGAGGTTCTCAAACCGGCTGTGGCCCACCTCATCGAGATCCAATGCGAATTTGCTGTTACCGGTTTGGGTTTCACTGTTTCCACACAGGTAGAAACCATCGATGGAATAGAAAAAACGCGCCGAATGGGGGCCATAGCCGGTGCCCGAAGCGACAAAAAGGCTCTGCTCAGTTGTCGGTTCAAAGTAGATGGTCGTTGCTCCCGGATCCACACCATAGGATTTTGCCGATTGATACCCGGTTTCTCCTTTGAGTTGAGAACCAATGGGGAGGTTGATCGTCTGCTTGACAGTGTATTCGCCCGCGGGGAAGTAAACGATCTGTCGCAGGACTACGGCGTAGTTGACAGCTGCTTGAATTGCATCGTGGTTATCCGTTTCATCCGGGGTTGCGCCGAACCATCTCACGTTGACCGGACCGCTGTAGATCCGCTTCCAACAGCCATACCCGGTTCCGCCGTCGTCACCCGAGAAAATGGTTCCCCCGTTATCACTCGATACCGGCTCGTCGGGATCCCAATAAAAAAGGCCCCCCCCGCCGTCATCTGAGCTCCAATAACCCGCTAAAACACCAATGACGGGGTTCGCTCCACCGGAGGCATCGCTCATGGCGCTCAATGTATCAAACCAGTGGGGGTCACTGGTGGTTTGAAGCGCGGATTGAAATTGATTCACTTCGAGGGCCGCAACCCCTGTTGTATCGTTTCCCTCACATGCGGTAGCAATGGAGGCCATGCCCGTCGCGCCTACAACTGCGGCGACCAATTCTCGTCTCGATAACTCGGTTGAAGATTTCTTTGATTCTTTTTCAGTGTTGGTTTGCTCTGTCAGGTTTTTGTCAGTCATTTTTTCATCTCCTTCATCTCTCTTAAATTTGTCCTGCACGACCCCCTGTGGGGTACCCGGCGCAATGGTGATCCCGTCAGAAGTTCGCACTGCACATTCAGTCCTGCATAGCAGAAGAGAAACCTCTTCAATCGCAGAACAACCCCTGCTTTAGGGGCACTCCATCTCCACGAGCAGACTCGTTTCCTTTTTGCGTGCGCGAAAATTCGTATCTCACACTATAGTGGGTGAACACCTAAATTTCAACGATGCATTGAGCAGAAGGATTATCAGAAGGAAACTCTTCGATTTGACCTTCCCCCGTCCCCGTGGCACCGTGTGGCCAGATAGTCATGATGAACCAACTGCTGTGGAAAAGTAGAGCCCTGCGTGCGACGGTGATCGTTTTCGCTGTCAGCGGGAGTTTGGTTGCTGTTGTGCCGGGCTGCCTGATCACCCAGCTGGGCGGGGCGTTTGAGCACGAGCCTGAGGAGGCGGATACCGGTCTCAGCCCTGAGGCGGGGACATTGATCGAACGCTCCTTTGAGGGAATCGATTCAACGCGCCTATTTGACTACCACACCCACTTGGTGGGGCTCGGCGACAGCGGCAGTGGCTGTCAAGTCAACTCGCGAGTGCTCAGCTGGTCCAACCCGTTTGCCCGGTTCAGGTTTTTGGTCTACGCGAGTGCGTCGGGGATCGACGAACCCGAGGCCGGGGCGGATGTTCAATATGTTGAGCGTTTGGCCAGGCTGGCGCGAAACATCGAGGGGCACGGCAAGTACCTGCTGTTGGCCCTGGACCGGTATCATACTGAGGACGGAAACCCGGATCCTGAGCGAACTGAGTACTACACGCCGAATGAGTACGCGGTTACGGTCGCGGTAAAACATCCGGATCTGTTCGTTCCGGCGGTCTCCATCCACCCCTACCGACCCGACGCCATCCCGGAGCTCGAGAGGTGGGCGAAACAGGGGGTCAAGGTGGTCAAATGGATTCCCAGTGCGATGGGCATCGATCTGTCCAGCATCAAGTGCGAACGGTTTTACCGGGTAATGAGAAAACATCAGATGATTCTGCTGACCCACGCCGGGGACGAGCACGCCGTGGAAACCGAAGGGGGGCAAGAGTTGGGCAATCCGCTCCTGCTGCGCACCCCACTGGACGCGGGGATCAAGGTGATCGCGGCCCACGCGGCCAGCTTGGGGGAAAGTGCTGATCTGGACTCTCCTGATAAACAACCGGTGCACAATTTCGACCTGTTGTTGCGCTTGATGAGTGAAGAAAAATATCTCCACCGGCTCTTTGCCGATATTTCGGCCATCCCGCAATTCAACCGGATGGATCGGGTGCTCCAAACGCTGCTGCAACGGGAAGATCTCCACCCACGGCTGATCAACGGCAGTGACTATCCCCTGCCGGCGGTCAACCTGCTGATTCGCCTCGGCAGGTTTGTCGAGGCCGGGTTGGTCACTGAGAAAGAGAGTGAGGCCCTGGCACAGATTTACAACTACAATCCCCTCCTCTTCGACTTTGTGCTCAAGCGAACCGTGAGGCTCCCCGGCGCCGATCAGGGCTTCCCGCCGTCGGTCTTCATGCGCCACGAAGCGCTGCCACCGGTTGCTCCCGCCTATTGAACTCCCGATCGGCGACACAGTGGAGTGAGGTATAGAGGGGAACAGTTTGTGGGGACCTATTTTTTATCGATAGCGATCGGCCCCTGTTTGAGCTTCACCTTTTTGCACTTGGTGTCTTCGCAGGCGATGGTGCCGTTGGTACCGAATGTGGTCAGGCAAACCGTGTAGGGGCCAAAGGCGGCATAGGTGTGACTCGGGTGCATCGCCGTCGAGCTACTGCTGTCTCCGAAGTCCCAGTAGTAGCCGGTAATGCTGGTGGCCCCCCCGCTGGTGCTGGTGTTGAAGAAATTGGCGGTCAGCGAGCCGAGGGCAGTCGCGGTGAGGAACTTGGCCTTTACCTTGCACTTGCCCTTTTTCTTGACCGTAATTTCCATGCAAATAGTGGCGGTACAACAGTCCTCATCAGGGGTACCTATCCCGGTGACCCCGACCACGGTGAGACATATCGTATAGGTGCCCGGTGTGGCGTAGGTATGAATCGGGTTGGGGCCGGTGCCGGTGTTGCCGTCGCCGAAGTTCCAAACATAGCCCGCGACCGTCGTGCCGGGCCCGGTCAGACCGCTGCCGAAAAAGTTGATCGTCAAACCGTTTCCGGTGGGAACGAAGTCGTACTCCCCCTCCACTTCACACTCATCCGGGCAATCGACCGTCACTGTCTGACAGGTCTCGACACGGGGACACTGCTCACCCCCGGCGGTGACACCGTCGATGGTCAAGCACACGGTGTACGTGCCCGAGGCGGCATAGGTGTGGGACACGGTCGGCCCGAAGGCGTTGTTGCCATCCCCCAAATCCCACACCCAGGAGCTGGCCGGCGTGCTGCCCGTATTGACCCCGTTGAGCGTGACCGTACAGCCGTCGGTGGTAACGGTGAAATCGGGTTGAAGGTCACAGGGATCGGGAAGAAGCTCACCACACTCGGCGCGACCCATCGGGTGGGGAACCGGCAACAGGGACGGCACCTGATCGGTGAGCGCGGGCGGCGCTGCGGTGACCGGATAGTAGTTACGTGCGGTGGGTGTGTCGACGATGGGTGGTTCATCCCACGGACAGTCAACATGGCCGGCCGAATCGGTCTTGATCAGCTCCAAATCGATCTCGTTTGATAGGTCCGTGCGCAAGGCGGTCAGGGCAAACCCGGCGTCATCGGTCGATACGGCCATCTCCTGGCTGTAGATGTTGGGCTTGGGGCCGTAAAACAATCCGAAGAACGGATCGCCGTACGAGTTGACCCCTTCCGAGGGGACCAGGTAGCGGGTATGCCACAGGGGTTGCCCGGTGTCCTTGTCCAGTTGGGCCATCCAGGGAGGTGAATTGTCGAAATAGGTGATGAAGGTGGTCGGGTCGGCCGGATCGGCGATCATGATCTCCTGGGATCGAATGAACCCAGCGACGACCAGGTTGTCCGGATTGTGGTCATCGATCACGCTGAATGCCGCCCGATCGAAGAGATAACCCGAGCTGTAGTCGTGATGGGCTACAATGTTTCCCGCGTAGTCGAATTCGGTCAGGCCGAAGTCGTGTATTGCGGTGTTGTTATGAACCAGAAATATGGACTCCCTAGTCAGATCGACTGTCGCGCCCGTTCCAGATTCCCAATGCCCCGGCGATGTCACCGCTGTGCTGGAAAACGACTGGTCCCAGATCGGGTTGCCGGCATCGTCCAACAGGACGGCCAGCACCCCCTGATCCGTCAGATCCGGATTGGGGCCGCAAACGTAAAAACACTTCTCCGAATTCATCGAGCCGGTGACGAAATATCCGATCCCGGGGACAACGGTGATGTGGGCCGCCATGTCGAAGTCCTTGGTGACCTTGTTGGTGTTCAGGGCCTGCACCCAAATCAGATTGCCGGTGGCGTCGGTTTTGAGGATCAAGGCCTCTTTGTCGTCAGTATCGGTGTAGCCTTGGGTGGCGAATCCGGCGACGATGAACCCGTTGTCGATTGGCGTGTGCTGTACGTGCAGCGCCACGGAATGCTGCCCGAAAATCGTATCGTCATAGTACCGCTGCCAAACCACTCCGCCGCTCAAATCGATCCGCATCAACAGCAGCTTGTCGGTCCCCAGAATTTGGTGCGAGCCGGCCAGCAGGTAGCCGTCGGCGGTACCGTCCGAGCCGAAGGTGTGACTGACGCTGAAGCAGCGTTCGTTGCTGCCGCTGTCGTATCGCAACTTCCAGAGTATCGCACCGAAATCGTCGACCCGAACCAGCTGAATATCCGTCTCCTCCGGATCCAGCGGATCAGCGGCCGTGCCGGCCAGCAGGTATCCGTTTCCATCCTGGGCCTGCAACACCGAGAAACCGGTGTTGTCCCGTCCGTGCAGGTAACTGTTCTCAAACGTCTGCGCCGCTGCCGTCGCGGCGATGACCAACTGCAGGAACGCAATGGCAAGCAAATGGGGTAGAAATCGCATAGATATATCCCTCCCTACTTCTCGCAAGATTGCAAAAAGAGAAATTAATTAAATGTGGTGCGTAGATCGACGCAATAGTATGTAACCGGATCGCCGGAGGCGAGCAACCCGATTTCCGCCGCTCGTAACGCGATGGGCGTTCGTCGACAGTACGGCGAAAACGGCGGAATCGATTCCCCATTCTCACCACCTCTGATGAATGGCGTCAGTTGCGGCATTTCAATTGGCTGAAATTCACCTGTTTGAGGGGCGCTTTTGTGGATGGTCGGCCTTAGAATAAAATCTGTAAGCAGATGCGCAAACCCGGGTTGAGCAATTACCAGAACGAACAATAGCCGGAAGGCTGGAAAGTAGAGAAGGAGCAAATGTCTTTGTTGAAGAGTATAGTTAAATTGGCCGGGCCTTTGGCGGTCGGGATCGTCACATTGGGATGTGAGGATTTCGACGAGCAATATCTCGGCGAAAACCCGGGCGAAGAAGAACTCTCCAATGGGTTGGAAATCATTCCCGAGTCCCAGAGAGTCGAGGTCGCTCCGCAAGTGCCGTCTGATTGGATCGGACATCGGATAGGGGCCTCTCCGGGCACCTGGCGACATATGGGAAACATGCGAATGGCAACGGCGGACGAAAAATTCGTCATGCCCATATTGGACACCGATAAACGGTCCGCGCCGAATCCCAATCCCCATTCGATGGTGATCGGTGATCCGGTGAGCAAAAAACTGTACGAGGTCGAAATGGCCCCGGCCGATTTGGCCAAAATAGCCAATGTTCTGCGCCGGGCAGGCGCCGATGCCCCGACCGAATTTGCCGATGATCCCATCGAAGAGGATGTCGCTCCCGAGCGAGGGTGGAGCAACGGTATCGACAATCGGATTGATCGCGGGGATGGTAAGTATGCCCAGTCCACCTGGCCCTATCGAACCATCGGGCAACTCAAGCGAAACGGTCTGCTCGAGACCCACAACGGCCACTGCACGGCGACGTTTATCGGTAGCGCCGGAGATGCCAACACCCGCTACATCGTAACCGCCTCCCACTGCCTGTGGAGCGGCGCGGGAACCTATCTCGATCCGGACTTCTGGCCCAGGCAGGACCGCTGTCTGGACAACCAGGGAAATGCGATTGCCGGCTGTGATCAGGGTCCTTATGGCGAATGGGACGGTGGTCAATGGATGATGTATACCTATTTCGTCAACAACTGTGTCGGTATCGCCGCCTTTACCGCCGAGTGCAGCGCCAATGACATTGCGGTGATGCGCGTGCATCGTCGTCCCGGCGCGTCGTTCCCCGGTGCGATGGGTTTTGCCGCTTGGAATACAAACGATCTCAACGGCGTCGGCAAGTATCACCGCGGATATCCGAATTGCAACGGCTCCGGTGATCCGGTTCCCGCGGCGCCCTTCCAATGTTTGCCCCGGACGCTTTACGGGGACAACGCCTTCTCGATTGATAACGGCAGCTCGGTGCAAAACGGGTGGCCTCGTCGCTACGCCTATAGTGCCGATCTGAGCCCCGGACACAGCGGCGGCCCGTCGTACTTCTACGATAACGGCAATGTCTACGTATTCGGCACAGCCTCCACGGAGAGCTGCTCCGGCGCGGCCTGTGTGGGGTTCAAAGTTAATCACATGCGCAACGTCACTTGGCATTGGTACAACGCGATGCTGAATTTCATGGGACTGTAGTCCGGCTGCCCACTCCTCGAAAGTTTTCATTCCCCAGGAAAAGCCCTATACTGCCCGGCGAAATTTGATGTACCTTGCTTTTTCGTATGGAGAGTCAACATGACCTATCAATCAGTCGTTCGCATTTTTGTGACCTCACAGGAACCCGATTTCGACAACCCCTGGCAGTCGGAAACCCCATCGAACAGCACCGGATCCGGGGTGGTGATCAGCCGAACCAAGATCTTGACCGGCGCCCATGTGGTGGCCAACGCAACCTTTATTCAGGTGCAGAAAGTCTCTGATCCGGACAAGGCGGTGGCCGAAGTGATCGGTGTCTTTCACGACGCCGATCTGGCGTTGCTGGAAGTGAAGGACACGGCCTTTCTCAAAGACATCAAGCCGGCCAAGGTCGGTGGGTTGCCCAGGCTGCAGGATCGGGTTTCCGTGGTTGGCTATCCGGTCGGCGGCCGGGAAATTTCGATCACCGAGGGGGTTGTCTCTCGGGTGGAAATTCAGCGCTACCGCCACTCCCGTCGCTCCTTGCTGGCGGTGACAGTCGACGCGGCGATCAACAGCGGCAACAGCGGCGGCCCGGTGTTCAAGGACGACAAGGTCATCGGCATCGCTTTTCAAACCCTCAAAGATGCGGAGAACATCGGCGAGCTGGTGCCGGCACCGATCATCGAGATGTTTTTGCGCGGTGTTAAGCGGTTTCCGCGGATGGAGCTTCCCGGTCTCGGTATCCGCGTACAGAATCTCGAAAATCCCTACCTGCGCAAATCACTGGGTATGGTGAAGGCCGACAGCGGATTATTGATCAACGAGGTTGATTTTGGCGGCTCAGCCTGGCGGCGGCTTAAAGCCGGTGATGTCCTGCTGGAGATCGAGGGGACGCCCATCGCCAACAACGGCACAATTCAGTACGTCAACCGATTTCGTACCTCGTACACGGCCATGCTCGGCGACCATTATATCGGTGATACCGTCAAATTTAAGGTCTTGAGAAATGGTAAGTACCGCAACATCAAAGTCGAGCTCAAACCGCTGAACGAGCTGGTGCCGCGATGGCAGAACGACCAAAAACCGGCCTACTTCGTGCTCGGAGGCCTCGTCTTTCAGCGGCTGACCCTCGATTACATTGCCACCTGGTCCAGTTGGTGGGACAAGGCGCCCGCCGAGTTTCTGCACCTGTTCTACTCTGGGATCCGTACGGAAAAACAACAGGAGATTATTATCCTCACCCAAATCCTGGCCGATGAGATCAATACCGGATACAAGGGCTTCTATGACGAAGTGATCGCCTCCATTAACGGGGTGCAACCCCAGAGCCTGGCCCACTTCGTCCGCATTGCCCGGCAGCGCAAGCGAACGATTGAAATCAAGACCTCCGGGGGAGGGGTAGTGGTTTTTGAAAAACGGCACCTGGCCAAGGCCAACCAGCGCATCATGGAGCGGTATCACATCCCCAGCCTGGTCTGGCCCGAGTGAGAATTATAGTCGCCGATGAATGACACGGACCCGCCCCTAGCCTAGAGTTTCGCCATTATCAGTCCAAATTTCGTCATTCGCAGTGGAAACAAATGGGAGCATCTAGTCAGCGATGGCGGGGGCAGACATCTGTCTCCC
>JANQET010000118.1 GCA_028278265.1 Myxococcota bacterium
TTAGGAAGATCACTGTGTAGACACAACAGCGCAGTCCGTTTCTCAACCATCCGATGAATTATATTGAAGAAATGTGTCTTTTGGGCATGGGAACTTCAGTCTAAACGGCTCATTCGACCGATTACAAAAGAGAGTGAAGCAAAAAATTATCGAAATTAAGCTCGTGCTTCCGGTTGAACCGTGTCGCTGCGGATGGGCAGCTCGAGGGTGAAGGTGGTCCCGGCCATCTCCCCATCGCTCGACACGTTCAGGTCGCCCCCCATTTCGGCGATGTAGGTTTGGCAGGTGTGCAGGCCGAATCCGTGCCCGCCCTGTTTGGTGGTGAACCCGTAGGAGAACATCTTGGACAAGTTTTCAGCGGAAATGCCGCATCCTGTGTCGCTGACCTGAACAAACACGTGGTCGTCGGTCGTGCCGGTGCGGAAGATCAGTTTTCGATGCTCCGGCGGCGTCTCGGCCATCGCCTCTTTGGCGTTTTTGATCAGATTGACCAGAATATGGATCAACTTGGTCTTTTGCAGCTTGATCCTCGGTGTGGACGAGAAATCTTTGACCACGTTCAATCCGTGACTGGCGATGGAGCTCGCCTGCATCGTGATGGCGTCTTCGATCAGTTGGGGAATGGACACCTCTTCAGCCGAGGTCGATCCACCGTACTTCTGCTGCGCGGCGACGATGACCTCGATTGCGGACACCATCTCTCTGATTTTGTTGACCCGATCGCGGGATTGCGCAATCGCTCTATCCAGGAGCTCTTCGAATTGTAAATAGTAGGACAACAGTTTTTTGCCCTTTGGATCGCGGAGAATGAACTCCTCGATGTGATCGAAGTGCTCCCTAAGAACGGCATTGGCCTTGTTCAGTCGGGTCAACCGCTTGCTGGACAGCTCCCTGTCGAGCATTTCCGACGAGATCTTCAGGGTGTTGAGCAGGTTCATCACATTGTGCAGCGTGCCCGTGGTGATCTCCGCCAATTCGCTCTGATGGGCCTGCTGAACGATCTCCGCCTTGGCCTCTCTGAGTTCGTTCAGCCGTTTTTGGACTTCCCGCTCGAGTTGATCCCGGGAGTTCAGCAGCATTTCTTCGATGCGCTTGTGCTTGGTGATCTCGCTGAGCAGAACGATGTGACCGATCGTCATGCCGTGGTTGGTGGTCTCTGTGCGATTGATCGAAAAGTACCGCCGATGCCCATCGGTCTCGATACAGATCTCTTGGGGCGACGCCTGGGCGATGGCGGTCCGGCGTTGGAGCAGTGCCTCGACAGTCCTGCCCTCGGCCTGCAGTGTGGAGATGCCGAGCATCTCAGTGGCCGCCGGATTCATGCGTTTGATGCGCCCCTCGGTGTCGGTGAGGATGATGCCGTCGTGGACGTCGTCGAATACCTCCTCGGCGACCTTGGTCGGCGAGATGGTGAGGAATTGATGTCGCTTCATCGCGATATAGACACACAGAGCGAAGAAGACGACCGATGCGGTGCCGATGCGGGGAAAGTCGCTGTAGCCGAGCAAATCGGTGACCACCGCGTTCAGGCCCAGCGCCGCAGAGAGGGCACAGGCGCCGCCGATGGTCAGCGTCAGATAGGTCTGTTTTTCGTTCTTCACTCGCGTTCTCATGGTGGCGATGATGAGCAGCGCAATGGCGTGGGCTCCGGGCAGACCGGGAACGCCGAGGATGAGTAACGAATAGAGGGGGCCGCAGACGATTCCATAACCCCATTCGAAGGGGTGAACGCTTCGCACCCCGAGGTCGGTAAAGGCGTAGCAAACAAAGCCGGCCAGGCTGGTGCCCAGATAGAGCACGACCGTCTTTCCTGGGGAGCGATTGAACAAATCGCAGACGAATAGATAGAAGAGGATGGCGATGGGTACCCAAAAGGCTGCGGAGAATCGAAAGATGAACGCTCGATGGGCGTCTTCGAGGGGGTAGTACATGGCGATGAACTCGGCCGCTGTCCAACCGAGAGTGCAGAAGATGGTGAACAGGAACAGCGTGCCCCCCCTGCTGCGGCGCCATTGGCCGAGCACCATCGAGAGGATGAAGGTGTAGGCCATCACAGAGGCGAGCAAGGCGAGGGCGTAGAGATTCATAATCGATCTATACGGCACAATTCGATAATTTTAAAAGAACCTAGTTGGAAATTGGAGGGGATGAGTCGGTTTGAAGCGTGAGGAGAATCGAGCCGGCATCGGCAGGTCCGCTGCCGATATGGATCGGGATCTCCGAGTCTCCCACATAATCCACTTCCGGTTCCGGCCATTGGTCACCCCCGCCGGCGACAAAGAGAATCACCACCACATAGTACTCGCCGGGCTTGAGCAGCTCGGACGGCGGATCGTTGCCAGAACGTTTCATCGCCGTCGTGGTGAGCGGATACGGGGTGGTCACCTCAATCTCCGGATGGTCGATCATCGGCCAGCCGATTCCCTTGATTGTCCCCTGAGCAATCGGCAGCTCGGTGGTGAAGAGGACTTTCAGTTGTCTCGGTTCGGCGTCAAATGATTCGTCTACCGAAATGAGCGCGGAAACGAGGTGACTGTCATCTGTATCCCCATCGCTGTCCCCGTCCGTGTCACTATCGGTATCGATGTCCGTGTCGGTATCGGCATCCGCATCCATATCCGTATCCGTATCCATATCCCCATCGGTGTCGGCATCGGTATCGGTATCGCTGTCCCCGTCCGTATCAGTGTCCATATCAGTATCGCTGTCCCCGTCGGCGTCTGTGTCCGCGTCCCCATCCGCGTCACTGTCTGCGTCCCCATCCCCATCCGCATCACTGTCCGCGTCGCTATCCCCATCGGCATCTGCATCGACGTCTGTGTCGGCATCGGTATCGCTGTCCGCGTCCGTATCGGCATCCCCGTCTCCGCCGGAGTCCGGCGTGGAGCTGTCGTCATCACCCTCAAACGGATCGGGGGTGTTGCCGGAACAGCTGAGCCCCAAGGCACCGATTAAGCATACGAAAAGAATGAATGGTTGAGTCGGAGAGTTTGATAGTCCCATTTTAATTACTCCTCTTTTTCCCATTTTAGCTTAGGTTACGGAGAAGTGGTTGAATTATTTTTGTAATTTTATCATAATGGTATAATCGAAGACCCGTTGTCCGATGATAGTGCTGCTTGAGCGAAGCGGTCGGCCGGCACCTTCGAGAAGCTTCAAACGGTTGCTGTCACTCGTTGACGGCGGCCAGGGGAGGGAAAAAGCACATACAGTTCGCCCCGAAAACTGACGATCCTGCATCATTTGGTGTATGCTTAACGTTCAAGCACGATTGATTTTTGTCATTTTTAAAACACACTATTATGAGTGGCAAAAGTGGGCAGATGTGGTGACAAAAGGCACTTTTATTGAAGGCTGTATGTGTCGTACTTGTAGGGTCATGTAGTGAACGCTAAACGAAAAACAAAGGGCTCCATTCCCCCTCCTCCCCTCGGTCGAAAAAAGGTCGGTCGCTACAATATCATCTATCCCATTGCTCAAGGGGGCATGGCCAGTGTCTACGCCGGGCTGCTCCCGGGCATGGCCGGGTTCGAAAAGCTGGTGGCGATCAAGATCATTCACCCCCATTTGGCCAGCGACTCCAAATTCGTCGATATGTTTCTCGACGAGGCGCGCCTGGCGGCCCAGATCCACCACCCCAATGTGGGGGAAATCTACGAGGTCGGGGAGGACGACAACCTGCTGTTCATGGTCGGTGAGCTGATCAATGGGCAGAGTCTGAGCAAGTTTTTCCGCCGGGCCAAGGCATTGGGCACCGGGATATCCCAGCCGGTGGCCGCGGACATCGTGGCCAAGGTGTGTCTGGGGTTGCACGCCGCTCACGAGCTCAAGGGTCAGGACGGCAAGAATTTGAACCTGGTCCACCGGGATGTCACCCCGCGAAACATCCTCAACTCCTATGACGGGTTTATCAAACTGATCGACTTCGGCGTGGCCTGGGCCCAGACCCGCTCCAGCCACACTGCCGAGGGGATCGTGAAGGGCAAAATCGGCTTCATGTCCCCTGAACAGCTGCACGGCAAGCGGCTCGATCGGCGCAGTGACATCTTTGCCTTGGGGGTGGTGCTCTACCTCGCGGTTACCGGAATTCTGCCCTTTTCCGGCCGCTCCGACCTGGTGCGCATCAACAAGATGCTCCAAGGAGACTTTCCCAAGCCTCGGCAGGTGAACGCCAACGTCAGTCCGCGGCTCGAGCAGATCATTCTTACCGCGATGTCCACCAATCGTGAGGGTCGGTTTAATACGGCCGCTGAGATGGGGCAGGCACTCGACGACTATACCCGTCGCAGCGACGAGGAGGTGGGCAGCGCGGCGATCTCGAGAATCATGCACCGCTTGTTCATCGAGGAGTTCAACGCCCACCAGGAGAAATTGCGGCACTGGCGCAAGCAGAGCGACCAGGGCCAGTCGGCGTTCCCTTCTCTTTCGATGGAGTCGGACTCCAGCGCCTCCCAACCGGGTTTGAGCCAGTCGACCCGGGGCACGTCGGTCGCCATGATGAAGCGGTTTCTGTTTCGCTCCAAGTGGCGCGTAGTGATTGGCGCGATGCTCACCTTGGCCTTGGTGACGTCCACGGTGGTTATTTTTGCTTTTGGTGAGCCGGAGACAGTGGCGATAACCGAAGAACTGACCGGATCCGAGGACGATGTTGTCGTGGTCGATGCAGCCCCCTCGGCAGTTGAGACCGTTGCCGTCGAAGCGGCGGACGAATCGGAGGAGGAGCGCGCCGCCGAGGAGCTACCAACCGACACCCCATCAGCAGTTGAAGATGAACAACCGGTGCGCGAAGAATCTCAGTCATACCTGGTGACCTTTGATCTCGTCCCGGCCTCCACGTCGGTGATCTTTGATTCCCACTTCCTCGGACCCGGAGTGCGTGAATTTCGCGTGCCGGACGATGAACGCCCCCACACCGTCACTCTCTCTGCCCAAGGCTATGAATCCCAGACCAAGACCATCACGGTCACCGGGGATACGGTGCTGACGGTCGAGCTCGATCGGGTGAAAGCCAAGGCGTTAAAGCCCCGTCCGCGCAAAAAGAAGCGCAAGCGCAAGAGCAACCTGTCGCTTAAGAGCAGCCCGTACGATTGATCGGTGAATCCTTAGAAACGACCGCCCACCATCACGCCCGCTCCCGGACCGATCATAATCGCGACATCTTCTTTATCTTTTGATCTCTTTTTGAAAAATAGGTCATAGACGAGAAACCCGGTCGCTGTGAGGGCCGAGGCGATGGTGACCCCGGCCATGATATTGGTGATCAAGCGATCGCGCTTGCCCAGATCGGCCAGCGACTGGTCGGTTTGTCCGGAGGCCTCGAACTCCTGATTGTGATTGAGGGTGCGGATACCGAACACCAGGGTAACCACACCGCTTGCCCCGGTCATACCGGTGGCCACCCAGAACGGAATTCCCAATTTGGGCCCCGGCTCGTCCGTCTCCGTGTGAAGAGCCGGTTCAGGTTCTATCGGAATGGGCGCGGGCTCCTCTATCTCGTCCTCCCGTGCTTCGAAAATCAGCCGGACCCTGGAGGATTCGCCGGCAGTGACCGACACCTCGATCGCTGTTTTGGGCATATCCTCTGCCGTCGCTTCCACGCGATAGGAGCCCGGGGGAACGAGGACACTGGGCGAGCTACCCGCGTACGGCATGCCGTTGACCTGAATCTGGCAGGGTTCCACCGAGCAGGTGATCAGCAACTCGCCGATCTTCCCCTCGAGCTCGGCCAACCGATTTCGCATCTTGCGGTTGGCCGCGTTTCGCTCGGCGTCGAGGAGGTACTTGCGATAGGTCGCCACCGCTTTGACCAACTGGCCCGCTTTGTCATACGACAGCGCGATGTTGGCCAGCACGGTGGGGTGGGGCGAAATCTCATAGGCCAGCTCGAACGCTTTGGCCGCGTTGGCAAAGTCCCCATTGCTGAAGAGTAGCTCGCCCCGTTGAAAATACTGGGCGGCTTTGGTTTTCTGTTGTTCATTGGGTTCATCGTCCGCTGCGAGGACGCGGGCTGGCCCAAGGCAACACAGAGCGAGGATGAAGATCGCGATTCTCACGGGGGGTCGCTCCTTTTTCGGTTACAAGCGTTTTTGCCTCTTATGACTATTATTTACCGTATTTTGGGTACAAGGAAAGTTTTTTGTCCCCGTGGCTTGGCCGAGACCCCTTCCTCGAACAGGGTGTCGACCGTCTGACCGGGGTATCCCGCTGATTCGGAGAGTGGGCGGACCGGCCGCTAAAAATCGATATTCGAATGCTTCGAATGGTGGCATACTCGAACCCGTCTTGTTCACTTTTGTCGAACCAACCCGGCCCCGCGGGGGTGCTGTTGTCGTGGCCGTTGGACTGGCGCTGTTGTTGCCGGTCGATAAACACCCGGCGCGAGCGGATCGACCCGTTCGCATCTCCAACGGCGAGATCGCCGAAGAATGCGGTTTTGCCCCTGCCGTCGCGCAAATGACGGAATGTACCGGAACCCTGGTGCACCCTCGGGTGGTCGTCTACGCGCGGCATTGTGGCGCGGATCAGACCGTCGAGTTCACCCATCAGGCGGGCCTGGGGAGAAAAGCCTCCATCGACTACTGCCGGGTTCACCCGGATGATTCCACGTTGGAGACCGATTGGGCCTACTGTGTGCTGAACGAGCCGATTGACGACATTCCGATCATTCCCGCTGGATTTGGCTGTGAAATCGAAGCCCATGTCCAACTGGAGCAGAAGGTGACCCTCTGCGGGTTCGGCGCCATCGACGAACAGGACACCCAGGATGGGCGCAAGCGGTTCGGCGAGAGTGTGATCGTGGCGATCTACGGTGCGCGGAGTATCGATACCGGGCCGTACAACGGAGTGAGCGCCTGTCCCGGAGATTCGGGGGGACCGTTGCTCGTGCAGTTGCCCGATGGGAGCTGGCGCACCTTCGGCATCGCCTCTCATGGCAATGGGGTCTGTGGGGAAGGGGGCGCCAACGGCTACGCCAAAATGGCCGGTGCGGTGACGTGGATCGAAGAGGACTCCGGGATTGATATCACCCCCTGTTTCGACAGGGAGGGCCATTGGCTGCCCACCGCTTCGTGCGGTGGATTTTGGGCCGGCGATGCCACGCCGAGCGGTGACTGGGAAAACGGGTGTGCCGGTGTTGCGGTCTCCGGCTATAGTGATACGTGTGGTGCGCCGTGGAGCGAGCCGGACACCGATACCGGCGCAGATGGAGATGCGGACGGGGATGGCGATACCGACA
The DNA here is from genome assembly GCA_028278265.1 of Myxococcota bacterium. Lineage (GTDB taxonomy): Bacteria > Myxococcota_A > Polyangia > JAAYKL01 > JAAYKL01 > JANQET01. The sequence goes on from JANQET010000118.1 coordinate 7,235, forward strand.
GTGAATCGAACGGCGATACGAATGAACCCGAACCGGCGGCCAACTGCGAGTGCCGAACCAGCGAACAGGGCCGCAGCAGTTGGCATTGGCTGAGGTCGCTGTTGTAGCGAATTCGCCTCGTCGATGGAGTGGAACCAGGAGCCAGCCATTTTAGCCCAACCGCACGAGCTAGAGCCGTTTCGCCCTCCCCGTTGGGCCCAGGGGAAGCATCGGCAGACCGTGCTGGCCCATCTGTTCAACCGGGCTCGTGAGCTGACAGATACCCGATTTCACCAGATTGCCCTTGATGACAGTGATCGGTTGATGCTCCAGGAGAATCGGCCGACCGCTGGGGCCCCTTCAACCGGCACGGTGCTGTTGCTCCACGGGTTGGGCGGCGACGCGACCAGCGTCTACATGCTCAGTGCCGCCCGCCGGTTCGTCGAGATCGGCTGGCCTGTATTTCGGCTGAACCTGCGCGGCGCCGGATCGGGGGCTGGGTTGGCGCAACGGATGTATCACAGTGGTTTGTCCAGCGATATCGATGCGACGCTGCGCTGGATCGGCGCCAATGAACCTGCACGGCGGGTCGTTGCGGTCGGTTTTTCGATGAGCGGAAATACCCTGCTCAAGTACCTGGGGGAGAGGGGACAGGCCGCCGCCGACTGTCTGGGCGGTGCCATTGCGGTCAACCCGCCGATCGATCTCGCCCGAACGGTTCAACAGCTCGAGTCGGGGAGCAACACGCTTTATCACCACCGATTCACCCACTTGCTCAAGCAGCAGGTACGGGTGAATCGGCGAGCCACCGGGCGGCCCGACGGATCCCGATTGCGCTGTCGCACCATTCGAGAATTCGATACCCGGTTCACGGCGCCCTCATGGGGGTTTGCCGACGCGAACGAGTACTACCGGCGAGCCAGTGCGCTCCCCCGGCTGACCTCGATCGCTCGTCCCACCGCAGTGCTCATGTGCGATGACGATCCGTTTGTGCCGGTCGAACCGATCGAGTCGGCCAGCTGGCCCGATGAGGTGCGTCTTTTGATAACTCGCGGAGGAGGCCACATGGGGTTTCTCAGTCAGCAGACCACACCGCTCGGGGATCGACGCTGGCTCGACTACGCTCTGATCACATTGGCGCAAGCGGTTCTTTTCCCCTCCCCACCGAACAGCAGCGTCGGCAAATGACCAGACCCTGGCTCATCGCAAGCCTCTTGATCGGGGGACTGGCCGTGATCGCGGGGGTCTCCCAGCTCGCCAGTTTCGACCTGTTTTGGCATCTCAAAATCGGACAGATCGCTGTTGAGCAGCACACATCGTTGCCCCGAGATATTTTTTCCATCCATTTCGAGGGACAACCGTGGCTCTACAAGGATTTGGGGGCTGATCTGTTGCTCTATCTCGGCTATCACACCTTCGGACCGGCGTGGTTGGCCCTGCTCAAGACCATGGCCGCAGCGGCGATCGGTGTCGCCCTTGTCGTCCTCGGCCGCTCGGTGAAGGCCAGCCCCACCGTTGTGCTGCTCGGCGTGGCGCTGGCCCTGGGTGTGGTGGCCAGCCGGCTGGTGGCTCGACCGCTGTTGTTCTCACTGATTGGATTCCCGCTGATGCTCACCGCGCTGCATCGAGTTCGGGAACGGGGATCGAGCACCGAGGTGAAAACCCTGATCCGTGTGTGGCTCGTGCCGGTGTTGCTCCAGTGGGCGTGGGTTTGCCTGCACCGGGCGGCAATGCTCGGCTACGTGCTGATGGCGACTGTGTGCCTCGAACAGGTCGTCGGATATCTGGTCCGTCGGCGCCCCTCGATGCGGTTGTGGTTTCCCCTTCAAACAAGCAAACAGGGGATCGCGGTCGGCTGCTCGGCATTGGTGTCTGCCGTGGCCCTGGGGTTTGTCAATCCCAGCGGGGGACACTTTTTTGCGACGAGTATCAATGTGGCGGCGAGCGAGATGCTGCGCCGGTACGTCTCTGAATGGGCTGTGTTGACCCCGGCGGAAATCCTGCTCGAATTTCCGCTGGTGGCCCTTCTATTCGGTCTAGCGGTGATCGCGCTGGTGGGGCAGGTGCTGCCGGCCGCGCGACGAGCGGCGGGTCGGTCGACCGTGGGATTCGCACAAGCCGGGCTGTTGGTGCTGTTCGCCGTTCTGTCTCTCACCGACGGGGTGAGGTGGTTCGTCTACCTCTCGATTCAGGCGGCGGTGATTCTCGTGCAGACCAGTCCCATTTGGACGGTTGCTCTGCCGGCTGGGGTGTTGCGCCGTCGGCCGCGAGGGCTGCTGCTGCTCATCGCCGTGGTGGGGGCGCTGCTCATCTTCACCTTCAAGCACCGCCCGTGGGGGTGGGCGGAGCAGCCCGATCGCTTTCCCGCGGGCGCTGTCGCCTTTGCCCGACAGCACGGATTGGGGCGAGCGGTGATCAACGGGTTTCATCTCGGCGGGTATCTGATCTGGTCCCTCGGACCGCAAACCAAGGTCTTGATCGACGGCCGCACCGACACGGTCTATCCCCCTTCGTTTACCGAGGCAGTGATCCGCTCTCAAACCGATCCGGCGTTTTTTGCCCGGCGCTTTTCAGGGGCGGCAGATTGGGTGGTGGCCTCCAATATTCCCGGCGAGTTGTCCCATGCCTTCTTGAGCGAGGATCCCGAGTGGATGCTCGTCTACTGGAGCGAGCCGGCGGTCATCTATGTCAAACGCCGGGCCTATCCCTCCCTGGTTGCCGAGCGGTTTCAATGGATCGATCCGGCACGCATCGATTTCAGCGTGGCCCAAGTCGTGCAGCACTATTCGACCGATCCAGCAATCCTAAAGCACCTGCGTCACGAACTCTCGAGAATGTACCGGGCCTCCCCCAAGAGCCTGAGGGCCAACACCGCACTGGCGGTTTACTGTCACCTGCGCGGTCCGAAATTCTGGCCCGAGCGGGATCAACTGTTGTCATTTCTGCAACTGCACTACGGGCATCATCCAGCGGTGGCCGAGCTGACGCGGCGATTTACCGGGTCCTGAGGCCCATCGTACGGAAATTGACCGGGAGAGGGGGGTATTGTAACCCGAAAGATGTTTGGTTATACGAAAAATGTTTTGAGGAGTTTTGGTATGAGACCTGTCCCGATTTATCTGGTGATGATCTGTCTTTATTGGGTGATCTCTGGCTGTGGTGGGGAGGCCGCGGATCACGTCCCAGCGGAGCAGCCCCCTGCCGCTCAAGCAGCAAGTGCTTCGGCCGGGGACAAGGCCGTCGGGGAACCTGAGCCCGCTACCCCAACCAGCACGGCGAAACAGGAGAGCCGCCCGCCGGTGCCATCAGCCGAGCGTGTGGTCCTCATCGTCGTGGACAACCTTCGCGCTGATCGGCTCGGCGCTTACGGCTACCGGGATCACCCGGTTACGCCGGCGATGGATCGACTCGCCGAGCAGGGCATCCTGTTCGAGAATTTTCACGCCGCTTCCCCGTGGACCGCCCCCTCGTTCGGCACCATGCTGACCGGCGTCGCCCCCACGGTCCATCGAGTCGGCTGGCGCTTGCACAAATCAGCCAAGACCGGCCGGGAATCGATGGGGGTGCGGATTACCCAGCTCAACCCGCAGATCCCCACCCTGTGCGAGTTGATCGTCGATGTCACTTGCGGGGCCATCGTCACCAACTCTTTTTTACACCCCGCCTTTGGGTTTGATCGGGGCTTTACCACCTACGACCACAAAAACGCCAGCCTCTCCCGCTGCCGACCGGCCGATGAGGTCACCCGCACCGCCGAGACCTGGCTCAAGGAGCACGCTGACCAGCCCTTTTTTTTAATGGTGCACTACTTCGATCCCCACATGTCGTACAACCCGCCGGTCAAGTACGTGCGCCAATTCGCCGCCGGTCCGCGAGGACGGATCAAGGTGCCCTTTGCCAATCACTCCGATGCGCGCACGGGCAAGCTCAATCCCACCGAACGGGAAAAGGCGTTCATTCGCGGGCTGTACAACGGTGAGGTGCGCTTTGTCGACGATCAAATCGATGTGCTCGTGAACAAGATGAATCAGATGGGCCTACTCGAAAACAGCTGGCTCGTGGTGACAGCAGATCACGGGGAAGAGCAGTTTGACCACGGCAGTTTCGACCATGGGCACCGGTACGAAGAGGAGGTGACCCGACTGCCGCTGATCATTCGCCCCCCCGGCGGTAAATGGCGCGCCGGCACGCGAATTCCCTATTCGACCCGGCATGCCGATCTCGTTCCCACGATTCTCGAGTGGTTGGACAAACCGAAACCTGCCCACCTTTCGGGCCGCAGCCTGATGCCGCTGATCACCGGTGAGGAGACCGCCCACCGGGTCGCCTACATGGAGTACAACCTCTATTGGAAACAGCGCTCGAGCCTGTTCGACGGTCGGTACAAGCTGATCCGCGATGTGGAGGGGGAAAAGGGGTTCATGTACGACTTGAAAGAAGACCCGGCAGAGAAGAAACGGCTCAAGGCGGGGCATCCCCGTTACGGGGAAATGGACCGGCAGCTGGCGGCCCTGCGAAAACAACTCAGCGAAATCGCCAAATCCACTGCAGCGACCACCCCCGGCGTAGCCCTTCCGGATGAGGTGGTCAAATCCCTCCGCTCATTGGGGTATATCGAATAGCCTCACTCCGACTCGTTGGCGCTTTTGATTGGGGCCGGAGACGAGTTGGACTCCCCCGCCCGCTCGGTCAAGGGTAAGGGGAGCTCGATGGTGAAGGTGGTGCCCCGACCCAATTCGCTGGTGCAGCGAATCTGTCCTTTTAGCGATTGGGTGACCAGGTTGTAGACGATGTTGAGGCCCAGGCCGGAGCCCCCCTGGCTGCGGCGGGTGGTGAAAAAGGGCTCGAAAATCTTGTGCAGTAGATCCGCTGGCATGCCCTTCCCGTCGTCGGAGTATTCAATCGAGAGTTGGTGTTCGCTGCTGGTGATGGAGATGTCGATCTGCCCCGACCCGTCCTCTTCAAAGCCGTGGACCAGTGAATTGACGACGAGATTGGTGAAGATTTGGGAAAACACGCCGGGGTAGCTGTTGAGCACCAGATCCGGCGGGCAGGTCAAGACCACCGCATGCTTGGTCTTGTTCATCGTCGGGCTGAGGCTGAGCAACAGCTCGTCGAGATACTCTTTCAGATTGAAAATCCTCGGCTTCTTGCTGGACTGATCCACGGCGACCTGTTTGAAACTCCGGATCAGATTGGCGGCGCGACTCAGGTTGGCCAGGATGAGGGTGGAGCTCTTCAATGCGGTATCGAACAGGCCTTCCAGATCTCCGTCGGTGAGCTCCCCGGCCTGGTGTTGTTCCGCGTACTGCTTGGCCTTTCGCTCGAGATGGGATGCGGCGGTGACCCCGATGCCGATAGGTGTGTTGATCTCGTGGGCCACGCCGGCGACCAGACTGCCCAGCGCGGCCATTTTCTCCGATTGGACCAGCTTGGTCTGGGCCTCGGTGAGGTGAACGATCGACTGCTCCAAGGCGTTGTTGGTCTCCTGCAGCGCCTTGGTCCGTTGGAGCACCCTGAGCTCCAGCTCCTCCTGCTTGAGGGCGGCCTGCTTACCCAACTGCCACTTCTGCACCATCGCGCTGGTGATTTGCTGTACCTCGATGTTTTCAAACGGCTTTTTCAGAATGAGCAGCTTGTCGCTCGGGCCGAGAATGTCGGTGATCTCAGACCAGGAGTAGTCTGAATAGGCCGTGCAGATGACGATTTGAAGGTCCGGGTCCACCTCCCACAGATGGGAAATAGTCTCCATGCCGTTCCACCCCGGGGGCATGCGCATGTCCACAAAGGCGAGGGCGTAGGGGGTGTTATTATTAACCGCTGATTTGACCATTTCGAATCCCTCGGCGCCCTGAAATGCGGAATCGAGCAGAAAGTGGGGCGCCGTCGGGCGGGCCGGAATGTCGGAGAACAACGTGGACTCAATGGATTGGAGGGTGAGTCGGGCCTGTTTTTTTTCCAGAATGGCCCTGAAATCGCGATGGATGTACTCGTTGTCGTCAATGACCAGGACGCGGTTGTTAGAGAAATCATCGGAATTTGACATAAATGGCTCCGCTTTGAACTACTCGGCAGTGGCGACTCTGGCGATCCATTGGCGATGGTAACCGGGTTTTGGGGTCTATGGGAATAATGTAGCAGTGTTTTTGAACGTTGGGCAAAGAGATAATTCCGTACTGTGTGTTATGTGGTATAAGCAGGCGAGTCCTCAATATCGTAGTCCGGCGATAGACAATGCGTAGCGGAAGGGTGATGGCCGACAACACGTCTCAGCACTGGGTGATTGAAACGACGGGATACGGACACCGCCCGCGGATCTGTGTCGACAGGGGCGGTCGGTGGTGGATCTCGTGGATTTCGAGCCAGCCGGACCGGGAAAAGGTGTGCCTTGCCTGGAGGGTACCGGGCAGGGACTGGTCAACGGCGATCGAGCTCGAGGACACGGTGGGCAGAATCCTGGAGTTGGAGCTGGCGCCGTGGCAGGACGGGGTTCTCATCGCCTGGGTCGACGACGGAGAACCGGCCGGTGGCTTGAAGATGCGCGGGATGACGGTGAACGCGTCGTCACCTGTGGTTCATTTCGTCGGACGGAACAGGGCGCCGGCCCACCTCAGTCTGTGCACCCGGAACCACCGGTTCGCGGTGTGCTGGTCGACCGGAGAGTCGGTAAAGCGCTCCCTCAGTGCGTGCTTGGGGATCGATCTGTTGGCTGAACAGTCGAAGGTGTCGGTTTGCCGGCGGGGGGGATGGCACATCCATCCCGCGGTGACCCTGCTCGACAACGGTGCCCTGATCGCGTGGCAGGCTGTCGTGCGGGGGCATTCGGCCATTTGCGCCCGGCGAATCGACGGCAGCGGCGAATTGTCCGAGATTTGGCAGATCAGCCCGGAGGGGAAGGGGATTCACGCCAAACCGGCGTTGTGCCGGTCAGCAGAGGGGGGGGCTTGGATCGCCTGGCATTCGGATGTCGATCCCCAGCAGGGCCCCCAACTCGTGCGCTGGATTGAGCTGGCCCATTGCGATCGGGCGGGGACCATTCGCTATCCGGAGATGCCCCTCCCCGATGTGGAGCGGGACGGAACCGGTGAGGATCAGGGATTCGAGTTTCCCCGCTTGGCCCAGCTTCCGGATGAACGGTTGGTCATTATCGGCCGGGGCTCCCAGAGCTTTCAACGGCAGGATCTGGGCAGCGAGGGGTTCTCCGCCAGGCAGCAAATCGACGAAGAGCGGTGGGCGTGCCGGGGCTCCCGACTGTCGGTCTGGGCGGTCGATGACGGCGTGCTCTTTGCCGCACGTGAGCGAAACGGCATCGTCGTTCGCCGGTTACCTGCCGGTCAACGCGATCGATCCGACAGACCCCGTTTGGGACCGCCTGGGGAACCGACCAGATGGCACTCGGTCTTCCCGGTAGTGCCGCCCCGGACGCACGAGATCAACGGTCAGCGGGTTCTCTTTGGCGACCTTCACCTCCATACGGCCGAATCGGACGGTACCGGAACCATCGAGGAGGCCTATCACCGCGCCCGCCATCGATACGAAGATGATTTCATCGCCGTGGCGGACCACGAGAGTTTCCTGGGCAAACAAACCCCTCCCGGTGCCTGGTCCACCACGCGCCGCATTGCCGACGAATTCAACGAACCCGGCTGGTTCGTCACCCTGTTGGCCTTTGAGTGGACCGGCAGTATGTATCCCGGCCCGGGCCACAAGGTGGTGTATCTGCCCCCGGATGGGGGACCGCTGCTCTCCCGTGAGGATCAGCGGTACGGCAGCTCTGCGCAACTGATCGCCGAATGCGCGCGGCTGGGTGCCCTGGTCTTTCCACATCACGTGGGCTGGACCGGCGCGGACATGGTGCACCATGACCCCGCGGTGCAGACCTGCTGGGAGATCGTCTCCTGTCACGGGGCCTATGAACGACAGGACAACCTACCCATCCGCACCCGGGGGGATGACAAACCGGAGCAGTTCATCGCCGACGCCCTGGATCGCGGATTGAGGTTCGGCTTTGTCGGGGGATCGGATGGACACGGCCTCAATTGGCATCACGGCGTTTGCCGGGTCCAGGATTCCCACCGGAGCGGGCTGACCGGGATTTTCGCCCCCGCAGCAACCCGGCAGCAGCTGCTCGATGCCCTTCATCGCCGGCGGTGTTTCGCCACTTCGGGGGCAAAGATCGCCCTCTGGTTCGAGGTCGAGGGATGTCCCATGGGGGAGGAGATCGCGACCGCCGGCCCGGTGCCGTTTCGCGTGCTGGTCAAAGGGACCGCGCCGATCGCCGAACTGAGTCTAGTGACAAACGGCAACAAGGAGATCCCCCTCAAAGCGAACGGTGACTGGGCAGAGATCAACGGAACGCTCCCCCCCCCTCCGGCCTGCGGGTGGGCGTACTACTTCGTCCGGGTAGTTCAAACCGATGAACAGGTCGCCTGGTCCTCACCGATCTGGCTGGACGCACCTGATCCCGCTTAGATCCCTGGCTTAGCCCGCAACATCCCCGAACAATCGGCGGCAAGCGCCGAACCCCGAACTGTCCGTAACTGACATCCCGCCGGAGTGACAGTGTTCGACACTATCAACACTATGCCTACCGGAATTGGCGTCAGATGTGATCCGTATTGGGAGAGGGGTCATCGATTGGCACGGCACTTGCTCAGAACCCAGCCAATTCTCAGCTACGGATCAGTGCGAGGTGGACGTTCTGGCACGCCATTGCACAAGCCTGGTAAAGGAGGTGCTCCAATGATTTGAGTTAATGGTCGGTTGTCCAATAATCGACCAGACAAAAATAGTAAGTAATTCTATTTGAGGTTTAGTTATCTGAATTGAAACAACATTCAGACGATCAATTGCTTTTACAAGAGGAGGAACGGATGAAGCGGCTGTTAATCGCACAGCTAGCCTTGTGCTGCTTTGCCCTGCCGGCGATCGCTGCGGCCCAGGCGACGGCAACGGCGATTGCCAAGAACGGTCCCAATGCGGACAAAATCGTGTTGGCGATCATCGGTGATGGATATGCCAGTGGCGATATGGCGACCTATCGCGATGACGTTGATCGATTGGTCATGGACGATCTGTTTTATGAAGATCCCACATTGGTGGCCAACCGGTCGGCCTTCAATATCTATCGAGTCGATGTGGAATCCAATGATTCGGGCGTATCGGAGTGGTTCTACAAATTGAAACCCGGCGGTGATTCGTCCAATGCGGCAGATTGGGAATTGGATCCCAATCAAACCCAGATCACCAACGACACGGCTTTGGGTTATGTGGCCAACGGGGTGTGGGCCAAATGTTGGCACGAATATGTCATCAGTTCGGCAGATACCTCGGCGCGCATCCAAAACGTGCTCAACGAGGCGGGATTGGCCCCGGACAAAGTGATTGTCGTGCTCAACACTTCTCGATTGGTCGGTTGCGCCGGTGGATCGAGATTGGTGGTCAACAGCGGTACCCATTCCGGCGTTGTCGCCCATGAGCTGGGACACATGGTTCCCGGACTGAGCGATGAGTATTGGGTCTCCGGCAAGACCTGGTCCGGTGGGTATCACAACCACAAGAATTGCTCGACAGTGCTGAATCAGTCCAGCGTGTATTGGTCTGACTTGCTTGCACCAGGCGTCGATCTGCCGACGATATATGACGCCACGACGATGGATCCGGATGATTATGTGGGCATGTTCGAGGGCTGTCGGTACGCCGAGTTCGGCATCTATCGCCCGGTGCACAACTGCCGGATGAGAGGCTCGGGTGAATTCTGCCCGGTGTGTGAACGGGAGTGGAGCACCTCTACCGCCCCCTACCGCGACAGTTACGCCGACTATATGGCGGTGGCCAACTACCCCGGTGCCCTGTGCAAAGGGGCGTACGCCCAGTTGGCTTACAACACCTATGCCCACGTGCAAAACCCGTGGACCGTCTCCCGCTGGGCGGTTTGTCCGGCCAAACGGGTGCACCTGAACGGACTGTTCAGCACCTATTTCTTCGGGTTTGCCTGGGTCAAGGATCGCCATCCCGATCAAGACGTTTGTTGCCGCGTGCGCACCCGGAACCCGGGCGGTGCGATCAGAGACGGGGTTGAATCGTGTAGTGAAGCCAGCAGCGCTGGCTACCAGATGCTGCGGCTCGATTTTCCCAAGGTGAACGATCCCTACACCTGGAGCCATGTGGAAGTGCTCTGCAAGCTTCCGCCGGTGCACAACAATATACGTTCGGAGATTCTGACCTATCGCGTGGGCCAGGACCGATTTTAACAGTTGAAATAGAGGAGAAAAAAAGATGCTAAAGAGAATTTATCAAATCACCCTGATGCTCGGAATAGTGGTGACGGCCAACTTGGCGGTTGCCCAAATCGACAATGCGCCGGGATCGATGTGCGTGGCCACGACCGGTGCGGCGACGGTGAACACCGCAGGGAATGCCTACAACAACACCAACAACTGGATGACGATGATCTGCCCGGCGGATCGCCAAACGACCGACGGGACGTTCAGCAAGAAGTTCCGGGGCAGCGTCTGGGTCGTCGATCGTCATCCGACATTGAATGTCTGTTGTCGCGCCAAGTCGCGCAATCCCGGTGGGGCGACCAAGCAGAGCGCCGCTGTCTGTTCGAATGGGGCACAGACCGGCTACCAAATCATCAATCTGCCCGAGATCAGCGATCCCTACACCTGGAGCCATTTCTACTTTCAATGCACCGTACCGGCCAAGCACAACGGGGCCGCATCCAGTGTGCTGACCTTTCGAGCGATCCAAAACCCATAGCCCCAGTGATTGGTGAGGAGGTATGCCATGCAAAAGTATATAATCGCCCTGCTCGTTCCAATGTTGCTCGCCTGTACCGACGAAAGCGACATGGCCAGCGGCGTGATCGGCGAAGCGGATCAGGCACTGGAGATGACACAGCAGGCGGAATCGTTTGACAAAACGCGCGAGACGATGGACGTCAATGTTCGACTCGCCGTTCGGCTGACCAGTGATGGCCGGGTCGAGGTGCTCAACGCACTGGAAACCCGCGGTCGCGGCCGGCTAGAGAAACCGGTCGGTGAGTTTGTCTACACTGCGACGGTCAACGGCAAGCCAATCGCAGCGGGGGCATTTGAAAATCCGTTCATTCGACGCAGTGCGCACCATCCGGAAACCGGATACGATTTGGAGATCGCCCCCCTCGACGAGGCGGTAGTCGTGTTGGACCTGCCCGGCATCGATTTGGCCCATCCCGGGTTCGAGCTCGATATCGAACGGCTGACCAACGATCCCCGACTCAAGACGATCAATCCGGAAAACGCCATCCAGCTCAAGCAGCGGGGCCAGTCCAAGTTCTTCGGCAGTCTTCCCCAGCGCCAGGTAGTGGAGGCGTTGCGCCTGGGACGACCCGGATTGCTGTAACCTCACCCGCTGACCTCACCCCCCCTGCGCCGGTGTTGGGTGCACCGGCACAAACCAGTCATTTAATTATATTTGTATCTCCTTATATAACCGAATATAACCGAATATGACCGCGGTCTTCGGTGCGCCCCCACTGCCCGCAGCGTTCGCCATTGCGAAATTACTTCGGAATAGAAACTAAGTCGTGAATTTGGGGCAATCCGGCAGGTTATCCCTGTATTCCGGCACGAAACGTCAACAATAATTTCCATGATGATGAACTTAGTCCGTCTTTACTTAAATATTTTAACAAAAATGGAAGTTGGCGACGATTTTGGCTTTTTTTACTTGATACCCTGGGCGGTCAGTGTAAATTCGTCACTTCAGTTTTGTTATTTATTAGATTTTATTGGTTTTTTAAAAAGATAGAACTGCTTACAAGACACGAAATCAAACGGGTTTATCGCGTTTTCGAGAGATAACCCTTAACTGTTGATCAGGAGGAGAGATGGTCGAGATTCGATTTCACGGCCGCGGTGGCCAAGGGGCTGTTACCTCGGCGGAACTTCTCGCGCAAGCTGCGATCGCTCAGGACAGATATGCCCAAGCATTTCCGAGCTTTGGGCCCGAGCGACGGGGCGCCCCGGTGGTTGCCTTTGCGCGGATAGATAACAAACCGATACGAGTTCGGACAGTCGTCAGTAAACCGGATAACGTCATTGTGCTCGATCCGTCCATATTGCGGATTGTGAACACGTCATTGGGCCTGGCCGAGTCCGGGGTGCAGGTCGTCAACAGCAGCAAGAATGCCGCGACCCTCAGAAAAGAGTTTGATCTCAAGGGCAAGTTGGTCACGGTCAATGCCAATCGCATTGCCGCCGAGGAGATCGGCCGGGTGATCACCAACACGACCATGCTCGGCGCGTTGGTCAAGGCCACGGGATTGGTCGATGTTGATTTGCTCGTCGAACAGATTCAAAACCGCTTCGGACGCATCGCCGGGGGCAACATCAAGGCTTTTAAGCGCGCGTTCGACGAATGCGTCATCGACGAGTAGAAGGAGGCTAAAGTGACCAAGCAATCTGAAACCCCCAGATGGCAGGAGTTGGCGCTTGGGACCGCGGTCACCGACCCGGGTTCGGCCAGGTACAATCGCACCGGGGACTGGCGCTCCAGTCGCCCGATTTGGGACTTTGATAAATGTGTTAAATGCGGCGTTTGTTCGATATTTTGTCCAGAAGGCTGCATCACCATGCAGGCCGACGGCTTGCCCCTGGCAGACATGGAGTACTGCAAGGGCTGCTCCATCTGCATGGTCGAGTGCTGGACCGGCTGCATTGAGATGGAAGAGGAGAAAGAGTAATGGGTGAACGCAAAGGAGTTGAAGTCTCCATCGCCATTGCCGAAGCAGCTGCTGCCTGTGATGTGGATTGCATTGCCGCCTATCCGATCACACCCCAGACCCACGTGGTCGAGCACCTGTCCGAGATTGTGGCCGAAGGGGAGCTGGATGCCGAGTTTATTCCGGTGGAATCCGAGCACGCGGCGATGAGCGCCTGTTGCGGCACGGCAGCGGCCGGCGCACGAACCTTTACCGCCACGGCGAGCCAGGGCTTGGCCCTGATGCACGAGGTGCTGTTCATCGCTTCGTCGCTGCGCCTGCCTATTGTAATGGTGGTGGCCAACCGAGCCCTGTCCGCCCCGATCAACATCTGGAACGACCATTCGGACGTGATGACCGAGCGGGATGTGGGCTGGGTGCAAATATTCGCCGAGAACGGCCAGGAAGCGGCCGACCTGGTGGTCCAGGCCCATAAAATCGGTGAGGACAAGCGGGTCCTGTTGCCGGTGATGGTGCACTTTGACGGCTTTATCCTCAGCCATGTGATCGAGCCGATTGAGATGCTGGACCGGGACGAAGTCAAGAAGTTCCTCCCCGATTACGAGCCCCAGCAGCGGCTCGACGTGGACAACCCGATCACCATGGGGCCGGTGGGCATGCCCACGGTCTACACCGAATCGAAGATGGCGGCCGAAGCGGCGATTCGTCGCTCTTACGGCCCGATTCTCGAGACCTTCGACGAGTTCGGCAAGCAGTTCGGCCGGCAGTACAAACCGGTCGAGACCTACAAAACCGAGGACGCCGAGGTGATGTTGATCACCATGGGTGGTATCTCGGAGACCGCGATGAGCTGGGTCGACGAGCGGCGCGCGGCCGGCGAGAAGGTCGGCTTGGTGCGGTTCCGTCTGTGGCGGCCGCTTCCGATAGAAGAGTTCAAGAAGGCGATCAAGGGCGCCAAGGCGCTGGCAGTGATCGACCGGCATTTTTCACCGGGCGGTCCGGGGGGTCCGGTGGCTCAGGAGATCAAGTACAACTTGTACGAGGACGAGCCGCGCATCCCCATCGTCGAATGTGTCGCCGGCCTGGGCGGGCGCGACGTGGACTTCAACGATTTCGACAAAGCACTGGGCAAGGCCAAGGCCGTGCTCAACGGCGAACAGGTTCCCCCATTTGAATTGATTCAGGTCAGAGGAGGGCATCATGGAGAAATATAACGTTTACGCAGCCCGTCTCCTGCCCAAGGTAGACTATCTCGGCTCTGGACACCGCGCCTGCCAGGGGTGCGGCGAGGTCCTGGCCATGCGTTTGGTTCATAAAGCACTCGGCAAAAATACCATCGTCGCCTCGGCCACGGGATGCATGGAGATCATCTCTTCCCCCTATCCCGAATCGGCCTGGAAGGTGCCGTGGATTCACGTCGCTTTTGAAAACTCGGCGGCGGTCGCCTCTGGTATCGAAGCTGGTTACAAAGCGCTGATGCGCAAGGGCAAGTATCCCAAGCGCAAGATCAACTTCGTCGGGTACGGCGGGGACGGCGCGACCGCGGATATCGGCCTGCAGTGGCTCTCCGGCGCGATGGAGCGCGGTCACGACATGGTCTACGTCTGCTACGACAACGAGGCGTACATGAACACGGGTATCCAGCGGTCCAGCGCGACCCCCTTGGGCGCCTCGACCACCACCAGCCCGGCGGGCAAGGCGAGCACCGGACAACAGACCTGGAAGAAGAACATGCCCGAGATCATCGCCGCGCACAACGTACCCTATGTGGCGACGGTCAACCCGAGCTATCCGTTCGATATGTTTCAAAAAGTGCAAAAAGCCGCCGCAACTCCTGGGCCGGCGTACGTTCACGTGTACTCGTCGTGTCCCACGGGGTGGCGCATGCGCCCCGAGCTGGCGGTTCAAATCGGGCGTCTGGCCACTGAGACGGGAATTTTCCCGCTTTACGAGGTCGAAAACGGCGTATACCGCATGACCCACGAAGAGGGCGATCTTCGGCCGGTCCGCGATTATCTCAAACCCCAGGGTCGGTTCCGACATTTGACGGATGACCTGATCGATAGTATTCAAGCACGCATTCGCCAAGACTATCGAAAGCTACAACTCAAGGTCCGCATGTCGCAGGAGGAGCGCGATGGAGATGAATAGAATAGACGCGATCATCGATCGGTACGACAAGGCGCCGTCGGCGCTGTTGGCCATCATGCAGGATGTCCAGGACCAGGAGCGGTACTTGCCGCGGGAGGCGATGGACCGCATCGCTTCGCAGCTGAGCGTGCCGATTGCCCGGGTGTATCAGATGGCGACCTTTTTCGAGTCGTTTCACCTGGAGCCGCGGGGCAAACACATCTGTACGGTCTGCATGGGCACGGCCTGCCACGTGCGGGGGGCGACCCGCTTGGTGGAGGAGCTGGAGCGGGATCTCGATATCGCCTCAGGCGAGACGACCAAGGATCTGCAGTTCACCATCGAAGAGGTCAACTGTGTCGGCGCCTGCGCGCTGGGTCCGCTGGTGATCATCGACGGGGAGTATCACGGCACGATGACCTCGGGACGCTTGGGCAAGCTGGTCAAGAAGATGCAGAAAGCCTCGGCCAAAGGAGATGCCGGAGGAGATAAATGATGTCGAAAATCGCAAGCGCTAAAGAGCTCGAGTCGTATCGGGGAGAACAGAAGAAGCATCGACCGGAGAATCAGCGGTTTCTGGCCATTTGCGCGGGGACCGGGTGCAAGGCGTACGGTTCGGACAAGGTGGTGGCCGCGTTTGCCGAAGAGCTCGAAAAAGCGGGCCTGTCCGATGAGGTGAAGATCCGGGCCACGGGGTGTCACGGTTTTTGTGAGCGGGGCACGTTGGTGGTGTTTCAGCCCGAGGGAATTCTGTACCAGCGGGTGCAGCCCGACGCGGTGGCCGACATTGTCGAACGCACCATCAAGAACGGGGAGATCATCGAGGACCACCTGTACGACGATCCGTCGACCGGCGAGAAGTACAAGTACGAAAAGGACATTCCATTCTATAAATATCAGAACCGGATGATCCTGGGCATGAACGGTCACATCGACCCCTGTTCGATCGACGACTACATTGCCTTGGACGGGTATTCGGCGCTGGTCAAGGCGTTCGAGGTGGGACCGGAAAAAGTGCTCGAAGAGGTCAAGGCGTCGACATTGCGCGGCCGCGGTGGCGGCGGCTTCCCGGCGGGGCGCAAATGGGAGACCTGCCGCAACGCCGAATCCGACAAACGCTACGTGATCTGCAACGCGGACGAGGGCGACCCGGGCGCGTTCATGGATCGCTCGATCCTGGAGGGCAACCCCCATTCGGTGATCGAAGGGATGATCATCGGCGCGTTCACCATCGGTTCGGACGAAGGGTACGTCTACGTGCGCCACGAGTATCCCCTGGCGGTGGAGCGGCTGGGCATCGCCCTGCAGCAGGCCCGGGAAAAGGGCTTTCTGGGTGAGAACATCCTGGGTACAGGGCTCAACTTCGACATCAAGATCAACCGGGGCGGCGGGGCCTTCGTCTGTGGCGAGTCCACCGCGCTGATGGCGTCGATCGAAGGGAAGGTGGGCGAACCGCGGGCCAAGCACATTCACACGGTGATCTCGGGCTTGAACGACAAGCCGTCCAACCTGAACAACGTGGAGACCTGGGCCAATGTGCCGCTGATCGTGCAGAAGGGCTCCAAGTGGTACACCTCGATTGGGACCAAGGGGTCGCCGGGGACCAAGATTTTCTCGTTGGTCGGCAAGGTGAACAACACCGGCCTGGTCGAGGCGCCGATGGGCATGACGTTGCGTCAGATCATTTTTGACGTGGGCGGCGGCATCCCCGGCGGCAAAGAGTTCAAAGCCGTGCAGACCGGCGGCCCGTCCGGCGGCTGCCTGCCCAAGGAAAAGCTCGACCTGCCGGTGGACTTCGACACCCTATGGGAAGAGGGCTCGATGATGGGCTCTGGCGGCATGATCGTGATGGACGAGCGGAACTGCATGGTGGACGTGGCCAAGTACTTCCTGGGCTTCTTGAAGTTCGAGAGCTGCGGTAAGTGCACGACCTGCCGCGAGGGTGTGAAGCGCCTGCACGAGCTGGTGACCGACGTGACCGAGGGCAAGGGCACGATGGAGACGCTGGAGCTCATCCAACAACTCTGCGATACGGTGGAAGTCGGGTCGCTCTGCGCCCTGGGCCAGACCGCGGTCAACCCGGTGCGCTCGACGCTCAAACTGTTCCGCGAGGAATACGAAGCGCATGTGAAAGATCGCAAATGTCCGGCCGCCGTGTGCAAAGAGCTGATCACCTACACGATCGACGAAGAAGTGTGCACCGGCTGTTTGGTCTGCGGCAAGCGTTGTCCGCAGGATGCCATATTGGGAACCAAGAAAAAACCACACACCATCGTACAGGAAAAATGCATCAAGTGCGGCATCTGCGAGGATGTCTGCAAGTACGGTTCGGTGCGCGTGGCTTAGTGCTTTGTCAGGGAAACACTGTCGGGTCGGGATCCCCCATTCCCCCTTTGAAAAAGGGGGTTAGGGGGATTTCGTCTCTTGAGCAGCGCTTTGGGGAGGTCAAAATCCCCCCAGCCCCCTTTTCAAGGGGGAGCTTCTCACCTGACTTTTGATTGTCAATGGGGATTATAAAGGAGAACCGTAGAGTTATTAGAAATATGTAAGCGATCAGCCAAAAGGAGAAGATGATGCCCCCAAGTGTTGACCCCAAAAAGCCTCCGCAAACTCTGATGCAGGGTAATGTGGCGGTGGCTGAAGCGGCGATTCGCGTGGGATGCCGCTTTTTTGGCGGCTATCCGATTACGCCATCCAGTGAAGTGATGATGCGGATCGCCCAACTGCTCAGGGAAAACAACGGAACCTTCATTCAAATGGAAGACGAAATCGCCTCCATTTGCGCAGTGATCGGCGCCTCTTGGAGCGGGGCCAAGGCCATGACCGCCACTTCCGGTCCCGGCTTCAGCCTGATGCAAGAAGGTCTCGGTTACGCCTACTTTACTGAAACCCCCCTAGTACTAGTCGATGTGCAGCGCGCCGGCCCGGCGACCGGGCAGGCGACCCACGTGGCCCAAGGGGATGTGATGCAGTTCAAGTACGGTTCCCACGGCGACTACTACCCAATAGCCCTGGCTCCCTGGTCGGTTCAAGAGCTGTATGACCTGACCATTCGCAGCTTCAACCTGGCCGAAAAGTACCGAGTGCCCGTCTTTTTGGCCACCGACGAAGCGATTGGCCACGCCCGCGAAAATATCGAGATTTACGAGGAGTTCGAAATCGTCGATCGCGTGCGGGAAGGGGAGGGGATGCCCTTTGGTCACGATGCCCCGGACGGGGTACCGGTGATGCCCGCTTTTGGCGACGGCGCCTCATTGATGGTCACCGGTTCAACCCACAACCCCCAGGGGTTCCGCAAAGTGGACGACCCGGACGTGCACAACAACCTGGTCACGCGCCTGATGCGCAAGACGATGGATCATGTGGACGATATCGTGGAAACCGAGGAGTACTTCCTCGATGACGCGGAAATCGCCTTCTTCGCCTTTGGCATCTCGGCCCGTACGGCAGTCGCCGCAGTGCGCCGTCTTCGCGAAAAAGGGGTCAAGGCCGGCCTGCTGCGCACCCGAACCCTCTGGCCGTTTCCCGAAAAACAGATCACCGAGGTGGGCAAGCAGGTGCGCGCGTTGATCGTCCCCGAGCTGAACAAGGGCATGATGGCCTCGGTGGCGCGTGGGTATTCTCAAGCGCCGGTCCATCAGATCAACAAGACCAACGGGTATGTGCTGGAACCCGAAGAGTTGATCGAATACGTGGAGGAGGAGCTGTCATGAGTCGGGCAATGGAGAAATACCTGCGCGAGGGACTGGCCGGCACGGCGTTTTGTCCCGGGTGCGGGCACGGCATTCTGCTGGGCGCGGTGCTCAGGGCGGTCGATCGCATCGGTGTCAAAAAAGAGGATCTGCTCTTCGTCTCCGGTATCGGCTGTGCGGCCTGGATACCCAGTCCCAATATCGGCACTGATACCCTGCACACGCTTCACGGTCGCGCGGTGGCCTTTGCCACCGGGGCCAAGCTGGCCAACCCCAAGCTCAAGACGATTGTCGTTTCCGGCGACGGGGACCTGACCTCCATTGGCGGCAACCACCTGATCCACGCGGCGCGGCGCAACGTCGATCTGACCGTGATCTGCGCCGACAACCAGATCTACGGCATGACCGGTGGTCAGACCGCTTCGACCACCCCGGTCGGCGCCAAGTCATCTACTGATCCCGGGGGCAACATCTATCGGCCGTTTGACCTGTGCAAGCTGGTCAGCGCAGCCGGAGCCCGCTACACCGCACGCTACCCGGTGACCCAACCGCGCAAGCTGATCGATGCCATCGAGAAGGCGTTGCGCCAGGACGGGTTCACCTTTGTCGACGCGGTCAGCCCCTGTCCGACCCAATTCGGTCGGCGCAATCAGATGGCCAACCTGAAGAAACTGTACAGCACGGTTGAGTCCCTGTGTGTCACACCCGCCGAAGCCGAGGCAATGGACGAAGAGACACGGCTGCATCACTTTGCGATAGGGGAGTTCGTGGCATGACAGATCAAAAGAAAACTCAGTCCAACGGCAAGTACCAAGTGCTGATCGCCGGTGAGGCCGGGCAGGGGGTGATCATTCAAGGCATCATCCTCGCCGAATCTGCGGTGGCTTCGGGCGCTTGGGTGACTCAGTCAGCACGCTATGGTGCGGCCATGCGCGGCGGCGTGGCGACCTCCGATGTGGTGATTTCCAACCAACCGATTGATTTTCCCGAGGTGGAAAAACCGGACTACATGATTGCGATTTCCCAGCTCACCTACGACAAATTTGCGGTGGGCAAGCGGGAGGCCCGGGTGGTGGTTTACGACCCGTTCTTCGTCAAACCGGTTGAGCTCGAAGGGGTGACCCAAGTGGGCGTCGCGGCAACCGATACGGCGATCAAGGTTTTTGGTGGGGCGCAGGCCTCCAACCTGATCATGTTGGCCGGATTGGCCGAGGTGACCGGGTTGGTATCGACCAAGGATATGATTGAAGCGATCGATCGCAACCTGTCCAAGAAGTTTCGCGAGAACAATATTCGCGCGCTCGAGATTGGCAAAGAGATGGCCCAAGAAGCCGGGAAGGGGGCGTAATGGCTGGCGGACGCACTCACATACCGGAGTACAATCAGAACAAATGCTTTACCTGCGGCGGTTGCACCCACCAGTGCCCGGCAGCGGTCTTCACCGAATTGAGCGATGAGCACGGTTCCCTGCGCGGGGCCCTGTTCACCAATCGCCCGTACGAGGGGAAACCCACTGACCTGCCCCCCTGTCGACTCGCCTGTCCCTTGGGCCAGGATGTGCCGACCTATGTCTCGGCAATTGCCAAAGAGGATATGGCCGGCGCGGCGGCGGTGATTCGCCAAACCAACGCCCTGCCTTCGGTTTGTGGCCGGGCCTGCATCGCGTCTTGCATGCGCGCCTGCTCCAGGGCAGGGATCGACGAAGGGGTCGATATTCGCGGGCTCAAGCGATTTGCGGTGAACGTGGTGGATCAAGTCGACCCCCCCAAGAGCGCTGTCAAAACGTCGGCACCCAAGGTGGCGATCATCGGTGGAGGACCGGCGGGACTGGCCGCGGCGCACCGGCTGATTCAGCTCGGACTGCAGGCCACGGTGCTCGAAGCCAACGAGGTGGCCGGCGGGATGCTCGTCGACGTGATCCCCGAGTTCGTGCTGCCCCGGGAAATGGTGGCCAAGGATGTGGCCAACCTCGAAAAGATGGGGGTGGATTTGCGCCTCGGTGTACGCGTGGGCAAGGACATGAGTTGGGAGGAGGTCGAAAAAGAGTACGACGCCGTGCTGGTGACCACCGGCGCGCCCCGATCGGCCAGGCCCGCCGTCAAGGGGGCAGAGCTGGAAGGGGCCACCGCAGCGACCGAATTCTGTTGCAACGCGGATAAGCGTCAGGATCGCATTGAGGGACCGGTGGTCGTTCAGGGCGGTGGTCAAGCGGCGTTGCAGGCGGCGCGGACGGCGTTGCGCCTCGGTGCGTCTCCGGTGACGGTGGTCCATTCAACCCCACTCGAGTTGTGGCCCGCAGGACCCGATGCGGTCGCGCTGGCCAAGAGCGAAGGGGTCGAGCTCAAGCCCGAGTTTCGCGCCACAGCGGTGGAGGGCAATGGCGTTATCGAGTCGGTGACGGTCAACAAGGTGTTTGTCGGACCGGCCGATGGGGTAGGGCGTCCGACCGGAGGGCGCAGCGGCAAGGCCGAAAAGTTGAGTGCCGTTGTTTTTGTCGAGGCCATGGAGAACCGGCGTCCCGACAAGGCCAATCAGCCCGAGTTCGAGGAGATCGGCTGGGGCTTGCTGGGCAATCTCAAGGTCTGTGGTGAGTACAAACTGGGTCGGCCCGGATGGTACGCCGCGGGCGAAACGGCCACCGGAGCGGCGACGGTTGTGGACTCGATGGCCACCGGACGGTTGGCTGCCGAGGCGATCGAACGGGATTTGGCCGCCAAGAGGGAGGCAAAATAATGGCGCTTTCTCTAACCATTGACAAAAAGAAGGTAACTGCCGAAACGGGTGAGAGTTTGTTGGACGTGGCCAATCGCAACGGAGCCGAGATTCCGTCACTCTGCCACCATCCCCATCTCAAGCCCTATGGGGCGTGTCGCTTGTGCCTGGTTGAAGTCAAACGCAACGGTCGCACCAAGATCACCACCTCCTGCAATTATGAGGTGCTCGACGGTATCGAGGTGACCACGGTCACCGATCAGATCAAGACCCACCGCAAGATGGTGCTGGAGTTGCTTTTGGGAATCGCGCCCGAGGCGATGCGGATCAAGGGGCTCGCCAGAGGCCATGGGGTACAAACCCCTGCCTTCAAGGCGGACAAGCCACCGGCCAATCGCAAAAATTGCATTGTTTGTGGTCTCTGTTCGAGGGTCTGCGAAGATGTGGTCGGGGCCAGCGCAATCACGATGACCGGCAGAGGAGATGGCAAGGGGCTCAAGGTCCCATTCGATGATGTCATCGCCGATTCGTGCATTGGTTGCGGCGCCTGCGCGTCGGTTTGTCCAACAGGGGCGATTGATATGGAGAGCATCGCGGTCAACATCCTACGGAAACAACCGGCGACTGACAGAAAATGCCGCTACAACCTGATGGGGCTGATGATCGGTGCCCTGTGTCCCAACAACTACGACTGCGCCAGGTGCGAGGTGGACCAGAAGTTCCAAGAAGCGAGTCAACCGCACCACCCGATCTTCGCGGCAAGGGGCCTAATCGTCCCGCAGGGATGGGAGGAATAAATGGAGCGATTCGATACCTGTCAGATCATCGGCGACAAGAGAGTCAGACCCAAGCTCCCCGCGGCGGTGGAAAGAGTGGCCACCTTTGCCGAGGCCGAGCCGACGTTGGATTTAGAGGCAGCCAAGGCCGAAGCCCAACGCTGCACCGTCTCCAGCCCCTGCCACTACTGCGAAGTCTGCCAACTGATGTGTCCCGACCTCTGCATTCTAAGGGATGAAGAGACCAACGCACTCGTCTTTGATCTCAATTATTGCAAGGGCTGCGGCCTCTGCGCCAACTACTGCCCCCACGGGGCGATTGAGATGGTATTGGACGAGTAGGGGCGAGAACGTCTGTAGGGGTGAATTTTGTATTCGGCCTAAATCACCCCGCTAGTAGACAGGATCGACGCCCTCGTTTGTTTGAACGACCTTCTGGATAGTGCCGTCGGCGTTGTAATCGAGGTAATCCACGCATACCCGCCGGGTGTAGTTGCTGTTCACGCCGATGTGATAGAACATGTACCATTCACCCTTGTATTCAACGATGGAGTGATGGTTGGTCCAGAAGGGCACGGCATCCAGAATCGTGCCTTTGTGGGTGTAGGGGCCCATGGGGTGGTCGGCCATGGCGTAGTCGATAGTGCAGTGTCCCCCATGATTGGCCGAGTAGGAAAAGTAGTACTTTCCGTCGCGCTCGTGCAACCAGGGCGCCTCGAAATAGTTGGGTACGTTGTCGATGCGCTCAATGGGGCCATCGAGCTCGACCATGTTCTCATTGAGGATGACGATCCTCGCGTCATCACCGCCGGATCCACCGCCAAAGACCAGGTACGCCTGATCATCTGCCGGATCGATGAAGACCGCCGGGTCAAACACCCGCTCCACATCCGGGCAGTCGGTCCGCTCGACCAGGGGTTCACCCAGGGCGTCGATGAACGGCCCCTGGGGCACATCACTGGTGGCCACCCCGATATGGCCTTCGGTCTTGGGGAAGTAGAGGTAGTAGGTGCCGTCTCTGTACTGGCAGTCCGGGGCGTACAGGTAGGGATCTCCCCAGCTCACGTCGCTGGCGTGGAGGGCGATGCCGTGATCCTCCCAGTCCACCATGTTGGTGGTGGAGAAGATGTGATAATCCACCATCTCCCAGTATCCGGCGTTGTCCGGATCGTGAGAGGGATAGAGCCACAGCTTGCCGTCACCCCAGACATGGGCCGAGGGATCGGCCGTGAAGATGTGGTTGATAATCGGGTTCCCAGATGTAACCGGCACTTGCTCCAGCTTCCACTTCTGGTTGTCCGTGTCCAGAAACTCCCACTGGTGCACGTTGCCGCCATTGTCGTGGGAGCTCTCCATCACATCTACGCATTTGTCGCTGACCTTGGAGATGATCCGATTGTAACTGTCGCCCAAGGGCTCGATGCGCCATTTCTGATTCTCTTGATCCTGGCAGTGCCATTGGTGGATATCGGCGCCGTTGTCCAGGGCGGGATCACCCACGGTGAGGCATTTTTTGCTGAACTTGGAGACAATCGAGACATACCCATCACCTTGTTCGATTAGGCGCCACTTCTGGTTTTCTTGGCCCAGGTACTCCCACTGCTGGATGGAAGCACCGTCGCTTGTGGAGAATCCCGATACATCGAGGCTCTTGCCGCTGTGTTTGGCCGTTATCTTGAAGTAAACGGGCAGATCCGGATCGGTGTCCGAGTCGGCATCGGAGTCACTATCCGTGTCGGCGTCTGAATCACTGTCTGAATCGCTGTCTGAATCACTGTCTGAATCGCTGTCCGCGTCGCTGTCTGAATCGCTGTCCGCGTCGCTGTCTGAATCGGAATCTGCGTCCGCATCCGCATCGCTGTCGCTGTCCGCGTCTCCACCGTCCACAGGATCGATGCATGTGCCGGTATCATCACAGATCTGGTTATTCGGGCAGTCGTTGTCGACAGTACAGCTGTCTCCTTCATTTTGCTTGTCAACGCTGCAGGTGGCAAGCGACAAGACCAAAGTCACATGGAGCCCTATCGATGCCGCAAATGTCTGTAATTGTTTATAAATTGTCATCTTTTACGCCTGAGTTGTTTCGCGACCCCTCGGCTGGGCGAGGTGGGAGGCGAGGATGGATAATATTTAGTTTGCCCTAGAAACAAACATAAATATTATACGTGTTAAATATATATACTGTCAAGCGAGAATTGAACGGTTGAGAGTAGGGTGCTTGACATTACCATGTTACCAAGTTACATAGGTGTAATGGTTGGAGCGATTAATCCCCCCTGCGAAACTGCCCCAAAACCAACAGAAGCCATTAACTTGGTAAAAGGATGAAGAATGTCTAACTATGTGTTGATCGGGCGTGGTCGCGCCATCAGCAGGATACCCCAGGCCGAATGGGAAGAGGAGCTGAAGTCGGCTCCTGGAGTCATCAGCAAGCGCTTGAACTTCATGTCGGACGAGCATCACCAGGTGCGCAATTTCGTCGTCCGGGAGCTCCCCCGGATGGATCAGCCGATCGCAGTGAGCACCATTTCGGATGCACTCGGTATTCCTCTTCAGCGTACGATGTCCATCGTCAGTGATCTGGAGCGAAACCTGTTCTTTCTCGTCCGCCACGGCGGAAAAGAGGTGTCCTGGGCCTTCCCGGTGACGGTCGAGCAGACCGGCCATCACCTGACGTTTAGCACGGGAGAGCGTCTGGAAGCCGCCTGAGCAGAGGACGCGATAGCGACCCCCTTCGTGCAAGGGCAATTGCGGAACGCCCCCCTCGAGGTGGAGATCAATTCGGCCTGTGCGAACAGCGACAACGCCATCAAAGTGGTTATCGACAGTGATCTGAACTATCGGATTCTGACGGGGAGCCCATCGCTGTTGGTCTTCGAGCCTGACGTCGACTGGAATCGGTTCCAGGAGCCCAACATCCTAAATGGATACTGACGCAAGTGCCTATTCTTCTGGTCAGAAGAACACGCGCGTGAGTATCGCACAAAAGGTGGTCAAGTGGATGGCACCTATTTGACCCTCGACCAGTGCTGCGCGTCGACTCGGATAGTCCAGGGAACGCTGTTCGCCTTCTAAAAACGGGAAAAGGAATGTAATTGGTAAATACTGGGTTTCTTCTCAATCTTCCTCATCTGGAATAAGAGACCTCGCAGCAAACACATCGATGATTTGATACGCACCAATTTAGCTGTATTTATTGGGGAATTGTCCGTGCTTGAGCAAAGTGGCTGCTGCTCGACATGGCGACAGCGCCGTGCTAATTTGCCGTTGGTTAGTGAGTGGCATTACAACCTAGAGGTCTGTGCTTTGAGCTTAGAAACAGAAATGTTGAATAATATTTTGATACGGAACGGGACACCTGCAGATATTGACGAGATAAGGCGACTGGTGATCGACTATGGCACGACGCAATGGAACGTGTTTCCCAGAGAGGACCTAGAGAAGCATCTGGATAGTATTGCCTCTGGAAAGGCGTATGCGCAGCTCGCATTTGATGAAAATAGGATTGTGGGTATGGTGTCATTCACCATAGGTAGCTTCTATGTTGAATACGAATCAGAGGCATCAAAGCAAGAGCCCACCGGCTATATTGTGGAGGCCCTCACCCATCCGGATTTCGCCAAGTGTGGAATCGGAACCCGGTTGCTTGAGCGCGCAAAAGCTGAACTTGCGGATAAAGGAGTGCGTAGCATATACGCTAAGCGTCACGAGGAAAACAGGGCCTCCGAAGCGCTGATGCGAAAAACGGGTTTCCAAATGATAGATCTGTTTCATGATCCTCGTCGAACCACCGGATCCTGTAAAACTGCCATCGAGAGATACAGCGTAAAATAGTGAAACATTGAGGTTAACAAGCATTTGCGACGAACTGCCGGCGACTACAGCGCATCTGGCGGCAGCACCTCTAGTTCAACCAACGCCTTTTTGGTGAGCTCGATTCTTTTCTGGGGTAGCTGGTCGGTGTCTTTTCCGGTGATATTCAACGCAAAGAAATAAATGTTGTCATGGGCTTCGACAAACCCGACATACCAGGCCACCGGTGGGGCGTCTGGTCCGGCGCAGAACCCGGTCTTTGCGCTGATTGAGTAGCTGGTTTCTTTTTCGCGTACCATGATCGCTTTAACGACCGAGGTTGCGCGGTCGGACACTCCCAGGTTTTCGAAGTAGAGCCGCTTCAAAAATTCTACTTGTTCATCTGCGGAAATTTTCATGCTGCTCTCGAGCCAGAACCGATCGATACCACCGCTGATATCGTTGTTCCCATAAACGAATTTTTCGAGATAGCGAGCCATTTTCTCCGAACCAATGCACTGGGCCAGCTCCTGATAGTACCAGACACACGACTGCGCAAAAGCCGACTTCAAGGAGTGATCCCGATCCCAGTGTATTCCCCAAGGTGCCAAGTGGGTATCCCAGCCGGGTTTCTTTGGATATTTTTTCGAATCCCATTCAATCACGGAATCCGCGTCGGCCACTGCTCCAGTCTCCAAGGCGATAAGCGAATTGGGAATTTTGAAAGTGGAGCAGGGCGAGAAACGCTGCGCCGCGCGAGTGGAGTTGTGGCGGATATAGCGGTTGTTGTTCAAATCGTAAAACACAAACGTACCTTCGGTCTCACCAAAAACAGCGGCCAGATTCGCCGATCCAGTCGGCTTGATACCGGGTGCCTTGGGTATGACGCCGGTGGCTTGGTTTTTAGGTGGAGTGGAACAGGCCAGGGGTAGCAGGAGTCCGATGAGCCAGATATGATGTTTCATAATGTATACCTCCGCTGTTTTCTCAGTTGTTGTCCTGCACCCGACCCAACGCCGATGCCCCATCGGAGTATTCCCAACACCTGTTGAACGAAGCCAGCAACAGTGATAATAGCAAATGATGAAAAAGCTTGGGCTCTTCGATGGAACGGTTGAGGAGCTCTCCAAACAGAGAAAGAGCGTCCGTTTCCGTCACTCCTCCGGTTTATCCAGTGTAATCCCCATTCTCGCCAGGCGTCGATCCCGTAGCTGAAACGCCACTTGTCGCAGGTCTACTGCTGTATCGAACTCATCTACAATCTCCGCGCCGAGCACAGTCTCCAACAAGTCCTCCAATGTGGCGATGCCTGCCAGCGCTCCGTATTCGTTCACCACCGCGGCAATGTGGGCGTGCTCCTTCATGAACCGCTTGAGTGCATCCCCTACGGTGATGGTGTCCATCAATATCAGGAGGGGGCGTTTACAGACTTTGATGGACTCGTTTTTTCCGCGCCCAGCCACCACTGCCTGCAGGAGATCGCGGATAACCACGTAGCCGGTGATATTGTCTTCCGTCCCGGTGTAGGTTGGGAATCGACTGAAGGCTGCGGCCGACTCGTCGGCCAATATCTGTTCGATGGTACTCTCTTCATCGAACATCGCCACCACCGTGCGGGGGGTGATCACGTCTCGGATGGGGATGTCATCGAATCGGAGCATGTTGGACAGGAGGGTGGATTCATCCTGTTCCAGAGCGCCGTCTCGCTGGGCGATGTTCACCATGGCGAGCACATCTCCCCGCGTGGTGGCAGGAGCGCCCTCTTTGGGAGCGACCAGATGGGTCAGACCGCGGGTGATGTAGAGAATCCATTTCATGGGCGGCAGTAGCATCGCCGCGATGACCGCGCCGGAAAACCCGGCCAACCGATCCGCGTGGCGTGCACCCACGGTTTTGGGGACGATCTCTGTGAACACCAAGATGAGAAGGGTCAGGACACCTGAAAAGACCCCGAGCCACACCTCCCCAAAAACCCGCGCCGCCTGCGCCCCGGCCAGCGCAGCACCCACAGTGTGCGCCACGGTGTTGTAAGTCAAAATGGCGCTGATGGCATCGTCGATGCGATTCTCCTTGATGTCCAGCATGCGGGCCGCAGCCCGCCCACCCAGCTCCTTGCGACGGGTGAGTCGCACCACGCTCGAAGAGAGCAACGACGCTTCCAACACTGAACAGAGGGCCGAAACGCCCAGGGCCACCAACACAGTTACGACGAGCATCAACATACCTGGCCTTATAGCGGATTTTCGCAGTGAAAACCAATCCGTGAAAGAGAAGCGTCCAGGTTTGGTTCGAGGTCGAGAATTGCGGACCCAAATGACGCTGGTTGGTTTTATGGCGCATTGCAGCCTGTGTCGCTATATTTGTGGAGGCGTTTTAATAGGGCGATCAGGAGGACTTCCCAACGATCTGGGCGTCCTTGTGGTTACATCCTCTTTCTGGTAGGCAATCGTGGCAGAACGACAGCAGCGGAGATGTCATGGCCCCCAAACGGAGATTACACTGGAAACGGTCCATCGAGCTCGGCAAGTGGCGTCGTCGGCTTTTGCGACGGGGAAGAAAAAAACGGATCGCGCCCCGGGAGGGGGCGACTACAGAGAAGATGGCTCCTGGCACCGAGCCGGTGACGTGCATGAACTGTGAGCAGCCTCTCACCGGACCATTCTGTTCCCACTGTGGCCAACGCCACCGGCCGGGGCCGCTCCACTTTAAGTCCACTTTCGGTCAGTGGGCGGGGGACCTGGTCAGTGTCGATTCGAGGATGTGGCGTACAGCGGTCGCGCTGCTGTTCAAACCGGGCAAAATCACCGCCGACTATTTGCGCGGAAAGCGAGTACACTTCACCCCGCCGTTGCGGCTATACATCGGCTCCAGTTTGCTGTTCTTCGTTTTGGGCGGTCTTTTTGACAGTCGGGAGCCCGTCGAGCCAGACGTCGCGTCTACTGTGAAAGCTCAAGGATCGCCGGCCCCCTCGACCACCGATCAGGATGAGGATCGCCCGTTCACGACCGATGAATTCGTCAAGACGTGCGACGAAATTTTAGACGATGGAAATGTATCCGGATGGATCAGCTCAGCGACTCAAAAGGAAAAGGTCAAACAGCAATGTCGACGAATCGCCGTGGACAAAGGCCAGGCGTTTCGCAAGGCTTTGATCAGCCGCCTGCCAACTTCCCTCTTGATCCTACTGCCCTTCTTGGCGCTGTTGATGAAGCTGCTGTACCTGTTTTCCAAACGCTATTTTCTCGAGCATCTGGTGTTTTTTCTGCACCTTCACGCGTTTTACTACATTGCATTTTTCGCAGTTGAGGCGCTGCTGTTCCTGGGCGGACTCTCGTCCTACCTGGACATTCCCGTTGCCCTTTTAGTGGCCGGCCTGATCGTCTACATGATCATCTACTTGTTCATTGCCCTGCGCACCGTATTCGGCCAGGATCGATGGCTGACCCTGGTCAAAGGCACCGTCTTGGTCCTCACCTATCCGGTGGGCGCCACCGCCCTGATCATCGTGCTCCTTTTCTATTCGCTGATGACCTACTGAGTCAGTTGGTAATGGGATGGGATAGGCGCTTGTGGCCGATTGCTCATTAGAGGTCAGTGTAGTTGATGTAATGGCCGCTGTTCAGGAAGTGGGTTGTCCAATAGGTCTGTACCTCTTGAAGGTGTTGGATTCTGGAGTCTCCCCAGTTGTCGCCCCAGCCGTAGTCGGCCCAGTTGATATTGATATAAACAAACGCGCGCACATCGTAGTCTTGTTCGATGATCTGCCGGGCTCTGCCGAACCAATTCTCAAAGTGAGCCAGGTTCATCTGTGCCGGACTGGTTTGGGCGGCGGCTTCCGCGATGATAATCGGTTTTCCGGTTCCGGCGGCCATGTCCAAAATGCCCTTGAGGTTGGCATCGTAGGTGTTGGAAGGATCGCAATTGGTTGAACCTTCGTATTCCACACAGATATCGTGATTAAAGAGCGAGATGCCATACCAGTCGGTATAGGTATCGCCCGGGTAAAAATTGTGGTTGTTGGCGCCGCGAATGGTGTGAAACACAAAAGAGACATTGGAGATGCCCTGAGAGTCTCTGATATAGGCCGCCATGTAATTGAACGCATCCTTGAACGTCTGCGGTCCGGCGCTCCCGCAGGTATGATCGCTGATCTCGTAGCCGATGCGCATCAAGAAATGCAGGTTGGGAAATCTGTTCAGGATATCGATAAACGAATCAATTAGATGGTTTTGCCCCCCTGAGGCGATCGAGCCGCAGGTGCCGGCGTCGGCTGGCAAGCGAATGCCGAGTTGGGCGTAGGCGCCGGGGTAGGTGGTGTTCATGTATGAGAGGAAAGCTTGATTATCAACATCGGATCCGCTGTTGATCGTGCCGTTGACAAAATCGCCGTAGTGGGAAGAGCCGGCCGGGGCAACGCCGGTGGCCGTCACATAATCCTTGAACTCCGGCATCCACTCCTGCCCGATAATCAGCAATGTTGTACCGTCGGCATCGGTGTCCGAATCTGAATCTGAATCTGAATCGGCGTCAGCGTCCGAGTCGGAATCGGAGTCCGCGTCAGAGTCTGCGTCGGTGTCCGAATCGCTATCGGAATCGGTGTCACTATCGGAATCAGCGTCAGTGTCCGAATCCGAATCAGAATCGGAATCAGCATCCGAGTCGCTATCGGAGTCAGAGTCACCATCAGAATCGGAATCCGCGTCCGAATCAGAATCAGCGTCCGCGCCGGAATCGGGGGAGGAGTCTCCATTATCTGAACAGCTAAAATTCAGAATCAATACGGTGATTGAAAACGCACAAAACCAAAGACGAAAAAGCATCTTTACCTCCTACAGTTGTATTGTGACATGAATGGCCATAAAAGGCGCAAACTATTTGTGCAAATTTGACCTATTCGGCGAGCGGACATCTCATTCTTCTCGGCGCTCGTCGTACGTGTCACCGCTGAAGATAAAAAAACTAAAATTGCCGGAAAGTCAATAACCAAGCGGCCTCAATATGTTTCGACAGGGTGGGTGGCATGGGATCATACGATCCGTATGGATTCGTATGTATGATTTGGCGCTAATCCATCTCTCCAATATGGGGATCCACTTGTTTTTGCTGGATCTTGGCCATGGCACGGTCATTGCTAGTTGCCACCGCGTCTTGCGGAAACTGAAGATTTTCAACAAGGAGTTAAGAGGAATTCAACATGCGGATCCAATTACAGAAAAAAATGGTTCAAGCCTCGCTAATGCCGGTGTGCTTAACGATGATGCTCACCGCGGGGCCGTACCCCGCTGCGGCCGACGAGAGTGACGCCCCTGATGAACAGCCTGACACGGAGACCGCTGCCGAACTGGAAGCGGATGCTGTAGAAGAAGCAGAAGAAGCGGAAGAGTTGGAAGAAGCTCCGAGCGATGAGGTCGAAGAGATCCTCATCACCGCCACTCGGCGAAAAACCAAGTTGTTGGAAACCCCGGTGGCTGTGACCGTGATCGATCCGAACTTGATGTTTGAACGCAGTATCACCAGCATGCTCAACTTCGAAAGCCTGGTCCCGAGTTTGAAGGTGCAAGATGGACGGACATTGGGCATGGGTGCAGTGCAGCTGAGCATGCGCGGCATCGGCAACACCAACTTCACCGAGCAGGGGGATCCCAATGTGGGCTTCCACGTCGATTCGATCTACCTCTCCCGACCCCAGGCCGCGATTTCGTTTTTATATGACGTGGAGCGGGTCGAGGTGCTGCGCGGACCCCAGGGAACCCTCTTTGGCCGCAACTCCACCGCGGGAACGGTCAATGTCGTAACGGTCAAACCCCAGTTCAATAAAGACAGCGGCAGCGTGGAGGGGCAGCTCGGTCGCTTCAACGAGCGGCTGGTGCGCGGTGTGGTGAACATACCGTTGATCGACGATGTGCTGGCCATGCGCGTTACCGCCTTTGCCCACGGTCGCAACAGTTACTACGATTTGCAGTTGGACGATGTGTTGTGCGACGATGACGGCTACGATTTTTGCACCCAGGACGATGCGATCTTCGACGATGAGGATCCGCCGGGATTGATCACACCCGGCAACAATGACGCGTTGGGCGGCAATCCCTACCTGGCCTACGGCGATCCCACGGACACGGAAAACGGTGCGGGCAGCATCCACGAGCGCGGCGTTCGCGTGGCGGCGCGGTTCGCCCCCTTTGGCTGGATCGAGGGGATGAAGTCCCACGGCACCTTTGAGCTCAACGGCTCATACGAGCTCTATCGCAATCAGTCTCCGGCCGCGCCCCTGACCACCCGGGAAGATCCCTACCTGGCCTACCTGGATATGCCCCACGTGACCGATCAAACGATCGAGGGCTATCGGGCCTCGGCGCGGTACGAGATTTTTGATGTGGGCGCATTGAACTATGCCTTTGGCCTCACTCGCTACGAGCACGAGATGATGATCGATTTGGACGCGGGCATCCATCGGTATCGTCCGGAGGTGATCAGTGGTCCAGAAGATGATCAGTTCTATTGGGACAATCCGTTTATCAATACATCCCGTTCCCACGAAATTCAATTTCAGTCGGATTGGGCGCTGCCAGTGCAGGCATTGGTCGGTTATTTCGATTTTCGCGAGGAATCGAGCCGCAATCTGTGGATCGATATTCCCCAGCCCGCCGGTGGGCTGATTCTATTCAACCAGCCCGAGCGGATCGCGGAATCCCGGGCCGTTTTTGGTGAGGTGTTTTGGGATTTCCTCGACGGGTTCCAGCTCCGCGGCGGTGCGCGCTATTCGATGGATCGAAAGATCGATGTCGACGGCAGCCGCAGCGATGTGTTCCCCGGTGAAGTGGGCACTGTGCCGTTTGGCTGCCCGGTGGCAGCGGAGATGTACGGCATGACGCCCGCAGAAGCCCGCGAGAACAACCTGTGCGGGATCAATACGGCCCAACAACAGTTCGCCCCGCCCTATACGTCGTATGATCGGGTGTTCAACGCGGATGAGAGCTTCAGCAATCTGGACTGGCACGTGACGGCGAGCTACCAACTCGATGACACACTGATCCACGCCAAAGTGGCCACCGGCTACAAGTCCGGCGGCTTCCAGGATACCTTCTTTCTCGCCCGTACCGGTGAAGAGATCTTTCCGGTGCTCAAGCCCGAGGAGTTGATGAGCTACGAAATCGGTCTCAAGTCTTCACTGTTCAACGGCCGGTTGCGCTTCTCGGTGGATGCCTTCCTGATGGACTACAATCACAAACAGGAGAGCGTGCTGGTCAACTTTGGCGACATGTTCTGCCCCTACACTTTTGGCGATTTCAACCAGGACGGTCAGGTGGACATCCCCCTCGACATTATCGGCAATCCGGATATTGGCGCTTTTTACTACACCCAGGTCGACGAAGACGGCATGTTGAATCCCACTGACGAGCAAATGGACGAGTGTCGCGAACCCAATACCAATCTGCCGGGATTTCCCATCGATATGGTGGAACTGGTGCCGCTCAACATCACCGACGCGATGATCGGTGGGCTGGAGCTGGAGTGGTTCCTCCAGCTCTCGCCGGCGGATCGGCTGTCCGGATTCGTCTCACTGCTCCCCTACAACCAGATTGGCAATGTGGACACCTCACAGCTACCGCTGGAATTGACCGACACGTTGGCCTGTCAGGATCGGGAAGAGGGGTGCCTCGATGTGGAAAGCCTCGAGGGGAACAGGCTGCCTTTCGCGCCGATTATTAGCCTGGCGCTCAACTATGCCCATGATTTTGACCTGGGCGATTTCGGCCAGCTCACCCCGGGAGCCCATTTCAACTTCTCCTCCGGATACTACATGTCGATTTGGAACGTGGACTGCTACACTTCAGTGAGCACAGGTGACGAGGTTTGTGACAACGGTGACAAACAGAATCCCTACGCCACCTTGGATCTCAATCTGCGCTATCTCTCCCCGATGCAGGACTGGTTCATCGAGGGCTTCGGCACCAATATCACCGGCACCCAATACGCCACGTTCAACCGTCGCGACAGCGCAGACAACGTGACCGGGTATGCCTTCAACCCTCGGCGTTCGTTCGGTCTGCGGGCTGGTTACAACTGGTAGATGATTGCTTGAACTTAATTTATAGCTTAATCCCCTTTTCATGAGCGTCGCATAGAGCCGGGCGCCGAGTTTTCCCACGTAGCTCGGCGTCCCGGCTCGACCTTTTCAGCCCGTAGCGTGAGGGTGGACATATTGTCGGCTGCTGTTGTAAGAATGGTGCGGAGACAAAACGTCAAGGCTGGGACATATCTGTCTGGAAAGGAAAAACACCTTCGGTGCAATGGCGATATTCTCAGCGATTCAGATCGCTCGCGACCTGCTCCACTTCCCGCCAGACGCGGAGCAGGTTGCCACCCCATATTTTCTTGATCGCCTCTTCGCTGTACCCCCGTCGGACGAGCTCCACTGTTACGTTGAGCGCTTCTCCGTGGTTGTCGAAGCCGGGAATGCCACCACCCCCGTCGAAATCGGTGCCGATGCCCACATGATCGATGCCAGCGATTTTCACCGCGTGATCGATGTGATTGACAAAGTCCTTGACGGTGACGTAGGCGAACTCGTTTTTGATGGTATTGCGGCGCTTCCAGTACTGCTCCATTTTACCCCTGAGGGCTTTTCGTTCGTTCTCGGGCAGCTTGTAGAACTCCTCCCAGGTGGGAATACCCAGCTCGGCTCGGGCGGCGGCCAGCGCGTCGAGAAACGCTTGGGGCTCTTTTTTGAGGAACGAGTCCAGTGCGACGATCTGGATCACGCCGCCGTTTTTTTTCAGCGCTCTTAGTTGGTCATCGGTGAGGTTGCGGTCGTGGGGATTGAGCGCAGAGCAGCCCGAGTGGGAGGCCATGATCGGCGCCTTGGAGACCTGGAGCAGGTCGTAGAATGATTTTTCAGAGATATGGGAGGCATCGCAGATCATCCCGAGACGGTTCATCTCGGCCACCACCTGCTTGCCGAAAGCCGATAACCCGTTGTGCATGGGCTCCTCTGGTCCGGAAGAATCGCAGATTTGATTGTGGCGGCTGTGGCTCAGGGTGATGTACCGGGCTCCCAGATCGTAGAATCTTTCCAGATTGGCAATCTCATCACCAACCGGGTAACCGTTCTCAACGCCGATGGCGATGGCCCGTTTGCCGGTCTTGGCGATCCGCACGACGTCGTCCGCGGTTACGGCGTGCTCGCATTTGGCAGGGTGCATCTCGAACAGGCGATGAATCGCCTGGAATCGCTTGAGCGCAATATCGTGAACTTTTTTGTACCCCGCTTTGTCGAGCCCGCCCCGCTGCCCCACATAGACCGCCAGGAACACGCCATCCAATCCACCCCGCTTCATCTTCACCAGATCGCAGCGCAGCTCGGGGTTGTCGATACCCGGATCCACCTTTTCAGAAGCGTAGTCCTCCCCGGTAATGTCCACGTGGGAGTCCATGGTGACGGCATCATCGTGAATTCGTTTGGCTCTGGCGAGCAGATCAGCCTCGGTTTCGGCCTCGGCTTCATCCTTGCTCACTGTCTGGAAATCAGGGGCCTCTTCTAACGCCGAGTTTTTGAGCAAAGGTCCGGAATGCTGTTTCACCGAACAGGAGAGGACAACTGCAACAACCAGGATGGCCGCGGCCGCAACGAGAGGTTTCATTCGTAAAGACATCAGTACCTCGACCTTTCTTCCAGAGCCAATCACAAGCAAGCATCGTTCGGACGATGCAGTTCTATCGCATCTTAGCGATATGGCTTTGTCGACCAAGTGTCAACGATCAATATCCCAATACTCCGTTGTTGACATTCCAGTAGATTTCTACTTTTTATACGAGGCCATGGCCCGTTCGAAGCGAATGAAGAGTAAGTCATCCTCCGCCGATGAAAGTCCCAAGCGATACAAGACTTGGCATCAGCGATACGAGCAGGTCAAAGAGTTCGCTTTGAGAGAAGGACACTGTGCGATAACCAAGAGTTGTGGGACCGAAGGCTTAACGCTCGGGTACTGGGTTGCTGAGCAACGACGACGGCGGAGTAAGCTGTCAGCCGAGCAACAACAAGCCTTAGAGGAGCTTCCCGGCTGGTCGTGGAATAAGAGCTCACACGATGTCAGGTGGGAGCGCGTATACGGACTGCTCGAGCGATTCGTGGACCGCGAGGGGTTTGCCGAGCTCACGACAGATCACCGAGAGGAGGGAGTTGCGCTCGGCAGGTGGGTCGGTCATCAACGGGAGTTCTTTCACGACGGAACACTGAGCAGTTCTCGTATTGAAGCACTCGAGCAGATCCCGGGATGGGAATGGGAGTGGCGAGACGAAAGGTGGGATCGCACCTTCGAGTTGCTGGAGCAATTTGTGGCTCGAACCGGAACCGCCCATGTACCGTTGAACCACGTCGAGCAGGGCTACTCGCTCGGTAATTGGGTTGGTGCTCAACGGGGTAGGTATCACAAAGGACGGCTCAGCGAGGACCGGGTCCGTAGGCTCGAGGCGCTGCCCGGATGGATCTGGCGGTGGAGTGACGAGGCCTGGGACAGGGCCTATGGACTGCTGAAACAGTACTCCGATCGTTGGAGCTCCGCACAAGTTCCCAGAGATCATCAAGAAGAGGGGTACAATCTCGGGAGATGGGCGGAACAGCAACGCACCTTGTACAAATATGGTGCGCTTAGTGAAGATCAAATCGAACGGCTGGAGCGATTGCCGGGATGGTTTTGGTCGGGGCACGACGCCCATTGGAGTCAAATATGTACCCTGTTCGAGCAATATGTCGAACGTGAAGGGACGGTGTATCTACCCAAGGATTATACGGTCGCCAATGTCAATCTGTCGACCTGGACTCAGGAGCAACGGTCGCGATATCACAAGGGCGAGCTCAGTGATTACAGAAGATCTTGCCTGGAGGAGATACCCGGGTGGGTTTGGTGGCTGAAACCGGGCCGAAAACTATCACCAGGCGACGATGAGCTGTGGGACGAGCGGTATGAGCGGCTGAGGCAATATTCGCTACGAAACGGCACAAACTATTTGCGAGTTGAAGATGTTGTCGACGGATTTCGCTTGGGACAATGGCTGAATATTCAATATCGGTTCTATCGCGAAGGTAAGCTCAGCCCGTACCGAATCGAACGGCTCGAGCAGCTACCGGATTGGACATGGGATATCCATCAAGCCCGATGGGATCACAAGCGAGAATTGCTCAAACGGTATATGCTTAGAGAAGAAACAACGTGTGTACCGCGCGATCATGTTGAGGATGGCTTTAACCTGGGGAAGTGGGTTAAAAATCAACGGAACTACTACACTGCTGGTAAACTCAGTGAATACCGAATTAAGCGACTCGAGCAGCTACCTCGCTGGTATTGGAATCTCCTCGATGCCCAATGGGATGATGCCTACCATCTAATGTTGAGGTACGTCGCTCGCACCCATAAAACGGTTATACCGAGAGAGCACAATGAAGGCGGCTTCGGCCTGGGTAATTGGGCCATGCTTCAGCGCCGGTTTTACCGCAATGGCGAGCTCTCGCCGGAGCGCATCGCTCGCCTCGAGCGGCTACCCGGGTGGAGTTGGGAAAAAACACCCTACCCCAAACACTCACCGAAGATCGCCCAATTCCAACAGCGAAGAGCCGCGACTCGGTGGGAACGGCACTTTGCACAGATGTTGGGTTTTGTGGAGCGGAACGGTACATCGCGTATGCCGATAGGACATGTTGAAGATGGCTTTGGGCTGGGCGGCTGGGTGGGTCATCAACGCAGGCTCTATCAACAGGGAAGACTGAGCAAGGACCAAATTTCGAGGCTAGAAAGGCTGCCCGACTGGAGCTGGGCTCCCCAACAGGAAGCCTGGGAGCACGCCTATAGGCTTTTGCAGCAATATACGAAACGTACTCGAAACGCACGAGTGCCCAGAAAACATGTCGAAGACGAATTTGAATTGGGGAAATGGGTCGGCGGTCAGCGATTGAATTATCACCGGGGGAATCTGAAGCAAGACCGCATTGCTCGCCTTGAGGCGCTCAGGGGTTGGACCTGGCGGGTTCGATAGCTATTGGTAAAGTCAGGATGCAATTCCGTATGAATAGTGGTGTGCCGTTCGCAATGCTGATTCGGGTTCAAGCGGCGAAAACAGTGACGAATAACCCATTGCCGGCGAAAGAGAGCGATTTCGCCGCGGTTTGATTGTTTGTTTACGGCTGTGCCGGTGAGATTTCGGCCTATTCTCTCCAGATACTGATTGGCACGCATTGTGTAGGTAAGTTCTGCACAAGGAGCCGCAAGACAAATTGGCGAATCGTTTGGTAAACGGTTTTGCGGATGTTTGGGACTACCACTGAGCAGCGGTGTTCAGTATACTGGCCGACAGACGGCAGTGAACACCAAATGAAAGAGACTGAACAGTGAAGAAAATTATCATCATCGCAGCTATCGTACTGGC
>JANQET010000123.1 GCA_028278265.1 Myxococcota bacterium
GACGGGGCGAGGGCTGCCGGGAGGGTAATGCGGTGTCGATTCTTGCGTCGACCCAATGCCCCTGCCGAACCAAATCGGCGAACAGCTGCAATTGGGAAACGGTCCGACCCACTTCGCTGCTCAGTCGGGCCTCGGGTAGGGCTGTCTCCAAGTGGGCCCGTGTGACGATCGCCTCTTCCCGTCGCGCCAACTCCCCACCGATCGCGTCGAGAAAACCGGCCCGCTGCTCCTTGTTCAGCCGAGCGAGGGGAAGCCGACTCTCGGCCGCCAACGAGACCGCGCGCCCAATCTCGTCCGCAGTGGCGTGGTGGTACGAGGGGGCCAGCAGTTGGCCGGATCTGGGATCACCGGCCCGAATACCCGGTGGTCCATCCCCCTGCACGTCGAATCCGATGAGCTGTTTGCCGTGTAACTCCATGATGCCCTCCCAGTGTTTTTTTCACCGCGGATGGATCCCCCCAGGGCGCCAGCAACACTATCAGCTCAGCTGACTGCCCGGGTCTGAGGGTTCGAATCGACCGACAAACGGCAGCCCCATCGCGTCCAGGATCTTCCGCGCGCGTTCGATCGTCACACCGTGGTACTCGTTCCGTTCGTCGCGGGCCACCTGGGAGACGTGTACCCCCAATCGCTCAGCCAGTTCCAATTGGGTCAAACCGTGCTTGATCCTGAGGGCGATCAGCGTCTGCTCCAGTCCGTAGAGATTGACCAAAGCGGAAAACTCCCCCCGGGCGAAACGCTCATATGCCTCGATCTCCTCCTGTAGCTGCGCCTGAAACGAGATCAGCGGATCGAGCACCCGCTGGATCGCCTCTGTACTGAGCTGCTCCTTTTCCAAGCGGCTGCGATGGTCTGCCAACCGGTTCTTTTCGAGGTGCAACTCGTGAACCGCCCCCTGGTAGTCATGTTCATTGCGGATCATTTGGCCCCCCCTATTTTGACGATCCCGCGCAATCTCCCATTGAGCCGGGAGCGACGAAACGCTGCGGGAAACTCCAAGGACAACCCTTTGGAATCCTTTAGCCAATCCCATTGTGAAAAATGGGGATAGAGATCGACGCGATATTGATGCCACATCGGCAGTTGTTTCTTGGGATAGTTTCGATAGGGCCGACGCTGCGCCGGATCCCAGGTCCAAATTTTATGGGGGTCCAACAGATTGAGCTCCTGTTCGAGCTCACCGGAGGCGAATTGATTGAGGTCGCAAGTAAAGTAGCCATCGATATCGACAGGATGGCTGACATCTTCGACAAAAGATCCACCGATGAAGACCTCTTTGACGCCCACATGCCACAATTGCAGCACGAGGGTCTCGAACCGATCGACCAACTCCCACCGCCACAACACATCCCATCCGGGATGATCGCTGTCCGGCCCGGTGACCAACACCGAATCCCTCAATTGACCCAAGGTCAACTCATACTCTCCGGGCGGCAGTACGCCCGATTCATCGAACTTCGGCAATAACGTCAATCCTACACCTCCTGTCACTCCCCCACTATCGGTGCACTGATCCTTGATTCGTGAAGATGAAATACAATAGATTCGAGGACGCTGTCATCAGGTTTTGCCAAAAATGATCCGGGTCAAAACCGGTGGGGGAGAAACAGCGGCAGTCTATACAATCGTCGAACGATTTATTAGGGCAAAAAAACCACTGTTGCCCAGAAGAGCGTCAGAGACGAGGGGTGGGTCCGATCGGTTCGCAGGTCGAGGCATTGCCTGCCGACGATCCCATCGATCACCCCTTTTTGGGAAGCTACCGGTTAGAACGAAGCGGCGACTATCGCTTGAGATTCACGACTTCGGCGTAGAGTTGATCCGCGGTGGTGATCGTACGGCTGTTGGCTTGAAATCCGCGCTGATAGGCGATGAGATTGACGAATTCCTGGGCCAGGTCGACCGTCGACTGTTCCAACGCACCGGAGGTGATCGCCCCGGCCGAACCGCTCGAGGCGCCCCCCACTCGGGCAGCACCGGACTCTTGAGTTTCGGCCCACAAATTCTCACCGGCCCGGGCCAGTTCCCCTTCGGCCTCAAAAGTCGCCAGCGCCACCTGACCCACCATGCGCTGCTCCCCGTTGGAGTAGATCGCCATCACGTAGCCGTTGCCCTGAATGCCCACCCCGACCAGCTCACCGGTGGAGTAGCCGTCCTGCTCCTGACTGCGGATACTGCTCGATGCCGCATACTGGGTGGTGCCGCTCTGACCCGTGCCTCCGTCGGTGGTGATGCTCTCGCCGAAATCAAAGGTGATCGCCTGGTTCTGCGTGGCGCCGACAAAATCGAAGTCAGAGGCAACGGTGACCGTCTCCACGTCGAGCCAACCATCGGTGGTGAAATCGAGCGTACCCGCGGCGCATTCCTGGGCCACCCCCGCCGTACCGCCGGTCAATTCACCGCCGTCCACCAACGCGTGCCACTCCCAACTGTTGGCCGCGGCCTTGCGAAAGTAGACATCGACCCGGTGGGCATTGCCCAGGGAATCGTATACTGTCATCGCCGTCGAGAAGTTGGAGGTGGTCCCCGGAGTGGTGGTATCGAACGCCGGTGGTATGGTGCTCGTCGAATCCAGGTTGGCCGCGATGTCCGCCGTGGTGGTCGTGCTGGGCGGTAGGACGGAGTTGGCGATCTGGAGATCGGTCAACTGGTTGTCCAATGTCCCGGTCGCATCAGTCCGGTATCCCTGAACGACAAAGCCTCCCGGGTTGACCAGGTTGCCGTCCTTGTCGAGGGTGAACTGTCCGGCGCGCGAGTAGAAGTTGGTCTCCATCCCGGCCACGTTTCCGTTGACGATGAAGAAGCCGCTGCCGTTGATCGCCAGATCAGTGGGGGACTCCGTGGTGAGCAGCGTCCCTTGGCTGAACGTACGACTGATCTTGGCCAACCTCACCCCGGATCCGGGTTGATTTCTGGCCATCATCGAACGCCCGAGAAGATCGGCGAAGATCGCTCGTTCCGCTTTGTACCCCGTCGTGTTCACGTTGGCGATGTTGTCCCCCACCACGCCCAGCGCTTGGCCGTGGGTGGCAAGGCCCGTCACTCCGGTAAACAGGGTTTTGATAATACTCATTCGATCACTCCTTCGATGATCGCAGCCTCACGGCTTACGGGTTCAGGTCTCCACTCGCGCCCTCGGATTCCCCTGAGTACACACCCAGTACGTCGCCGAGGGTTACTTTAATCGATCCAATCATCAGCTCCGGATAGCCGGAGTTATAAGCCACACCATCGACCACTCCGCGCACCCGCGATTCCCAGGTGATCGGATTGCCCTCTCTGTCGGTCGCTACCACGTCCAGGCGGTAGGAGCCCGGTACAACAGCGGTGCCGTTCTCGTCACGGCCGTCCCACTCAAAGGACACCTCGCCGGCCTCTTTGGGGCCCAGCTCCAACGAGCGAACGATCGCCCCACCCTGATCGCGGATGTTCACCTTGACCCCTGCCGCATCTTCATTGAGCCTGAAGCCGGCCAGGACGGGATCCCCGGCGTTGTCGACCTGCACCTTGTCACTGCGCACTTCGACCTCTTTGCCGATGAACGAGGAGGCCTGCGCGTTGGACATACTCATCTGTTGATACTGCAACAGATTGATCCCCTCGTTGACGGCGACGAGTTGCTCCACTCCGGAGAATTGGGCGAGCTGGGCGACGAATTCGGTGTTGCTCATCGGTTCCAAGGGATCCTGATGCTGCATCTGGGCGACGAGCAATTTCAAGAAGGCGGTCTTGTCCAGCTCGCCGCTGCCGGCCGGATTGCTCAACTGAGTCGTCGATTGAACGCTTTCCACATCGCCTATGGGCATGTTTCGCCTCTTTTATCTCCTCGGGTCGCTTGTTCGGGGTGGACTACGCCACCACATCGACCCTGTGCTGCTCCTCTCCGGGGATCGCTCCGAGCGATCCGGCCGGCAAGGGGTCGTTGCCTTCTCGGTGCCGCTTTCCTTCCGCCGATCGATCGGCGACGGGATCGCCTGCACCCGGGTCATCGTAACCGACGGTAAACCGTCCCAGGGTGAGACCGTTGCTGGCAAAGTACGCGGTGAGCTCTGCTTCCCCCTGGGCCAGCAGCGCCGCTGTCTTTTGATCAGCGACCCGCGCGTGAATGACGATTTTGCCTTTGACGGTC
Organism: Myxococcota bacterium; assembly: GCA_028278265.1. Classification (GTDB taxonomy): domain Bacteria; phylum Myxococcota_A; class Polyangia; order JAAYKL01; family JAAYKL01; genus JANQET01. The sequence goes on from JANQET010000123.1 coordinate 4,130, forward strand.
CGTACATTGAACTTTATCTCTCCAATACCGGGAAGGTTCAGCGTCAAAACGACGCCACTTTTCCCCGCTGAAGACCTATCACGCAAAACCCGTACCAGTTTGTTGAGCGGTCCGGACGAATTGAATTTTCGCAACCAAACCCGGGAGGAAATGCCCGCCGACTGCACCACCTGACCATCGATCAAGGTGATAGAACCCCCGCCATTCCTGGGCCGTTTTCTCCGGAAGCGGTATTCGCGATCAGGTGAAGGTCCACCCTGGGCGCTGCCCCCGAGGGCTGCCTCGGCCGGCTCGAGGGGGCCTCCCTCGAGATGATTGTCGGCCAAACCGCCAGGGTCCTGACACCTGGTCGTCGGAATTCCAACGCCCATTTCGCAATTGTTATCAAGCAGATCCGCCTCCGCGGGATTGACCGCTGCGGTCAATCGGCCGATCAATTCGTCAAATCCGGTCCCCTCGGTGCGGGGGACCGCATCGGCCGAGCTCTCCTGGCGGGCTGGCGCGTGGGCGCGCTGGGGGACGAGGATGTTCTCTGAGCCCGGCATTACTTGGACGCTCCTTGGGATTCGGCGGACGATCCGTCGTTGGCAAACAGCTCGGCAGGGGGCAGCCGGGGCCCCAGCATGTCCTGGGCCAATTTGGCCGCTTTCTTGGGCGGCATGGCACCGAGAAACGAAGCAGCCTGACGGGCAGAGAGCTTGCGCAACACCTCCACCGCGTCCACATCGTCCATCGAGGAGAGGAGGTCCGCACCGGTCTCCGCCCGCATTCCCTTGATGGTCGAGACGAGATGGGTAATCCGCCGCCGTCGTTCGTCGGCCAGTTCGTCGACCGCCCGGTTGTAGGTCTCGGCCCGTTCGGCCCGTTTGGCTTCGGTCACGGTGCGCTGTTCCTCGTACTTCTGTTCCAGTTTGGCGTAAATCCCGTTGAGCTCACTCTTCAGCTTGGACAGCTCGCCGGCCTGCTGGACAGAGGCGATTTCCAAATTTCGAATCAACTGCTCCCGCTGATTGAGCTCCCGTTCCCGCAGATCGAGCGCTCGCTGACGCTGTCGTAGTTGCGCTCCCAGTTGCACCAGGGCCGCCTCTGCGCTCAACATTGAATCCGCGTCTTCTTTCTCACTCTCTTCGCCGTCATCCATCTCGCCTGCGAGCGCTTCGTCGCCCGTGTCGGCCTCCCCCGAGTCCGAGTCCGCATTGGACCCGTCCGGGGCAGCATCACCAGCGGTTGAGGATTCGCTGGCACCGGCGGCATCGGCCGAGGTGGCTTCCTCTTCAGCACAGGAAAACGAAACCATCATCAGGGACGCGCCCAAAACCGCCGTCATCCGTTTCACCAGGCTCATTGTTGACTCTCCTTTACCACGGCGAGATCGTCCATTTCGCGCTGCTCTTTGAGCTCCGCAGCGGCTTTTCGCCGGGACTTGAGCGTCTCGAGCAGGGTTTCCATCTGCTGCACCTGACGATGGACCGCCAACAGTTGCGCTGTTTTCTGT
>JANQET010000261.1 GCA_028278265.1 Myxococcota bacterium
ATCAATGCGTCGTATCCGCCGGGAAGGTTGCTCCAATCTCCGTGGTAGACAAAGCTCGCTCGGCGCGTCGTGGGTTGCACTCGACTTGAGAGACGGCTCACGGCTGATCGTGCCTTGGCGTCGAGCTTCTTGTCGACCGCCAGGAATTCGTATGACGTAGAGCTGTGGTCCGCCAGGAACCCCTTGTGAATGCTCAGAATCTTCATTTCAGCACTCCTTGCGACAAGCTTGCTCCATTCCCGTGAGGGGGAAGGCCCGATCGAAGGGCCTTGATCACCGCCTTGAGATTGCCAAAAACTACCGGTGATGCCGCTGTGCAGATATCCATGTGATACGTCGCTCGCCCAGCCACCGTGCGGGTGATCTTTTTTTGGGTTAAGTGCATTTTCTTGTGGCATTCGCATTTCGAGCGTCGTACATAACTGGGGCAGATTAGAAAAAAACTGGCGGGATTGGGGTTGGGTCGACCATCGATGAGAGGTTGTCGATCTCATTGATCCCTTTTGATGCGGACTTGTGTGTTTTGGTGCTCCTCTTGGAGCACCGGTAAGTTGGAGAGCTTAATGCTTGTTCGTCCGATGATCGGTTCTTGGGAACCACCCAGAGTTGAAGCCATCTCCACTGTTGAGGCCCGTCGTTTGGCGGTGCTTCCCGTTGCCGGACTGTCGGGTGATCTGCACCAGGATTTGGGACGCGGCGCCCTGGCTGTCCAAATTCAGGGTTCACTTTTAGGAGATGAAATTAGAGACGATTTCCTTAAAGAACTTCGTGAGAAGTTTCTGGCGGGAGAGCCGGTCGATTTCGTGGCCGACATCGTCAAGGAGTCCGAGCTCGAGCAGGTTTTGATCGACGAGTTGGCGTTGGAGGAATCTGCTGGAAGAGCGGACGCATTTGAGTACAGCATCGTGCTGCGCGAATACACCGAACCACCCGAGCCCCCCGGACCGGAAATGGGTTTGGGTGTTGAACTGGACGCAGAATTGGATCTGGAAGCGGCGCTCGGATTGGACATGCTCGACCTCCCGGCGATTGTCGCCGACATTCCGGAGGTGGGCGATCTCTTGTCACCGATTAAGACCGCCGCTGAGGATCTCGACGCCACGCTAACCGAATCCGCTGGCGACCTTCTCAAACCGCTCAGCGATTTATTGGACGGTTGATCAAATGGGGATTTCAGAGCTCAGCAGCAGGCTTGATGCCAGCACGATCGTCGAAACACTGCTCGGGGATATCGCCGCTCCCACTGCGACCATTCAGGGAACAACGGCGCCCGCCACCTCCGAGGACCTGTCTGCCACGGCAGCGGTTTCGGCCGAGGTCGACACTTCGCCGCTCAGCGGCAGCATCGGTGGGATAGCCAATCAGATGTCCGGATTAATCGGCGAACTCCCCGGTGCCCAGCAGGTCATTCAACCGCTGGAGACGGCCATCGCGCTGGCGGAAAACCTTTCCCAAGGGGATCCGGTCTCTCAAATTCAGGGATTGATCCAGCGGCTGTCAACAGAGCTCGAAGGGAATCAAGACGGTGATTTTTTGGCGGTGATGCTGCGCTTTTCCCAGCTGCTCAAAGAAGCGCCGGAGTTGGCCGGTTTTGTCGAATTGTTGAACACTGCGACGCGATCCAGTGGGCTGCAATTCGATCCGACAGCAGTGCTTCAGGGGGTATTACCCGCCGTGGGCGGGTCGGTGCGGGCCGTGGGCGCGATGATGAACATCGAGTCGGTGCTCTCGGATGGAGAACGGCTCACGGGGATTATGGCCGGCCAAATCGATGCGGATCAAATCGCTGCCGCACTCACCGCTCTGCGCAGTCGCTTTGAGAGTCAAGTTGATTCGCTGGTGGAATTTGCCGCCACTGCGGATAGCGCTACCGCCGAAGAGATCGATCGCGTCGCGTTGGGA
>JANQET010000247.1 GCA_028278265.1 Myxococcota bacterium
CCTTTGCGAAAGGGGGAGACACTTGCTCGTCCTCTCGATCGTGATCAATTCTGCAAAAATGTGCTCATTACGAAAGGAGAGGGAGTCCTTAAAAATGGCGAAACTCTAGATTAGGGACAGTGTGTTATTATTTGATCCGCGGCAACGGTATGGAAATACGACACCGGACGCCTGGGATATTGTGGAGATTGGTTGTGGGTCGAAAAGTGCGATCAAGAGACTTGAACGGGAGCTAGAGATGAAACGGCCCGGACCCATGAAACATGTGGACTGGGCCGGAACGAAAAAGGGAGATCCGTTGAGTAAAAAGAGCGCAAGGGCGCGGAAAAGCGGGAGTTTAGAGCAATGTCCAAGTTTTGGATAACCGGAATCTACGGCGGATCTGATGGCCGCGACGCGGTTGGTGCAATCGCAGCCAATCTGAAACGTGAGCTCCACAAGCTGAATGACAAGACGTATTCAAATGCGCTCGGGGATTTTGGCTTTAGGCTCGTGGTGGGGGGCGACATCAGCAATACGGGGGAGGCCAATGGTTTCGCCAATGTGCGCATGTTCAAGGGCAAAGACCGGGTTACCTTTGATCTCACCATGAATCAGGATGTTTGGAGTTGCGGGCCGACAAAGATAAAGGAGTTTCTGAGGGTTAACGTACTGTCGGGGTTTGAAAGCATTGTGAAACGGGCTGCGGCCAAGAAGGTCCCCTTGGCCGGGGCAGAGTTGCTCGCGGATATTGGGCGGGCGTTGGATAAAATGTAATCGAGGTTTGGGTGCGCCCAAATACCATAAGTATTCAGGCTTCTCGCTCTTTGTCATAATTGCGCCTCTACTCTCAAAACTCGGCATCTATTCTTGCGCGAGCCGTCGCTGTCAAGGGAGAATGAAACTCTGCGCGACCGCTGCACAGATGCCTACATTTAAAAACGAGCGGGTTATTGGGATTGCCAATATTCGCCAGCAACCCAATTGTAGGTACTCATGGCAGCCCGGGAGTACCCCCCGCTGACTGCGGAGCTTTCGCCGTTGGCCGAGTTTTCCCTGCCCCCACTGACCGAGGCGGTATTCCCCGATGCCTCGTTCTCGAAGCCCCCGCCGACCCAAGCGTGATTTCCAGTTGCTGTGTTTTTCTCTCCGCCGCTCACTGAGCCGCCGGCATCGCGTTGGTTACCACCCGAGGCTCGGTTGGCTTGGCCGCCGCTGATCGAGGTGTACCAGCTGTCGGCTAGGCTTTTGTTCATAAGTCCGCCGCTGATCGAGGCGTAGTTGCCCTCCGCTCTGTTCGTGCTCCCACCACTGATTGAAGAAGCGTGGCCGAGGGCGATATTTTGATACCCGCCGCAGACCGCTGCATAGTCGGCAGAGGCGTAATTTGTCCACCCGCCACTTATTGTTGCATAGAGCCCCTCTGCGTCGTTGTTTCGGCCACCAATGACCGCGGAGATGCGACCGCTGGTCCTGTTCGAATAGCCTCCGGCCACCGTTGATTGGAATCCCCCTGCCGTATTCTCGACTCCTCCGCTCACCGAGGTTTGATTCCCAAAAGCCATATTGGAACCACCGCCACTCACCGAAGAACTCGAACCATGGGCGGTGTTGGATTGGCCGCCACTGACCGAAGCATAGTACCCTGTTGCAGTGTTCAAATGGCCCCCACTCACCGACGCTCCCCAGCCCTGGGCCGTGTTGTTGCGCCCGCCGCTGACCGCTGACACAACGCCTTTGGCTGTATTTTGATATCCCCCGCAAACCGAAGCGTACGGGCCCGAAACCGTATTCTCCGCACCGCTGACCAGCCCCGCGTAGCTGGGATAGCCGTGGTGCGGTCCGACGATAAGATTGTGGGAACCGGACCGATCGGCACCTGATCGGGGTTCGTTGTACCCGACAATGAGGTTTCCCTTGCCGTTGACCGTTCCCCAGGTTGTCCCAGCGCCGGAGCGCACGTGAACATTTACCCCGGTAAAATAGACGTCGTCGCCGGCGACGCTCATCGCGTCGGTCAGGTCTTGAACATGGAGCAGGTCTTGAGAGAGCTCGGCGATGTTTCCCTGGACGGAGGCGATTTGACCCTCGTTGGCCGACATCCTTGCCCGGGTGTCGGCAATCTTGGCGTCGAGGGATGAGAGGGTGGAGGCATTGGTAGAGTAGCGGGTTGCATTGCTCTTAATGACTGCTTGCTGGGCGGCGATTTTGCTTTCCAGCGCGGTGATGCGGGAGAGCAACTCGTCGATGGCCGTTTGGGTGTTGGTGGCGGACAGACCGCTGGTCCTGTTGTCATAAGTCACCCGGGCGCTGGATGGTTTGGCGCCGGTCATCAGCTTCGAGGCGCTGAATCCACCGACCGTGTCGGCGTCCGCGGCTTTTCGGGCGTAGGGTACCGAATGAAATGGCGAGCGCGGCAACATCGGCCGACCATCGACGGTTACCTGCAGCCAGTAAATCTCACCGGTGAAGACGTCCGTCAAATCGTTGGTACCACCGAGCTCCACGGTCAACAAGCCGTTGTCCACACTGACGCCCCGATGGATCTCTCGCCAAGCGGCGGTTCCTCCGGTTTCAACATCGTACAGCTCGAAAACAATGTCCACTGAGCCGTCCACCGCCAGATCTTCACTGGTCAAGTGACCCGAGTAACTCAAGGTTTTCGGAACGGCGGCACTGGCAGATTGGGTTGGCCACCAGGACAACAAACACACAACGGTTATCAAGATAGTAAGTTTCATAATTCTCTCCCTTATCGGCGTTGGCTGGTCCATCCCAAGTGCACGATGGACAGTTCGTCATTTGAACCGCGTCGACCCGCATGGCTCGGCGCGATGCCCCCTTTGAGTTTGAGTGACCCGTCGCTCGAAACACCGGCAGCGGGTGCCACCCCACCGGTTAGCGAGGTATCGACGACGGAAATTGTTTCGGTGTCCAGATAGGTAATCGAATCCGCATCGGTAATCGAATCCGTATCGGCTTGAATTACCGCCCGTGCCGAGGGTTCAGACGACCACGTCGCTCCTGGGGCGATTATCGCGGCGAGGATGACGATGATTTTTTTCATGGGCTCTCCTTTTGCAATGTGGGGGTGCGATGTTCGTTGAACGCAACATTAATGCCCAGCTTGGACACGGGGTTTTCTCGATGTACTGCGCTCAAAAGGTATTAGGGCATCATGCAATACGTCCTTTCCAAAGGCGGTTCGTGATCCCCCTGGTCGAGGAAGCCGAATCCGCGTCACCAGTTAAAACGAAGAACTGCAGGAAATTGGACGAATTATCGAGAAGTTCAATTTTATGTGATACCTATCGGAACGCTCTTCCGGCGTTAATCAGGCTGGCGATGGTCTTGGCACTACAAATCAGTGTCCCCTATAAATAATTTCGATACCCTTTCTTTCCTACTTGGTTGAGACTGGAGCATAGGCTAACAACTTACAAGAACAGACAAACAACGGTAGCTTGCTGCCTGTTGTACCGTTTTCCAGTGAAACACTGCCGGCCAGAATAGACAGATGAGCAACACCTGGGCCGAGGCCGTCTCTTGTTCAACGTATATCGCGGCAAAACGCAGATTCGGAACATAAAGCGCTTGACTATTGTCCGTTAACGAGACTCTAATCGACTCACATTCAAAACAAAAAGGGAGGAAAAGAACATGTGGTATCACAAAGTGGTTCTGGGTTTTCTAATCTGTTGGTTGGTTGGGACATCGTCCGCTTTTGCAGGAGCGAATCAGAAAATCATCGGAAAGGGCTCAGACGCAAATCTTAACACAGCACAGGCCAACGCGATCGATGCGTGGGATGACCAAGCGATGTTGCAGAGATGCGACATCATCTCGTGGTGGGACGCGGCGTCGATCAGCATCTCCTGTAACGATACAGGATCAGAATTTCAGTGTAGCGCAGTAGGATACACCTATTGCGATTATGTCTACAGATCTATCGAGGGATTCGGTCACGAGCGGACCTCATGGAAAGCCGAACAACGCGCCATCAACCACTGGAACAGCGTGGCCCAGCAAAAAGGATGTCTGACGACAAACTGGTACAACAGTATAGGTCGTCATATCTTCTGCGAGGATTTAGGATTTAAATTTATTTGCGAGACCTACGGCACGTCACTCTGTCCTTAGAACGGAAAGAATAAGGGCACCAGGACGACCATCAATCCCAACAGCACGAGGGTGAGGGGCGTTCCCACCTTCAGGTAGTCCGTTACCTTGTAGCCCCCTGCGCCCATCACGAGCAGGTTGGCTTTGTGGGAAAAAGGGGTCATGAAGGCGGCCGATGCAGCCAGGGCCGCGGCCATCATCACTGAGTGGATGGAGATTCCCAGCTGTTCGGCCATCGGAATGACCACCGGGGCCATCAGCACCACAGAGGGGGCGCCGTCCAGGCATTGGCTGAGCCCGCTGGCCAGGGTCACGATACCGGCCAGCACCCCGTAGGCGCCTAAGGGTTCGGCCAGACCGGAGATTCCTGTGGCGGCCAGGGCTGCGGCGCCGGTCCTTTCGATCGCTATTCCGGCCGGTAGGATGGCCGCCACGAGGAAAATCGCCTTCCACTCCACAGAACGGTAGGCCTCTTCCATGGTGACGGCGCCGAACAGCGCGACCAGGGTGGCTGCGGTGAATGCAGCGACATGGATCGGCGCGAATCCCGTTGCCACCATGACGATCATCACGGCCAGCGCGCCCAGGGCCACCGGGGCCTTGCGGGTGCGCCGTTGCTCTTGGGCCGAAGAGGTGAGCACGACGAACTCGGGATGAGAGCCAAACCGTTGGATCCGCTGCCAGGTTCCTTGGACCAGCAGGGCGTCGCCGGTTTGCAACTTATATTGGGCCAGACCGGTACGCACCGGCTTCCCCTTGGACCAGATTGCCCGCACCTGAAGGCCTGTCTTCTCCCTGAAGTCGATTTCAGCCAGGGTGCGGCCGGCCGCTCTTGAACGGGGCGCCAGCGTCACCTCGACCATCCCCACCTCATCCGTCTGAGCTCCCGTCTCAGTGATTTCCTGCTTCAGTTGCACATCGCCAAGACTCACGAGACGGCGGATCGGCGCGATTTCTCCCACCACCAGCAGCTGATCGCCGGCCCGGATGCGCTCCTTGGGCCGCACGGCGAGCAGAAATTGCTTCTTGCGAATTATCCCGGCAACCGTTAGCCCCGTGAGCTCGCCAATCCGTGCCTCGCGAATGCTCGAACCCATCAGTGAGGAGCCGGCGTGGATGCGGAGCAAAAACAGATGCGATCTCATGTCGCCGATCTCAGCAGCGTCGATCTGCGCGATCTCCAGACCTCCCGGATCGGTCAGTCGATCCAGTTGGGTCGGTGTGGCAAAAGCGATCAGCTCGTCCCCCAGAGCCAGGGATATCGACGCCAGGTCGGCATCCAACAGTTTCCCCTCCCGTCGAATGCCCACCACTACTGCACCGTATTGCTGGCGAAAGTTCATCTCACGCAGGGTGCGCCCGACGAACGCTTCCGATCCGACACGGGCCGAGATGCACTGCACCTGGCCGAGCGCCTCCTGGAGCTCATCCGGATCCGGATCTCCCAGGGCGATACCCGCTTCGTCCAGCAACTTCTTGGCCCGGCCGAGCTGCCCCTCGATCAGGAGCACGTCTCCTCCCCGAATCTCGGCATCTGCCCCGGGCGCCAGTTGCTTTTTACCGTCCCGCACAATGCCCACCACCTGAGCTCCGGTGGTTCGACCCAGGTGAGCCTCACCCAGGGTCACCCCGTCGAGCTTGGATCCCACGGGTACCGAGATGCTCAGTAGGGTTTGTTGCAGATCGTAGACCTGGGTCAAATCCTCACTGCGCGAATCCTGGTCTACGGCAATCGTGCGTTTGGGCAGCAGCCAGCGTCCCACAGTGATCATGTACACCACACCGCACCCCAGCAGGATGAGACCGATGGGGGTGAAGTCGAACAAGCTGAACGAGGGCAGGTCCCGCTCCCGGAGCAGCTCGGCGGCCAGGATGTTGGGAGGGGTGCCCACCAGGGTGGTGGTGCCTCCCAGAATGGCGCCGAACGACAAGGGCATGAACAGTCGGGAGGGGGCAATTCCGGTCTTTTTGCAGATGCTGGCCACCGCCGGTAGCAACACGGCCACTGCAGCGATATTGTTCATGAAGGCAGAGAGTACGGCGCTCACCAGCATAATGGCGACAATGAGCAGCACCTCCCGGTCGCCGATCACTTTGTGTACCCGCCCGGCGACGACGTCGGCCACACCCGTGTGCAGCAGCGCCGCACTGACAAAGAAAATCGAGAGCATCGTAATCACCGCCGGGGACGCAAACCCCGTAAACGCCTCGGCGGCTGAGACATAACCTCCTAGAGTGAGGATGACCAACCCCACAAAAGCGGTGAGCTCCACCGGGAGCTTTTCCGTAAAAAACAAGACGGCCATGCCCGCCAGCACAGCCAATAAAATACCCATCTCCAGTGTCATCGAGCCGCCTTTCGGAATGCAGCGTTCACTGCCATCCCCTCGATGCGCGAAACGTATCGTTCCACGCCGGTTCAGGAACATTGATATTATTCCGCTGAAGGCCCCGATTGCCAAATTAATTGTGCGTTCTCTTGCAAAGGAATTGTTGGGCCATCAGTGCTGGGCGCACGGAGCCCGGCACTGGCGTGTCCTCGCCGTTTGCAGTCGATTGTTCGGGAATAGTTCAGGTCAAAACACAACTTTTGACATTGGCCCGTTTGTGGCTCATTTTACAGTACACTGCCCCTCACCCGAAGGGGCACAACAGGAGTAGCGGATATGCAAAGCGACGAACAGGCCAAGGCCATTCTTGGGGATGAGTTCAGTTTCTTCTTTGAGGCCATCCAAACGCATTTGCAACGGCTGCAGCTCGATCAGCAAGCGCGAATCCTCGATGTCGGAACGGGCAGCGGATACGTCGCCATTACGCTGGCGTTGTGTGGATACCGTGTGTTGACGGGTGAACCAGCTGACGATATTTCTGAGTACGCAAAACAGGCCTGGAGAGAAAGTGCGCAGAAGGTCGGTGTCGAAGACTCAATCGTCTTCGAGCCCTTTGACGCGGCAATAATGCCGTTTTCTAATCA
>JANQET010000352.1 GCA_028278265.1 Myxococcota bacterium
ATTTCAGCGAACCCAGTTATGGTCCGGGTATCGCAAAAATCAATGCGACTCTTCTGGACTGGCTATGCGCTGCCTAAAAAACGGCGAAAGTCTAGTCTAGTGTGTAATAAATAGTTTTCAATCCTATTCGCTCAAATTGAACGATAGTCATTGGAAGATGGAAGAATGTTCTCTATTCTTTCATTACAGGAGAATTGTCATGAAAAGAATCATTACGGCTCTGATATCGCTGGCACTCATGGTATGCGTTTCCCATCCGGTCATCGCTGAGGATGCGACGCTCGGCAACATCGATGAAAACGATGGGTTCAGGTCGGTGAATGTCTACAACGCCCACCCCGAAACATTTACATCTGGTCTGAAGGGCTGCGGCATTCACCTGAGATCCTACACGATTTCTGAAGACATGTGGTATGTCATCGAAAGCGCCGCTGACGAGGCGTTGGACCCGAAACTCTACTACAAGTACAACGGCAGTTATCACTTGTTGCATGACGACATAAATTATCCAAGCAATGCCAATTTCAGGGCCGTCGTTCACACCAGACAGCGGTATGCGACGTATGAGCTTCAGTTGGCATATCATCAGGGAACGCCCGCTGAGCTGTATTGGACGTCCATTAAAGCCTACGACTACGATCCGGGACTGACTGGCGTGCCCTATCTGGAAGCGTACAATAACGGCACCATGGAAGTGATCCAGCACTGACCTGAACTATTCCCGAACAACCGGCTGCAAACGGCAAAGGCACACCATTATCGGGCGTAGTTGCCAATCGCTTCGCGCGTAAAGCGGGTTAGAGGCATAACTCTTCGCAGCGCCATGCTTCGCGCCGAAAAATGATCGACACGACCGAGATTGGCGATCGACTCGGCTTGGTGTCATTTTTCACAATCATTCTCACTGTTGAATTTTGTTGGAAAATCTCTTGTCATTACCGCAGACTTGGTTTACTGAACAATATAGTTCTGATTTGTTTACGAAGCTGTATTTTAGATGAGGAGCCCAGTATGCGAGTACTTCTTGTCCAACCACCGCTGGATCCCACGACATCTCAACTAAGCACGCTCGGTATTCCCGAGCCGCTTGGGTTGGAGTACGTCGCGGCGACGATTCCCGAGCACGAAGTAAGAATTTTGGACCTCCGAGTCTCAGGTTCACTGGAGGCAGAAATAAGCAGCTTCTCACCCGATATTGTCGGAGTTTCATCAATGACTGCGAACCTGCCTCGTTCTCTCGAGCTATTGAGGAGGGCAAAGTCCTGCGACAGCGGCATTTTTACGGTTATTGGCGGACATCACCCCACCCTCTTGCCTGCGGACTGCCAGGTCGAAGATGTGGACTTCATTGTTCGCGGAGACGGTGAGCAGTGCTTTGGCCAATTGGTGAGGGCGATTGAGAGTCGAGGTTCGTTCGAATCGATTCCCGGTATCTGCTACCGATCAGGTTCTGAGTGGCACACAAACGACCCAAAATCGACGCTACCGCTGGACAAATACCCTGTTCCTAACCGAAAGCTTACAGAAAAGAATCGCAGTGCCTACTTCCGTGTCAGCCTTGGTCCTATCATCTCAGCGCTCACTTCAAAGGGGTGTTCGCGCCGTTGTCACTTTTGCGCTATCTGGCGGTTCTACCAAGGAAAATACCGCAAAAGGCGAGCCGAAAGTGTCGTCGCAGAGCTCTCTGAACAACCTGAAATGACTATAGATTTTGTCGACGATGATGCATTTGCAAACCTGAATCATATGGAGAACTTAAGGAAAGTCGTAAGCCGAGAACTCCCCGGAAGAACGTTCAGGTTCTATGCGCGTGCCGATGCGATTGTTCGCGATCCTGGACTGTTCGAGCGGTGGGCTAACGCAGGCATGAAATATGTCTTGATTGGTCTTGAATCGTTCAAAAATGAAGAGCTTCGTGACATGAACAAGAGCCTAACAGCGGCGCAGAACATCCAAGCGCTGAGTATACTGAAGGGTATCGGCATCGGTGTTATAGGGTTCTTGATCGTGAGACCGGATTTTCTTGTCGATGACTTTAAGTATCTCGCTGATACAGTCGAGAAGTTAGAAATACTCCAACCTGTTTACGGAACCCTCACTCCCTTCCCAGGCACGACGCTATTCAATAACATGAAAAACAAACTGATCACGGACAATTGGGAGCATTTTGACGGGATTCACGCAGTTGTTGAAACAGCGCTCCCACGGAATGAATATTACCATCAATTGGCGAATCTCTATCGAAGATCTTACTCAGGATATCCCAAACCGACAGATGGCAGTGTACCTTGGTTCGAGAAGCTTGCCGAAGCGATTGAAAATATCGGCGATTGAGTGACATCTACCCCCAAACTGAGGAAGTTCCCCATCTTTCAATCGGCCTGGCCCTGCACGCCCTGCACCTCATCGAATCGCTTGTCGGGTGCCCGAGTGGTGCGCGCCGTCATCGCCGGGGAGAGAGGAGGGACGATCCGCCGTGCGGCTGGGGCCGAATCGGTTTTGGGGTGCGATGGTGAGATAGTTGTCTAAACAAACACCAAATTGAGCTTGTGCCCCAGTCCCGGCACCACCATCGGGAGGGTGTGCCAGGGAACCTGGCGCAGGGTGGCATTGTGGGCGCTTCTGGGAAAGCGGACCGTGACCTCTCCCTCCTTTGCTTCGATGGTGGCTTCCCCGTGGATGAATTGGCGAAACAGGGTGGGGGCGTCGGAGTGTTCGAAGCCGGTGAGGGTTTCGGCCAACATGGAGTAGAGGGTGTCGGCGATCATCGTCAGCGCGGCGTCGAACTCCTCGTTCACCAGTATGGGGGAGGAGAGGGCGTTGAGGTCGAAGAACTTGGCCGACTTGGCGATGTGGTGTTCCACGTACCGGCGCCGGGCATGGTGGGCCACGAGTTGCTCGAGGGGGGCTTGGAGATCATTGGAGAGAATGAACTGGGGATGCCCCCCTTTGGGGCCGCGGGCCACGATCTGCCGCAAGGGACCGGGGTAGCCGCGAATGGTGATGCGGGACTCGTGGGCCGACACGGTGACCGGGTTCTGGTATTCGTCCGAGATCGCAATGGTGTGCCAGTCCGTCAGTTGGGCGGCTTGGGTGAGCAGGCGCTGTCCCCGCCGGCGCAGGGTGATGAATTTGACCCCGGCCTGGTCGAAAATCGCCAACTGCTTGAACGAGGCGAACCGGGCATCAAAAATCAACATCGGGTCTACACCCTGTTTGACCCCGCGCCAGAAGGACAAGAAGGAGAGCACGTGGCCGTCCACTTCATCCCGTTTGATCTCCGGCAGAACGTGGAGCATCAATTTGGTGCGCGCATCCTGGGCAAAGAGAGTGAGGGTGGCCTTGTCGTTTTTTACCCGGGTGACCGTTCTTCTTTTTGTCCCGTCCTCTTTCTCGCGATACCGCGGCATGGTGTGGAGCGCCAGATTGATCGCCCGGCCGTCGTACAGTGACAGGGCATGGCAGTGCTTGACGAACACCTGCTGCAGGCGCAGCACGTGAACCTCGTCGAGCTCGTACGAATAATTGGACATCGCCGGGCAGCGGGGCAGGGCGTTCAAACCGGCAAACAGCCCCAACCCTTGGTCGAACGACGGCACGGCCACGTGGGCATAGCGCTCGGTGCCCAGCAGCTTGAGCGCGAGAAACGAATAGAGATAGCTGGTCGCCGGAATGACCTGGTGCTTGGGCAATCCCGCCGCGCGGATCACCTTGTCGATGCCCAACCGCGCGAGAAAGGGGGCAAACAGAAAGACTCCGGCACCGGCGCTCGAGAATCGCTCCCCTTCCACATCGGCCAGGGAGATCACCGAGGCGGGAGCGGAGGTCCGGCCCCCCTTGGCCATGAAGCCGACCTGTTGCTGGGTGCGGCGGGGCAACTTGCCGAACCCCTCTTCGGCGAGCACCCGCTCTACCGTGCGCACTGAGATCATCACGCCCCCTTGGGCCAGCAGCTCGGCGATTTCGGTCGACGAATGATTCTTCTGCCGCCAGTGGCGGATCTGGTTGCGCACTTCGGCATTGACCCGCCGCCGCTTGGCCTTGCCCTCGGGAACCGGTTCGGAAAAATCGATCTTTCCCTGTTTGAACAGATGGCGCAGCAGGCGCATGTAACCCGGCGAATAACCGAACCGCTGCGCTATCGTCCCCAAAGTGGCCCGCTCCATAAAGGAGGCCCGCAGCGCTTCATACTGCCGCTGCCAATCGAACTTGGGATCAGTAAAAAAAGTTTTGTCGTACATGATCTCATTTATACGGGGCTATCGAAGACCAGTTCAATGAAAAGTCCTTCACCGGATTGGTGGCGTTCATCGAATATTTAAAAACGAGGTAAATCCGGGAAATCGGGCCGGGATTCGTTGTGATTGTGCGATGCCCGGCCCCATTTTTAAGGGGAGTCGCACAACCCCTTATTTGGATTTGACCGAATGGTAGCCCTGAACCGATTTATCAAAGGTACAAGAGTTCGACTATTTTAACCGCCATTTTATATAACTTTTTGGGGGAGCTTTTGTCCCTGTTGAGAGTGTTTCATGTACGGTGATTTTATGATGTGCACTGGATCGATTCAACGATAATACCAAGAAAATCTTGGGGTTTTGGCGATTTTTGATCTTTACGACGAGAAGATCTTGGGGTACAACCGCAGGGTATTTAATAAAAGATTAACGACCCCACAGCCGAGAGGAGTGCAGCTTTGTTAAAACAGCATGTGGTCCTCAGCATGGAGCAGGCGCTGACCATGACGTACGCCACTGAGCGGTGCGTTCATTTGGGATGGCGCGTGATCCGCGTCGAGCCCACGCCCGTTCCCGGGCGAACCTCCAAAGGTGATCCCAATCGCTATATCGGCCGCCCCATCGCCGGCGAGGATCGCCACAGCTACTACATCGGCCCCAACACGGGCAAGGAAGCTATTGCGATCGATTTGAAGCAGGCGGCCGGGCGCGAGCTGGTGCAGCGCCTCGTCAGTGAGTTAAATGTAGATGTTTTTTGTACGAATACCATTCCCATGCGCCACGCCAAGCTGGGCATCGATTACGACACCCTGCGCCGGGCGCGGTCCGATCTGATCTGGTGCAGTATCTCGGCGATGGGCACGGCCTATCCCAAGGTCCCGGGATACGACCCCGTGTTGCAGGCCCTGTGCGGGTTCATGGATCTCACTGGTCACCCCGATGGGCCGCCCCTGCAGAGCGGTGTACCATTGATCGATCTCAAGGCCGGCGACGAGGCGTTCACCCAAATTCTGTTGGCCCTGATGGAGCGCATGACCACGGGGCAGGGCAAGCAGATCGACATTTCGATGGCCCAGGTGGCGGTTTCCTGGTTGCTCACGTTTTTGCCGATGTTGGACATGGGCAGCCCGCCCTCTGAGTTGAAACGCGCGGGCAACGAGCACCGCCAGTTCATCCCGGTCAACGCCTACCGGACGAGCGACGGGTTCATCTACGTCGCCCTGGGCAGCGACGCCCAGTGGGCGCGGTTCATCGAATCGCCGATGTTCTCCTCTTTGAACGAGCCCCGGTACGCGACCAACGAGGGGCGGCGGGCCCACAAGGTCGATTTGCATCGCGCCATTGAAGCGATCACCCGACAGCACCCCTCGGCACAGGTCGACGAGGTGCTGGCTCAAGCGGCGATTCCCCATTCGCCGATCACCCCGATTGAAAACGTCTCATCGTTGCCCTTTGTCGAGTCGACGATGCTGCGCACGGAGGCCCCGGACGGGCGAACCGTGCGCCTGCCCCCACCGGCGGTGAGCACCGAGCACCTGGAACGGCTCAACAACAAGTTGCCCTTCTCCCCGGCCTATGGGGAGAGCACCGATGCCTTGCTCCAGGAGGTGGGCCTCCCGGTAGACGAGATAGAACAACTCAGGGCACAGGGGGTGGTCGCATGACCCCTGAGGCCTATTACAAACCCCGCACCTTGGAAGAGGCGTTCGCGCTCAAGGCGGATCATCCCGAGGCGTTCTTCATCGCCGGCGGCACCGACCTGATGGTGCTGATGCGAGCTGGTATCTGTCGGCCCTCGGCGCTGATCTCCCTGCGCCATATCGAGCCGCTCCACCAACTCACTGTCGGAGCGACCACTCATATCGGCGCGATGACCCGGGTCGCCGAGCTACTCGAGCACCCTGAAATCGAAGAACGATATCCCCTGTTGACCGCAGCGGCCCGTCGTTTGGGCAGTCCCCAGGTGCGCTCGGTGGCCACGGTCGGGGGCAACCTGGCCAACGCCTCCCCCTGCGCCGACACGGCGGTGGCGCTATTGGCCCTGGGCGCCCGGATACGGCTGGCCAGCCCGGACGGGGAGCGGGAGATTCCCCTCGATCAATTTTTCGTCGGTCCCAAAACCACCTGTCTGTTTTCCCAGGAGCTGGTCACCGAGATCATCCTCGACGAGGACGCCAGGGGAACCCACGGGGTGTTCATTAAAAAGGGACGCGTCAAAATGGACATCGCCCAAGCCAGCCTGGCCCTCTGGGCCCGGGTGAAGGACGGGCAATGCGAGCAGATCCGTCTCGCTGCCGGTTCGGTCGGGCCGGTGCCCCTGCGCCTGCCCGAAGTGGAGAGGGTGCTGTTGAATCACCCGCTCGACGACGATCGCATTTCCCAGGCCTCGACCGCAGCCGAGCAGACGGTGCAACCGATCACCGATATTCGGGCCACCGCGGATTACCGGCGGCAGTTGATCGGTGTGTTCGTGCGCCGGGCCCTGCGGCAGATTTGCACGGAGAGTCGCTGATGACTCAAATTGTTTCATTTGTGTTGAACGGAGCACCGGTTCAGGTTCCGGCTGATCCACACCAGCGGTTGATCGACCTGCTGCGGGGACCGTTGCACCAAACTGGTACGAAAGAAGGGTGCGGTCAGGGGGAGTGCGGCGCCTGCACCGTGATCATCGACGGTCGCCCGGTCAACGCCTGCCTCTATCCGGCCCCGGAGGCCGACGGCACAACGATCACCACCATCGAGGGGCTCGGGGGAGACAACACTGAGCTCTCCACGATTCAGCGCGCCTTTGTGGAATGCGGCGGCATCCAGTGCGGGTACTGCACCCCGGGGATGATCCTGTCGACCAAGGCGCTGCTCGATCGCCGACCCGATCCGACCGAGGCCGAGATTCGCCAGGGGTTGGCCGGCAATCTGTGCCGCTGCACCGGCTACGTGCAGATCATCGAATCGGTCAAATGGGCCGCCGAGCGGCTGAGGGATAAATCGTAATGGCCTATCGACACATCGGTCAGGAGACGCCGCGACCGGACAGCGCGGACAAAGCCGCGGGCCAGGCGGTCTACATCCACGACTTCGAACGCCCGCAAATGCTCCACGGCAAAATCAAGTTCGCCGAGCAGGCCCACGCCAGGATCGTCGACATTGACACCAGCAAGGCCGAGCGGCTGCCCGGGGTCAAGGCGGTGATCACGGCACAGAACACCCCTGAGGTGCGCATCGGGTTCATGCGGGACAACTTCGCCCTCAAGCGGGACAAGGTACGGCAGTTCAGAGACGAGGTGGCCGCCGTGGCAGCGATCGATCCGGACATCGCCGCCGAAGCGGTGGAGCTGATCGAGGTGACCTACGAGCCCCTGCCCGGCGTGTTCACCCCCAAAGAGGCGTTGGCCGAAGAGGCCCCACTGATTCACGAGACCGATCCCCGGGGACAACCCCGGGAGAACAACCGGCTCGACCTGCGCTACCATCACGAATCCGGCGATCCCCACTTGGGCCGTCAGGCCGCCAAGTACAGCGTGGAGGGAACCTTCTCCACCCCGTTGATTCAGCAGAGCTGCATGGGGACTGCCGGCTGTGTGGCAGAGTTCGATCGAAACCATCACCTGACCATCTGGGCCAAAACCCAGATTCCCTTTTTGGCCCAGCGGGACTTCATCCAGATGCTCGGGGCAATCGGCCTCAAAGAGCGCAACTGTCGGGTCATCGTCCCGGCGTTGGGGGGTGCCTTCGGCACCGGGCTGGACACCCATGCCTATGAGTACATCTCGATTCTACTGGCTTGGCGCACGGGCCGTCCGGTCAAGGTGCTGTACGATCGGGAGCAGGAGTTCAGCTACCTCTCCCCGCGGCAATCCTCGGAGGTCAAAATAGCCCAGGGGTGCGATGAGAACGGCAAGCTGACCTTTCGTTGGGTCGACGTGCTGATGGACAACGGGGCCTACACCTCGTGGGGGGCGACCTATCCCACGGTGATGATGCTGCCGGCCACCTCGCTCTACCGCGTGCCCAATGTCTACTTCGACGCCAAGCTGGTCTACACCAACAACACCTACTGCCAGGCGATGCGCGGCTACGGCAACCCGGAGCTCAATTGGGCCCTGGAGAGCAACCTGGACGAGCTCGCCGAGGTCGCCGGTATCGATCCCCTCGAGATGCGTCGGATCAACTGCAACCGCGCCGGCGAGATCACACCGATGGGGCTGCAGGTGACCACCTGTGGTCTGCGCGATTGTCTCGAATCGGTCTCGGAAAAAATCGAGTGGACCGCCAAACGCCGGCAGGGCAAGCGTCGGGGCGTGGGTCTGGCCTCCCTGTTTCACGTGGGGGGTGGTGGCCGGATTTACCGTTCGGACGGCAGCGGGCTGATCTTGAAGTTGGACGACTTCGGCAACGTCAACGTTTACTACGGCGGGGTGGAGATGGGCCAGGGGCTGCACTCGGCGTTGAGCCTGGGGGTGGCCGAGGCGTTGGGGGTCAAACCGGACAAGGTGTTCGTCAATCCCACCGATACGGGCACCTGCCCCTGGGACGTGGGGACCCACGCCAGCCGCGGGGCGTTCATGGCCTGCAACGCGGCGATCAAGGCGGCAGCGGATCTGCGCCGGCAAATCTTCACTCATGCCAAATCCCTGTTCCCCAAAATCGTGGCCAAAAATTTGAAACGTTACCAAAAGAAACACCCCCACTACACTGCGCCGGATGTGGATGTCGCCGCATTGGTTGATCGATCGACCTTCGAGATGCGCGACGGGGTGGTTCGACTCGCCGATGCACCGGACGAGCCGTGGCTCAGCGTGTCACTGGACACCCTGCTCAGGGGAATCCATTTTCGCTCCCAGGGGGAGATGCTGCTCTCCCATGTGTTCTACGATCCCCCCAACGAGTTGCCCGATTTCGAAAAGGGCCGGGGCAACATGTCGGCCACCTACGCCTACGGGGTCCAGGGGGCCGAGGTGGAAGTGGACGTGGAGACCGGCGAGGTCACCATCCTGCGACTGGTCGCATCGCACGACGTGGGGCGGGTGCTCAATCCGCAGACTCTCAAAGGGCAAATGTACGGCGCCTTGGCCCAGGGGGTGGGCTATGCCCTGTACGAGGAGGTGTGCACGGCCGAAGGGCGCATTCTCAATCCCAACTTTGCCGATTACAAAATCCCCACCATCGCCGAGATGGATTTTCCCATCGAGCTCGACTTCATCGAGACCGATGATGATCGGGGTCCGTTCGGCGCCAAGGGGGTCGGCGAGCCCGGCTTGGTGCCCACTGCGCCGGCGATTGCCAACGCCGTTTACAACGCGGTCGGGGTCCGCATTCGGGATCTGCCGATCACCCCGCAAAAGGTGCTCGCAGCACTGAAACGGAAGGGGTAGGGATGGCTATCGAATTCAGCGAAGAACATACCCTGTTTCGACAAAACGTGGCCAACTTCGTGCAGCGGGAGGTCGCCCCGAGGGCCGACGAGCAGGATCAGAGCGGCGCCTTTCCCTGGGACTGGTTCAAAAGATGCGCCGAGCTGGGCTACTTCGGCGTGCGCTATCCCGAGTCGGTCGGCGGCAGTGACGGGGGCTTCGTCGCCTACTGCATCATGGCCGAGGAGATAGCTCGCGGCTCCATGTCGCTGGGCCTGATCATCTCCATGCAGAGCATGATGGCCACTGATTTCGTCTTTCGCTTCGGCAACGACGATCACCACCGGCGATTGCTCAAGCCGGCACTTCAAGGGGAGAAGGTCGGGGCCTTTGCCCTCACCGAGCCGGACGCGGGCAGCGACCTGGGGGGCGTGCGCACGACAGTCGCCGAGGACGGGGATCAGTTCGTGCTCAACGGCTCCAAGCTCTGGATCACCAACTCCCAGGTGGCCGATTTTTTCACGGTGCTGGCCAGCCGGGATCGCGCCAAAGGGGTCAAGGGGGTCGATTTTTTCCTGGTCGAAAAAGGGACCCCGGGACTCACCATCGGCAAGGACATCAAGAAACTGGGCACCTGCGGCTCGGTCTGCGGCGAGGTATCGTTCGACGATTGCCGCATCCCCCGCACCAATGCCTTGGGCACCAGCGGTACCGGGGCAAAAAACCTCAAGGAGATGCTGGCCCAGATCCGGGTGATGACCGGGGCCTTGGGCTTGGGCTTGTCCCGCGCGGCGTACGATGCGGCAAGGGGGTACGCCAAGGAGCGCCAGGCGTTCGGCCGGCCCATCGCCAAGTTTCAGGCGATCCAGCACAAGCTGGCCGAGATGGCGCTGGACATCCATGCTTCGAAACTGTTGGTCTACGACACGGCGGCCCGAATCGAAGCGGGCGAGCGGCCGATGACCGAGTCGGCGATGGCCAAGCTGTTTGCCACCGAGGCGGCCAACCGCTGCGCCGATCAGGCGACGCGAATTTTTGCCAGCTATGGATTTGCGATGGAATACCCGGTGCAGCGCTTTTTTCGCGATGCCCGGTTTTTACTGCTCGGCGGGGGGACATCGGAGTTGCTCAAGAACATCATCGCCGCCGGGGAATTGGCCAAGTAACAGCGAGGAGTAGGCATGGCGTTCAAAATGCGCGGTCTGACATTTGATCAATTTGAGGTGGGACAGGTTCACGAGACCATGGCCCGGACGATCACCGAGGGGGATGTGGCGGCCTTTGCCGGGCTGTCCGGCGATTTCAATCCCTTGCACACGGACGAGGCGTTCATGAAGGACTCCCCCTTTGGCGGACGCATCGCCCACGGCATGTTGCTCGCCTCGGTGGCCACCGGCCTGGCCAACCAAGTGGGCATCTTCGAGGGCACCAGCATCGCCGTGTTGGAGATTTCATTGCGCTTTGTCGGGGCAGTGAAGTTCGGCGACACGGTGCACTTGAAGCTCACCTGCCAGAGCAAAAAAGAGTCGAAAAAGGGCGGCAAGGGCACCGCTCATTTCGCGGCGGAGCTTTACAATCAACGGGACGAAAAAGTGATCGATTCCACCTGGGTGGTGTTGCTGAAGAAAGGATAGGACGATGAAGTTGAACAATCGAGTGGCACTGATTACCGGCGCTGCCGGGGGTATTGGCGAGGCCACGGCGCGGCTGTTCGCCAAAGAGGGCGCCCGGGTCGTGGTGCAGGACATCAACAGCGACGGTTTGGCCCCGGTGGTCGAGGGGATCACCAAGGAGGGGGGACAGGCCACGGCGGTGAACGGGGACATCACGGTCAAGGGGGAGTGCGAGCGAATCGTCAAAGCGGCGCTGGACGCCTTCGGCCAAGTCGACATCCTGATCAACAACGCCGGGATCAACCGGGACTCGATGGTCAAGAAGATGAGCGAGGACAAGTGGGATGCGGTGCTCGGGGTCAACCTGAAGGGGACCTTCCTGATGTGTCAGGCAGTGCTCGAGACCATGTCCGGGGCCAAGTACGGCCGCATCGTCAACACCGCCTCCATCGGCGC
>JANQET010000362.1 GCA_028278265.1 Myxococcota bacterium
GTGGTCTGCTTGGAGAGGTTCATCCCCTCTTCAGCGGCCATCACCGACGCGTGGCTCGATTTGCGGATATCGCCGACCAGCTGCTTGATGTCCTTGACCGAGCCCATCACGTTTTCGGCCAGCTTCCGCATTTCATCGGCCACCAGCGAAAAACCGCGGCCCGCTTCCCCGGCCTTGGTGCCCTCCAATGAGGCGTTGAGGGCCAGCAGGTCGCTCTTGTCGGCGATGTTCTTGATCAGCTCGAGAATTTCGGTGATGCGGTGGGTCTGCTCGTTGAGGTTTTCGATGCTACCGGCAATGCGCCGGTTGTTTTTCAGCGTCTTCTCGGCGTTGGCGAACACCGCTTGGGTGCTCTCGGTGATCTGTTTGGATGACGCCAACAGGGAGACCATCGTGCGCTGGATCTCCTCGACCGCGCCGGCTTGACTGGTCGAGTTCTCCTCTTGGCGCTTGTTGGAGACGAGGATCTCGTTGGAGGCGGAGTTGACCGATAGGGCGGTCTCGGTGATCTGCCCCACCATTTCGCCCAGGTTGATCAGCATGCTCTCCAGCACGGAACCCATCTCGGCCAGCTCGTCCCGGGAGGTCAGCTTCATCTGAGACGGGGTCAAATCGCCGTTGGCAATCCGCCTGATCCAGTTGGTCATCCGGATCATGTAGCGCAGGATGTTGTGGGTCAGCAGGTAGGTACCGGCGACACCGAGGGCGGTGATGACCAGTACCAATGCTTCGGCCATCCACCAGGTTTCGAAATAGGAGGAGAAGTAGAGAACCCCGTGACCCAACAACAGGAGCAGAATCGTGTTGAACAGGATCAATTTGGTCCGGATGGTAAACGTTATTTGCGGATTCTTCATGATTCACCTCGAATGGCCAAACCTGGATTTCGTCAATTCGTCAAATTCGCGCTTCATGTAACAGACGCGTCATATCCAGCACCGAAATGATCTGATCTTCTTTTACGTATTCGTATTTCGTAAATTCGAAAAGTCTTCCTTCATCACTGAATCGTTTGGATTGCTCTTCGGGAATGGACAACTTGACCACACCGAGCACGCTCTGCACGGCCAATCCGATGGTCATCTCGGCGGCACGAGCGATGACCACCCGATTGGAGATCTGATCCCCCTCGGCCGGTTCGATCTCGTTTTTTTTTAGCTTTAAGAAGCGCACCAGGTCGAGCAATGCGACCGCGCGCCCCCAATAGCCGAACACCCCGAGAATGTAATCCGGACAGCGCGGCAAGGGGGTCAAATCCTGGCGCCCGACGATCATGTGAGCGTCAGTGGCACTGATGCCGAAAATCCTCTCGTTGAGTCGAAAACAGAGCGTCGGCAGTTGATTTTCGGCAGTCATCCCTTGCCCCTACCAAAGCACGAGAAAGACGACTTCGTTGATTTGCTTGATCAAACTCTCAATCCCGCGTTGTTTGGAGACGTAGCCGTCCGCACCGGCGCGTTCGGCCAGCGTCGCCAGTTGATCATCGTCAAGACTCGAGAACAAAATGATCGGAATGTTCGACGTATCGTACTTGGCTTTGAGTACCTTGCAGATCTCGTCCCCCTGAATGTCGGGCATGTTGACGTCGGTGAGAATGATCTGGGGATTGAATTCCTGCAAAATCTTGTCGAACGTGAGCAGATCCCCGGCCACGACCACCTCGTGCCCTTCGGCCTCCAGGCTGAACTGAATCATCTCCCGGGTGATTTCGCTGTCATCGATGAGCAGGATGCGCTTTGCCGTTTCCTGCGGATTGAGAATGGTATGGTCCAGTTCTGCTGGAAACTCGGTCAGCTCGCGAATATAGGAGACCAGCAGGCCCACCGCATGTTCATCCAGACTGCCGGAAATCCACATGCGCAACAGGAGGAAGATGGAATCGAGGCCCCGGCGAACCCTTTCGATGGTTACGTCCGGATTCATCATCATTTCGGGCCGCGATGTATCCATGTTTTCCAATATCGCGTTGATGACCGGCCCGAGGGTATTGAACTCCAGCAGCAGGGCCTCGCCCTCCAGGGCGTTGAGCTCCTGCTGGATATCGGTCAGAAAACCAAAAGATGTGCGTTCTGAGATTGAGAATGATTCGAGATATGCCTTACAGCGATCGAGGCGCTGTCTGGTACTCAAGGCAAATGTCTGAGCAAACAAGGTTGATCGTCCTTCCCTAAAAAGCGCTCCTGGCGCTCGATTGTCGAAAACTCAATTTGTCCGGTCAGGGAAGGTGCCGTGTTACTTCCTCGATCAAGCGTTCCCCTCCCCAACTTTTCGAGACAAAACCATCGGCCTGGCATTCACTGGCCCGGTCTTTAAGCTCGTCAACCGGCAGATCTGAAAATAAAAGAAACGGCGTGTCGACCATGCCGCGGGTTTCCTTAAAAAACATCAGCGCCGTGTCACCGTAAGCGTCAGGCATACGGACGTCGATCAAAACGAGGTCAGGAGCGATCTGCTGGAGTCGTTCATCCAGTTCGGTCCAGTTGGTCATCGTTTCGACGTGGTACTCGGCTGACTCAAGTGTTAGCCGCACCACATCGAGAACAATCTCGCTGTCGTCGACGACAAACACGGTTTTTGGCGGCATCCCTCCACTTCCTTTCATACGGCGGTAATCTCCTATTTATAGTGAAGTCTAGTCAAAGCGGGGGTAAGGTCAAGTTTATGACCTTTAATTCCGGGGGGCTGCGGTCATTCGGTCAGTGTTGATCCGACACTGTTTCGAAAGTTGATAGAAAATTGGCGTTGCCATTTGCGTCTAGTTGGCCCATGCTTTGCATAAAAATGAGCAGTGGGGGGTAACTGTGCATAGTCATTTCATTTCTGAAAAAAAATTACAAAAAAACAACAAAAATAAAGCAAGAATTCAAATCGTGTTTATATTTAATTGGTAAGTGAAAAAATATAGTAATTTTGAACAGGAAATCATTGATTTATGAAACATCAGCTTAGCTTAAGGGAATCGGGGCTCAGCCCCCATCGCCGAAGAGGAGTGCAAATGTCTAGAATGCGTTCAACGGTCATCTTTTTTGTCGTCATTGCGGGTTTGGTCGCAATGGGGTGCGAAAATACTCCTCAGACGGTGGAACTCGAACAGAACAACGATCTCGCCCTCTCCATCACAGATGAAGAGGTGCAAACGTCCCGTTGGGACCGGGTGTTCACGTTCGAACACATGGTAGAAATGCCGGACGGCGCCGAGCTTCACATTATCGAGAAGTTTTCGGTCAGGTCGTTTTTCAAGCGGCCACGGCGGGCGATCCTGATGTTGACCCCCACGTTTGTGACCAACGAAATCTACGACGCGGACATTAGTGGGGATCCGAGCTATAATGCGCTGGAGATCATGGCCAAGGCCGGTTATTTCGCCTTTGCCGTGACCTATGAAGGGTACGGGGAGAGCTCCCATCCGGCCGACGGTCGGGACGTGACGTTTGAGAAAACACTGGCTCAAATGGGCTATCTCATCGAGCTCATCCGCTGGGCCCGCGCGCTCCCCAAAGTGGACATCCTGGGCGGCTCCATGGGCTCCGGGCTGGCCATTGCGCTGGGTGGGGTCGATAGTCCGATACCCTACAGCCACGTGGGCAAAATCGTGTTGACCTCACTAATATACAATGACCTCAGTGCATTCGTGAAAGAGAATTTCTTCACGCCCGAGCTTCAGGCGATGCTCGCCGCATTGCCCTATCTCGAAACCGTTCCAGAGATGTATCCCTTAGTGCTTTCCGCTGCCGAGCCCCACGTGTTAGGATGGGCGATGGCGACCTTTCCGGGAGTCTATGCAACCGGCCCGACGTTGGAGGGATTTGACCTGCCGACCTCGGAAGCAGAGAATGGACGAGTTCCAGCGCTCCAGATTTGGGGCGACGCTGATCCGATGAATGATTTCGATGATGTGATGATGTTTCAAACTGAGTATGGGGGGGATGTCGATCTAGTGGTTGTGCCTGGGGCAGCACACTCACCACTTCTAGAGCCGACAAGAGACATTGTTTTTGACGAAGTACTCGCCTTCCTTGAAATCGAGTAGCACATTTACTTCGATCAGTTTGAGTCGGGAATTGTTTCTGCTCTAGATGGAGTTGTTAAAACATGGAAAATCTAACTACTGAGATTGTCGGCTGGGCAGCGCGAGCAACTGAGAAACGTCCGAATCGAACCACAGTTTCTGCATTGTTCGCCAACATTTTATCCAAGATGGGGGTGACTGATGCCTTCGGCATTGTCGGTGGCGGGAACGCGCCCTTTGCCGAGGCGCTTTTGCACAGTCCGATCCGCGTCTGGCACACCCGGCACGAAGCCGGTGCAGCGTTCGCCGCGGCAGAGGCATCCTTTGCCTCAGGGGCACCGGCTGCAGTCTTCGTCACCACGGGTCCCGGGCTGATGAATGCACTCAACGGAATATGTGCAGCGCGCTGGGACGGGGCGAAAGTGATCGTCATGTCCGGCTGCACCAACCCGGAGCAAAAAGGACGCTGGGCTGTTCAGGAGACCAGCTCCTACACCATGCCGATGGGCGATCTATTCTCCAAGGGGGCGTTTTTCGACTACGCCACCCAACTGGGCAGTGAGGCCGAGCTGATGCAGGTGGCCCGGCGGCTGCAAAAGGGGTTTGCTCGGCCCCAGGGGTTCATCGCCCATATCTCGATCCCGCTCACCCTGCAGACGGCATTGCTGGCCCAGTCCAGCGAGCCGCCCAACACGTCGATGCTGCCGTTTGATCCGGCGCCGGTTCAGCTGAATTCGTGCAGCGTTCCTCTGGCCAATGAGCATTTTGCCATCTGGCTGGGCTATGGTGCGAGAAACGCGGTGGAAGAGGTGCATCAGCTCGTCGACTTGACCGGCGCTGCGGTGATGTGCACCCCGCGAGCCAAGGGGCTGTTTCCCGAAACCCATCCCCAGTACGTCGGGGTCACCGGGGCAGGTGGCCACAAAGTTGCGGGGGACTACATGAATCGGTGTCAACCGGCGTATACACTGGTCCTGGGCAGCCGATTGGGCGAGGCCTCCTCGTTTTGGTCGGACGATCTGATTCCCCGCAGGGGATTCATTCACGTGGACGTCGATCCAACGGCGGTGGGCATCGCCTATCCGGACGTGCCGGTGGTCGGCGTGCAGGCGGAGATCAAGGCGTTCTTGAAAACGCTCAATCAGATTCTGCCGTACATCAATGACGACGAGCGCCCGGAGATCGTCGCATTGCCCAAACCGCCGCAACTCGAGCCGCGGGACGAAGGGGATCTGCGCCCTCAATACTTGATGCAGATGTTGCAGGAAAAGGTCATCGATACCAGCGATGCAATCGTGATGAGCGAGTCCGGCAACTCATTTGCCTGGGCCAATCACTACTTGAGATTCAATTCTCCCGACCAGTATCGAACCAGTGCGGAATACGGCTCGATGGGGCATGTCACAACCGGTGTCGTAGGGGCCGCATTGGCGGCGGATAAACGGTCCTTTGCAATCGTTGGAGACGGTGCGATGCTGATGAACAACGAGATCAGCACGGCTGTGAGATATCGCGCCAAGGCGGTGTGGCTGGTGCTCAACGATTCCCGTTACGGCATCACCCAGCAGGCGATGAAGGCCCAGGGGTTCTGGCCGGTGGAAACCGAGATTCCGCCGACCAATTTTGCAATGTACGCCAAGGCCATGGGGTGCGCCGGGGTACAGGTGACCAGAGAGAGCGAGTTGGCGGCAGCCCTGGATCAAGCCCTCAATACCGAAGGCCCGTTTGTGATCGACGCGATTATCGATCGATCGGAAATCTCCCCTGTCCTCAAATCCCGCATCGACAACTTGAAAAAACAGGGTGCCGTGGGCACCGAATTCGACGCGTAACCACTTTTTTCCGTCCAAACAACCTTGAAGCCGTAGGCAGATCCGGCTCGTTTGCTCGCAATTACAGCACTATTGAACGGTGACATACCGCCAGTACCGTCAACGTAACGGTTTTGACGTTAATGACAGTAGGGCGGGGCCGGTGGCCAATAGGCAAACAAGCGCCGGAATCAACCGAAGGGATGAAAAGCGCGTTGGCGTATGGGGGAATATTGGCGTGTGCGAGAGCGTTGGTCGATCAACCAATTGGAGGACAGGATGCTTATCGCTATCATTGATAGATTTTATTCTCTGAAATATATATTGGCCACCTGGGTGCTGATCGCTCCAGTCTGGCCGACGGTGTCTGTTGCAGCACCACCACTGGCGCGGAGCAGTGCCGGGTTCGGCTCGGTTTCGTCAGTTGACCCCAGCGAGACGGCGAGGGGGGCACAACGCCGTTGTGCGTTTTGGCCGGACGTCATCGATGGGAAAAGGACGGTCCAGCGACCGAGCCAGCGGCGGCGAGTTAAATTGAGTCTCGGCCGGTTGCTCACCGGAGGGGAGCGTAGCGCCGAGCTGTTTCCCCTCTACCGGGTGCAGCCGGATTACCCGGCGAGCGCAGCCAATCAGGGCGTCGAGGGTTGGGTTGCAGTGGAATTCACCATCGGCCCGACCGGCACCGTGAAAAACGCTCGGGTGGTTCAGGCTTCGCCGGGGAATACCTTCAGTCAGTCCGCCCTTCGGGCCGTCCAAAAATGGGTCTATCGGCCACGGATCAGAGATGGACGGGGAATCGAAACGCCCGGTGTTCGCGTGCTGCTGAGATTCAGGCTCGAGGACGCCTGAGCAGTCGTCTCAAAACTCTGGGGTGGTCGTTCTGCCGTGGTGTTCAGGATTTCCGCCGAACACCGACGGCGATTCCCCTCGCTGGAAAAAGCACCAGAAAATCGGGCCTTGGCTGATTATTCATCTGTGATTACAATTTGACAGGGACTCGCTTTGTGTGGAAACTTACCCTGAGAAAAATAATGGCAATTCAGACGGTTTGAAGGGTAGTTAGTGAGCCTGATGGTAAGGAGGAGCGAATGATTGGATCTAGATCAGGTGTGACCATAATCGAAACTTCAGATGATTTGGCGATCGGCACCTGGGCCGATTTCATGTTTACGATATTTAGACGTAGTTCCGAAGTCGATGTAGTGACGCGTTCCGCGACGGAGCTCAGAAAATTTGCCATGACCCGAAAATCGGGAGTGGGGATGATCACGATCATCAAACAAAAAGCGTCATTCCCGTCCCAAAAGGCGCGTCGGGTTTTGACCGATTCGATCGCCAAGGTCAATGTACTCGCCTCGGCGACGATTATGGAGGGTCAAGGATTTCGAGCCGCGGCAGTGCGCGGGGCGGTGACCGGCATTTCGATGGTCATCTCACCTGCCTATCCCACAAAGATATTCAGCCGGCCCGGCGAGGCGTGCGCCTGGATCAGCGCGGAAGTCATGAAGGCGCAGTCCGATCTGTCCATCACTCCCATCCAACTGGAAAACGCCCTCGAAGAGTTTGTCAAAAAAGTCTAGAAGCAAAATCTCAATAACAGGGAGAAAGCCTAGTAGTAGATGACGTTGCGCTCCCGGCGGGGTGGCACGTAGCTGTATTGGTGCTTGGGATACCCCACGATGAGGGCGTTGTGAACGACGTACCCTTTGGGCACGGGAACCAGACGGCGAATCGGCCGATGGATGCCGGCAAAAGCAGCTGTCACCAATCCCGAGTAGCAGGTGCCCAGTCCGATTGACGGCGCATACAGTGCGACGGTCTGGGCAGCCAGGCCTGCATCGTTTTTCCCCAGCATTTCTCGGGCAGGGGAGATGAATAGCATGATCCCCGGTGCGCCGAACAAGATCGGGTCACTGCCGGATCGGAGCATCTCCCGTTGTCGATCGATACGCGGTGAGGCGCGGCGAACGATTGAGGTGGTATTCTTGCCGATCATGAAGCGCATCGCTCTCTCCAACAGGGGAACTTGCACTTTGTCGGCCATCCGTTCACACATCTTCATCCCCGCGCGAGCCAGGCGAGCGATGATCTGTTTGTCTTGAATGATGATAATATCGACATATTGGGAGTTGTGGCTCGTCGGTGAGTACTTCACCGCTTCGATCAACTGCTGCCATTTCTCCTGGGGTACCTCCTGCCGCTTGAATGAACGGATTGAGCGGCGGGCCCGAATGAGATTCATCGCCTGCGCGCTGCTCGGAATATTCTGCGCCATGGTCGGTTGGGGTAGGGTGCCGATACGGATCGCCCGCTGCGGGCAGATCGCCATACAGTTCCCGCACTGAATACAGAGTGCCCGGGCCGCCTCGTCCTTGATCGAGTGAAATCCGAGTACGCGAGTCAAGGGACAGCAATCGCGGCATCGCTCGCATTTGATACACTTGGAGGGATTGAGCTGAATTCGGACTTTTCTATTGTTGTGCATTGCTCGAATCACCCCACATCATTGGATAACAGAATTTATCGAGTTTTCGTTATTGTATCATACAATGAGCAGGCAAGATGGCGTAGATTATCTGAAATATCACCGGTAGAGAGATGCTGCTATCGTTGACCGGCCCCTATTGGGTGCTCGTAGTTGGTTCGGGTGGTGGACCAATGGGAATGGGGGACCAGCGCATGATTGCCGAACTTGCCGTTGCGACGCTTCCAATGGAGTAGAGCAACACCAGATTATCTTTATTGATGCGCTTTTCGAGCAATGCGTGGTACAGGTTGCCGGTCATTAGCGCTGGTCCTGTATTGGCGTACAGCTCAAACGTATCAATTGTCTTTTGCGGATCGATTTCCAATGCCGTGGTGCAGAATTTCGAATACCAGGCAATAGGCGTATTGAAGATGAAAAAATCGATGTCGTGCAAATCGACCTGCGCCGATTCACATGCTTTCTTGGTGCATTCCATTAGATACTTTTGATTGGTCTCACGAATGATTTTACCACCCACCGGATTCATCTCCGAGCTGACCTGGGGCTCGCCGTCTTCATTGATAACCAACAGGAAATGGAGCGCCGGGACGGTCTCCCGAGTGTTGATCGTCTTCCCACCGAGATACCCGCACCCCTCCTCCACCTCGCTCACGATAAAGGCCGCTGCACCGTCCCCGCTGATCAGCGACATCGTCAAGCTGGGGGGCATGTGGACCGAATAGTTGCAGGAGACGCTGACCATGACGTTCTTGCACTGCCCGGATCTGACCAATGCGCAGGCGTGCTGAAAGGCGACGACCGATCCGGAACAGGCCGACTCCATATTGATCCCCGGGCAATCGAGATCGAGTTCATGGGTGATATACACGCCATCCCCACAACCCGGTGTCATGGGCAGAAAGCTCACGGAGATGAGCATGTCGATCTCGCTCTTGTCGAGCTGAGCCGCCTCGAGTGCCATCTTAATCGCATCCACTTCCATGGACAGTGCTGATTCACCGGGCCCCAAGATGCGCCGCCCCTTGGTGCCGCGAAACGGATCGTTGAGATAGGGGCGCATGATGCTGTCGAATAGAGCCGAGGGACCGGTGTCCTCATCCGGCGCGTTCCAGATTTTCTGATCGCCTTTGTTTTCGATGTTCGCAATTAGCTCGGGGTAGTTTTTCAGCCAGAATTCATTGGTTCTGGAAACGCTGGGATATTTAACTGCCAAGGCTCGCATTCCGACACTCTTCATTAGCTTCCCTCCTGGTTACATTTGTCGTACGGACAGTATAGGTTCGCCGACCAACGGGGTCAAATGAACGACAACCTCGAAGGGCCGGAATCACGCGGAATTCCTGGCCGACGAGAGATGTGGTGGGATCGGTTAGGTGAGGCTTTCGTTCTGCATCAACTCGCCGATGCGGGCGAACACCTCGTTAATCGCCGGCAAGTTGCACAGGGTTGGATTCCACTCGTTGAGCGGTCGTTGCCATTCCCGATAGAAATCGGCAAAGCCCAACCCGAGAGCGGCGTCGGCGTACATCGATCCGAATGCCACCCAGGGGCTTCCCGGCTCCGCCAGAATCGGCATGGCCGAGGCTTGGCACCCCCATCGGTTCTTGAGCTGTTTCATGTACAGGACCAACTCGCGGATGGTGTCGTCATTCCAATTCTCGAGACAGGTGATCGCAAAATAGACGAAACAGTTGAGATTGGGATACTTGCCTATTTGGGTGAGACAATCCTCCATCTCGCTTCGGGTGAAATGATACCCCTTGTATTTCTGCATTAGCGAGGACTCGACGAAGCAGGGGGAGATCATGATGGTCGCCTTGTTGAAACTGGAAGCGAAACTGTCCAAAAAACGCCGTGACGGCAGATTGTACGTCTCGTAGAGCAATGACAGATCGGTGTTGGTTGCAGCGGCGATCGATGTGAAAATCTCGGCAAAATAGTCGTCCTTTCCCGAAAATGGTGCATCAAAGCAGATGTGGAATTTGGAAAACCCCACCTCGACAGCATCCAATACGGTTCGCACGACCGATGCCGCGGGGCGCACGGTCAGCTCTTGCCGATGGAAATACCGCGCAAACGAGACGCTGCTCCCGGCACAATAGACGCAATTCAAGCTACATCCCCGGCCAATATTGATGAAAAAGGCGCGATCTTCAATGGGCTGATTCAACAGATCAACCCGTTTTCCCTTGATCACATCAAACATGCTCGGACCACCGGCATACTCCCGGACATCGTAGATGCAGTCGGCGATGGAGAAATTGTAGCGGCCCATTTCGACATCTGTGTCCACCTGCCGTTTGGCACTGGTGAACAGCCCTGCATCGGTACGCAGGCAGAGGTTGGGCACGATGCCGAAATCCCGTTCATCGACCGGCTTGTCCAACACATCCAAGTAACTGGCGAAAGCGACCTCTCCATCACCCATCACTACCGCATCGATTGCCGGGCAGGCGTTGAGCAGTTCCTTGGCAAAAATCGTCGCCGTAATCCCCCCGAGAACAACTCGGCATTCGGGAAACCGGTCCTTGATTTGTTCAGCAGCGAAGCAGACGTCATAGCCGGAGAGGTGCCAATGCAGCGGTAAGCCGACAACCCCGATCCCGTCTTGCTCGATCCGACGATAGACGAGTTCAAGGGCGTGCTCCCGGCATTCGTACACCGCGGCATTCATCACCCGACAAGAATGACCCGCAAAAACCGCGTAGTTGGCGATGGAGAACACACCCATCGGCATGACATTGATGTAGTTGTGTGACCAATCATCAGCAGAGAAACCTTTGGGGATATGGACAATAATGCTTCGCAATATTCGGCTCCTTTTGTTCAGATACTATAATACGCAGGAACCAGGGTATCAAATAATCCTTGATATTGCAGATCGGCAGTTAAAAAAACGGCGTTGGCGCCATCGAGACAAATTCGGTTCAACGCATCTTACATCCTCCAGAGGCCAATCGGACAACTGATTGGTCGATAGAGCAGAAAAAAGCCCTCGCTCCCCTTGATTTATCAAATTGCAGCGTCATTATTTATATAGATCTGTAATTTTACAGTTTTACTATCTCGTCCAGGGAGGCTCAGGAATGTCGGTGCTCATGGTGAATCCCAATCGATTCAAGCCCCATGTATCTCCCTTGGGCCTGGAGTATGTCTGCAATTCGTTGATTCGGGAAGGGATTCCCTTCGAGGTCATCGATTTCAATTTTCAATCGGAAAGCGAGTTGCTCGCCCGGCTCAAATCGGGTCGCGTGCGCTATGTCGGTATTTCCATGCGCAATGTGGATTCCAGCCATCTGCTGGGCAACGAATACTTCGTGCCCGGCTACCGCAGACTGATCGAACGAATCAAAAACACGTCGGATTGCATCGTCGTTATCGGCGGTGCGGGATACACCCTCTTTCCCCGACAATTGCTCGAGTATACGGGCGCGGATTACGGTGTCGCGGGGTACGGAGAGGAGGCGTTGCCCCGATTGATCAAGGCCCTTGAATCGGGAGGGGATCTCGGCGCAATCGGCAATCTCGTCTGGCGGAATGAGGGGCGCGTTCAACTGAATCGAAGATCCAAGACCGGATTTGAGCATTTGCCTGCACGGCGTCGCCATATCGTGCGCAACCGTGATT
Organism: Myxococcota bacterium; assembly: GCA_028278265.1. Lineage (GTDB taxonomy): Bacteria > Myxococcota_A > Polyangia > JAAYKL01 > JAAYKL01 > JANQET01. The sequence goes on from JANQET010000362.1 coordinate 11,936, forward strand.
ACTATGGAGTTTTCGGGGTAGGAAATATAGAAGCCAAGCGCGGTTGTTACATGAAATGCGGGTATTGTGGCGAACCGGGATTGGTCGGTCGAAATATCGTTTACAATAGCATTGGAAACATTGGAACGGAGTTGGCCGAATTATGCTCCTTGGGCATCAGAAATATTCACTTTTGCGACAGCGAGTTAAATGTAGGTGACATTGATTTCGTAAGCCGGTTGTGTGAAATGATCCTGCGCCGGGAGTTGAAGCTCACCTGGTCGGCGTCGGTTCATCCGGACCGGGATTTCCCCATCTCCCTATTGAAACTGATGAGAAAGTCGGGGTGCACCGATTTGATCCTCAACATCGATTCGGGATCGGACGATATTCTGGCCGATATGGACAAAGGACACAGCGTCGAGGATTCGATCATCATGTCGTCCAATATCCGAAAAGCACAGATTACCGCAGTTCAAGGATACATTGTCGGCTGGCCCGGAGAATCGCAACAGACACTTCGCAACACCGTCGATTTGCTCAAGAAGACCGCGCCCGACCTGGCCTACTTTTTTGTCGGTGTGCGGGTTCATCCCAAGACCAAGATCGCTCGGCTGGCCAAGCAGGAGGGCCAATTCACCACGGACGATGAGCTGCTCGAACCGGTGTTCTACAACGCGCGAGAAGTGGTCGAGGAGTTCTATCCCTACTTGCGCAGTCTCACGCGTCAAGTGCCCAATTGCATTATTCAGAACTCCCGTCGAACGCTGAACCGATTCCTGTCCCAGATGATTCAAAACGTCTATCGCTCCGGCTACCGGGGATCCCTCTCCGGCGTGGTCCGGCACATGAAGGGAATTTCCTGGTTGCGCAAGTTCGACATCATGCGGCAGACCACCCTCGACTGCCTTATCCCCGGACGGTGCCGATTTATTCCGGAACACGACGGTTGAACCGTTTGGCCGACGCCGCGTCTGTAACATCAGCAGATGGGAGAATCGCGGTTACTTGGTGGCGGTGATGACCGCATGGGCCACCGGCGCGGTGGTCACGGTGACCTCTTTGAAACCGACCCCGAGCAGGCCTTCCCGGTAGGCGGCAGCCGGGTACACTTTTCCGGTGCCGGTGGCGATCGCCTGAAAATAGCTGGATCCGAACAGGGCCATCAAGGGTCCGAAACCGTCATCGCTGGTCACCATATTGTAGAGGAACAACTTGCCCCCTTGGGGCAGCGCGGCCAGGGCCCGTCGAAACAGGTGCTGATTTTCGTCCATGGACCAAATCGGGCCAATGTGGGCGAAGAGGATGCCGTCAATATCCGAGGGAAACGGATCGGAGAAGAAGCTACCGGGCCAAACATGGACCCGATCCGACAAGCCGGCAGCTTCGACTTTTTGCGTCGCCCGCTCACAGACGGTGGCGCTGTCGAAGATAGTGATTTCCAGATTGGGGTACCCCTTGGCCAGGGCAATGGCATTGCGCCCGGCACCCCCGCCCATGTCCACCAAGTGTCGCGTCGTTCCCAGGTCGAGGGAGTCGGCGAGAAAACGATTGGCGTGCATCGCCGCCATGCCATTTTGAAAGAAGGATTCGAGTTTGGGATCGTTGCCCAGTCTGGCGTACACGGTCGGTTCGTTCCCCGGAAAATGGCGAACCCCCACGTTGCGGTTCTGCTGCAGAGAGTCCGCCAGATCGATCAGCGCGGGATAGACGATGTGCTGCTGAAACGCCATCACATCCGTCAGGTCGTTGGGCGCCCCGCGAACCAGTGACTTCTCAGCAAAGGGGGTGTTGTGAAAAGCCCCCTCCCTTTCTTCGAGGAGCTTCATGGCGACAAGGCTGTTGACGATGATTTCAGCGGGCTGGGGAGCCAATGAGAGTTGGTCGCAGATCGCTTCAATCGACGAACCGGGCGACTTTGCCAATAAATCGAACAGGCCGATTTCAATGCCGGCCCAGACGGACTGAAAGGCAAAGTGTCCGAATAGGATCAGGGACATTTCATGCTCGGTCATGCCCTGGTCTTTTTCATCCTGCGGTGTGTACAAGAACATAGTGCCCTCCTTCGGTGCTAGCGGCAGCTGTGCCGTTGGCGATTGGAAAAAAACTGGGTGTTCGTCGGTTCAATTGATAGTGACTTCATTGCGCTTAGAGACAGTTTTACGCAATTCGTAAGTAAAGGAGAAGGAGAGGGCAGTCGACAGGAGGTTGCGGGTGGTGAGCAGGGTTTTCATCGCCCGACGGAGTGATTGGTTGAGCGAGCCGACTTGTTGGTAGGCCCAGATTTGGCCCTCCAGCAGCTCTTCAGCGGTCATGTTCTGCGGCCGATACACCACTTCGAATCCGTTGTAATGCGCCCAGTCCTTCGGAAAGTTCGTGTAGGTGAGCCGATTCTCTTCTTTGAGCTGTTCAAAAACCTTTGTGCCCGGAAAGGGCGTCAGCAGGGTCAGCTCGCAGCCGTCCAATCCGCTCTCCAGGATAAAATCAGTGGTTTTTTTAAAGACGTCCTTGGTGTCACCGTCGTTGCCGAAAATAAAACCGCCCATCGCGGCGATGCCATGGTCGTGGATCTTGCGGATGGCCGCTTTGAAATCTCGCGTGGTCGAGCGGAGGTTGATCTTTTTGTTCATCCCTTTGAGCGTTTCGGATTCGAGGGATTCAAACCCGAGAAACATAAACGAACCACCAGCAGCGGCGATGGCGCTCAACAGATCATCGTGTTCGACAACGTCGATGCACATTTGAGCGCCCCATTTCTTCTTGAGCCCGCGCATCCCCTGAAATAATTTGAGTGCATTGGCAATCGATTTGGCATTGGATCCGATCAGGTTGTCATCCAGCATCATGAACGAGCTCTGCTTGAGACTCGCCACTTCGGCGATGACGTCTTCAACGGGACGAAAACGGTGTTTGGTACCGTTGAATCGCGTTACCGAACAGAATTTACAGTTGAACGGACATCCCCGCGAGGTCTGTACTGCATGGAGGAAGTACGCTTCGTCAAAGAGATCTCTGCGGGGAGGAATCATTTGTTCCCCGGTGGGCAGCGGGGGGGTGTAGGTCCGTTTGAGCTCGCCTCGTTCGAAATCGTCGAGCACGGCCGGCCATGCCTCCTCGGCTTCTCCGATTACGACACTGTCTACGTATTTCAGTGCCTCCTCGGTTTCCAAGGAAGCGTGGATGCCGCCGAGGATCACCGGAACGCCCATCTCTCTGTATCGACTGGCGATCTCGTAGACATGGGGCGCCAAAGAGGTCATCGCGGTGAGCGCCACCAAGTCTGCGTCTGACTCGAATTGCAACGGCTCCAGTGTTTCATCCAAAATATTAATTTCGTATCGATCCGGCGTCAGCGCCGCCAGGATGCCCAGGTTGTTGGGCGGGGCGGCTTTCTTTCGCATGTGTTTGACGCTTTGGAATACATTTTCCCGGCGACATGGGTTGATGAAGACTATCTTCTTCATTTAACTGTCCCCTTTTTTTGGCTATATCAATAAGTATAGGTCATCGCACCAATTCGTACAAGTGAATGTTCGTCTAACTATTGTTATTTTTGTACCAGATCGGATGTCGTACCTGTCTCACGATTTCAATCGGCTGGAATGAGCTGCCGTGTCCATTAATGCATGTGTCGGAGAGATGGTGGAGAGTTCTGGCGCAACCGCAAGGATCTTGCGTCGGATTGCAATACCTTAAGCGGACTGAGGACCAAAATCGAACGGCACCGTCACCACGACCACCCCTCCACCGGCGGGCTTGGGGAACTGCCACTTTCTCACCGCCTTCAGCAGGCACGCTTCGAATCGTTTGTCGGCGATGGTCGATTGGGCTACCGTGGCGACGCGGACTCTCCCTGAAGGTGCGATGGTCAGCTTGATCACGACACGACCGCTCAGCTGGGGATCGCCGGCCAACGCGCGGTGGTACAGCACCTCGATTTCGCGCCTGTGGCGCTTGAGCACCTGCTGAACGACCTCTCTGTCCAGGGCGCCCTTTACCTCGGCGGCCCCCGAGCGAATCCGTGCTCCTCGGCCACGGCTGCCCAAGCCGCCGCTGCCCCGCCCGTATCCGGTCCCGGTGCCCCCACCGCCCCCGTGGCCGATGGTGGTCAAATTGCCGAGTCCGATAGTTCCCTCGCCAGTGCCCCCACCGCCTCGTCCAGTGCCACGAATCCCGTAGCGCATCGAACCACTTGGCCCGTCGAGGCGGCTTTTCGCTGCGCGGTTGCCCTGAGCCGCAACAATCGTGGTGAGTTGCTCAGCGCCGGCCATTTCCGGGTCGACCCCTTCTGGGGAATCAACGGGTTGAGCGATGGTGAGCGATTTGCCCGCGACCGTCTTGGAGCGATCCACGGCCACCAGGCTGGTATAGGCGGTGACCAGGCGATGGGCTAAGCCGAGCTCGGTGATGCGGTCGACGATGGTCGGTTGATGTCCCTCGTAGATCAAGCTCTGCTCGAGCCAGTCCACTTTGGCGCGGGCCCAGAGGGAGGAGAGCACGTCACGGCGCTCCCCCCGTTGGAGATCGACCTCGAGGGGAAGGTGTATCTCGCGGCCTCCGATCCGGCCGCGAATCGAGATCGCCGGCATCCCCCGCTGCCCGGCGATGGCCCGGTCATCGAATTTGCCGTGGATGACAATCGGACGGCTGGCAAACAAGTCGCCGGGAACGGCCGGGTAGAGTTCAGTCGGTTTAAGGGTTCCCCAATCGATTTGCACGTTCTCCAATACCGGATGGTCGATAGTGTGAAAGATTTTATCCACGGCGAGCGCGGGGTGTTCGCGATTGGTCGCGTAGACGGCCAATCCCTTTCCCGCGTTGGCGATGCCCGCCAGCAAATGCCGATTGATGCTCGATCCGACCCCCAGGGCAAAGACCCGGGCGCGATGGCCGGCCGCGTCTGGTCTTGTGACAAACGTTCTGGTCAGTGACATGATTTTCGATTCGTTGCCGATGTACCCGTCGGTCATGAAGAATACGTACCGATGGCGTCCCTCTTCGACCGCCGTCGCGAATGCCGCTTGTACCCCCAATTCCATCATCGTTCCCCCGCCGGCCCGCAATCCGGCGACAAAGTCCAGCGCGGCCTCGGTGTTGGCGTCGTTCGCCGGTCTGGGATGACGGAACGCTCTTCCCGTGCGGCTTTCAAAGGTGATCACGTTGAAGGTGTCCACCGGTCTGAGACCGTTGAGCGCCTCCTTCATCGCCTCCTTGCACAGGGCGAGGGGGACACCTGACATCGATCCTGAAACATCCACGACAAAGATGACTTCCCGTCGTCCGACCGCTTCGTCGATGTCGAGCTCGGGCGGTTGGATCAATAGGGAAAAATAGCCGTGCCGGGATGAACGGTGGGTCAGCAGCGTGGCCTGTGGTTCGGCGCCGCTGACGCCAAACGTGAGGACGAAGTCCCGGTTGGGGATGTGGTCCGCCGGGGAGAGACACAGGTCGAGCGTTCCATCACGGGTCGGGGTGAGATGGACGTCGTGGGTCGGTACGGCAAAACGGGTGATCGGGAAGCCCGCGTCGACGGTCAGTTCGAGGGTGATGTCATGGCCGGTTCGGAAACCGCCGCCCACCAACGCCGGTGTGATGCGCGATGCGTCCGGCACTTCCCCGGCCGGCTGGGACGTCCCGGTGAATCGAGGTCCGACCACCATCGGAAAAACGAATTCGTACTCACCGGCATCATAGGTCAAATTTTGGACGTAGCGGATGGTGACATCGACATCGGTCTCCGGGGCGATATTGGCCACGGACTGGGTGAAGATGTTCGGCCGCTCCTGTTCGAGCAACGCGGCGGTGTGTCCCTTGCTGGCGGCCTCTCGGTAGATGTTGCGGGCCTCGGCCCGTTTGCGGATCTGGGCTTCGATCACCCGCTTGCCGATCACCATCTTCATATCATTGACCGCGCTGTTTTCCGGCAAGGGAAAGACGTACACCGCTTCAATGGGATAGCGAAACGGGTTGGCATAGGATTGGGTGACCTCGACCTCGGCTACATATCCGACGATCGTCGCCTTCACCTGGGTCTTCCGCAGGGGCAAGTCGAGCCGCTCCCCGTCCACTTTTACTTTCAAACGGGGAAGCTCCCCGGGATCGGTGTGCACCTGGGAGAGGGCGTCCCGCAGGGTGCGGTTGAGCTTGACCGGCTCGCTGCCGCTCGGCCCGCTGAGCATCTGTCTGAGCAGCTGGGCCGCGTACTCCGGTTTGGAAATTCGGGGAATTTGGATGGGCCGAACCCCCTCGGCGAGATCTACTTCGGCGGGATTCGCCTGGCATCCCACCAAGAGTGTGAATAGAAAGAGCCGAGCACTGGGACGCGCACGCCGGCCGAATGAGCGATAGTTGCCCATGGTACGGTACTCCTTTCCGGAGAAATAAAGCTTGAGTTTCAGCCCCGGGGGTGGTTTCGAGCGCTCATTCGGTTGGACACCGGCCTCACCGCAAAAGTTCCGCTGGGTGCACGAGATTGAGATTTTCAGTCAATCCGAATAGAGTCCCAAAAAATGAAGTCTGGACAAACAAATTAGATGAATCGGCTCAATGAAAAAAAATCGGCGATCTATGCCCTGCTCGTGGCCCTCGTGCTCTCCTGTACGGTGTTTGTTCTCCTGCGGGATTGGTTTGAGCTCCGGTTTGAAAACAGGGTCATTGCCGGTCTCGATCCCCTTTCCACCGAGAGAGATGCCCTGACCGATCGGGTGGTGTTGTTCATTTTCGACGACACCGCTTTTGACACGGCCGTGCGGTACCTGCCGCGACTGACCCACAAGGCCCAGCAACGCGGCATCCTGACCAAGGTCATGCTGGACAAGTATACCTACACGATCGCCGGTGTTTACACGATCGGTACCGGGGATCAGCCCGCCCTGGTACAGATCAAAGAGGAGTATTTGTCCAACCCGGTAACTGCCAATCACATCTTCGAAAACGTAAAAATGAGCGGAGGACGCACGGTCCATTTAGGGGAGTCGCTCTGGCTCGACATGTACGGCAGCGGCATCGACGAGTCGTTCACCCGGCGGGATTTGGGGCCGTTCGTGGAATACGGCTCAGATGAAATGATCCAAGCGCTGATCAAAGCCCTCGAAAACTCAGAGAACCGATTGATCGTGGTCCATCTGGGAGAGACCGGGCATGTCTCCCATCGGGTCGGCGTGTTCGGCGAGCGGCTCGAGCGATTGCTCACCGAGCTGGACCGGACCGTCTGGGATATCACCGAGAAATACGACCGCCGCACCACCTGGCTCGTGGGCAGTGATCACGGCACCACAGTTGAAGGCCAGCACGGAGGGGTCAGCGAAGAGGAACGCACCGGGTTCCTGGCCGCCTGGGGTCCGGGAATCGCGCCCGGCGATACTGACCGGATCGCCCAAGTCGATCTGTCCAATATGGTCACCTTCTTACTCGGCGCACCGCTGCCCACGCAAAACTGTGGTCAATTGCCCGATCTGTTCGAACCGCGGTTCGCCGACGCGTTCAAGCTCGCCCAAGGGGAACTGCAGGCCAATAAACAGCGGCTCTATCAACGGCTCAAGGAGAAATACGGACATCCCGAGGAAGAGGAAGTGGATCAGCAGAACATTCCATCCCTCAAACGGGCAATCGAACAGATCAAGTTCGACGTGGGCTCCCCCTTGGAACTGGGCGCTTACCTGCTCTTGCTCCTGTTGTCGATCGTGCTGTGGATATCAACTGTCCGTGCGGGACCCGACTTGAGGCATTTGGCTATTTTCGTGGTAGTGCTCGGCAGCTCGTTGATCGGGCAGACCCCCTTGCCGGGGCTGCTCATCGTGGTTGTTGCGCTCGGCTTTGAACTGAGAAAACGGCTCCGTTCGGGCATTATGACTCGTTCCTGGTGGATCAATACCGCCATCGGCGCGATTCCCGCCGGGATTGTTCTGACGATTTTTTATCACTTCCCATCGACCATCTACTTGGAGTTCAGTCAATCCACCCGCTACCTGATCCTGGGACTGATCATCGCCGCCGCCCTGACCACCTGTCTCGTGCATGCGCTACTGCTGGTGAACCGCAAATTAGGCTCTCCCGGCTGGCTCACGGCAATGGTGTGGGGTTTTGCTGCGGCATTTGTCATCGGCACACCGGGGAGATACTATCTCTACGTCATTCCCGTCGGGTTCGTCGTATTGCTAAATGGACGGTCGGCACTGACATCTTCCGATACGGGTCAGTTCCTGAGGAAATTCGTTTGGACCCTGCCGGCCATCGCGCTCTTGCTCACCTCGGCACTGGGGCAGATCGAGGATTTCGATTTGGCGCTGGCCGCTGCCGTGCCTCCCTTACTGAGGTCCACCGAGTTCTACACGGAGGTTTTGTTCATCGCGATCCTGCTCGTCTTCGCCGTCTGGTTCGGTCGCCACTATCGCGGTCGCCTGTCCCCTCCGGTGGTTGGGGCGCTCTTTGTGCAGGTATCGGTGCTGCACGTGTTGGTTCACCAGCAGATCATCCAATCGAACCTGTTGCTGATCGCGGTTTACGCTTCTGTTGTCGGACTGCAACTGTGGCTCATCCACAGGGAGACGGCCCGGGCAAAGGTGCACCTCTGGGTGTTGTTGCTGATCACGGTGATGACGCTTCAACAAACCGGCGTCGAACTGGTCTTCGCGCTGGCCGGGGCCGTGCTGTTCCGGTGGGTCGCCGGCACCAATCCCTCCAAAGACAATCCGACCAAAGCGGTCGCCTTTACCGCCTTGGCCCTCATCGTCTACGCAGTATTCTTCTTGACCGTCAAAGGCCATATGTTCCGCGTCTCCCATCTGATGATCATGAAGGGATTCGTCGGATACGGCATGCCCCTGTTCATCCCGTTGAGCACGGCGCTGGTCAGCTTCTACTACCTTCAACCCCTGCTGCTGGCGTGGTTGGTATTTCGTGCGACGGTTCCCACCGCACCCCGGTTCTATTTCGTGGGTATTACCGCCGCAGTGCTGCTGCTGCTCCAGGCCGTGTTCACCGGGGTGTTGTTTTCGTTCTCGATACTCCCCGGAGATACGTACCAAAAAAGCGCGGTGGGGTCTGTGTTGTTGGTCAACTATGCCATCGGAATTATCTTGGTGGCGACAATTTCTTCGGTCATCCGACGAGCCCGCGGGTCGGTCACGAACAGTTCGGGTTAATTGCGCTTCTTGATCAACGCGTTTTTGACAACGACAGATAATTCCCACAGATTGTAGGGCTTAGGCACGAAGCCGACGATGCCGTCGTCCAAGGCCTCCTGCACCTTCGAGTCCAGACCGAAGCCGGTCGACAGGACGGCTTTGACGCGGGGGGTTATCCGCTTCAGCTCGTTGAAGCATTGTCGACCGCCCATCACCGGCATGTTCAGATCGATGATCACCAGATCGATGCTCGGGGCGAGCTCCCGATAGCGATCCAGGGCGACCTTGCCGTCTTCGGCCAAGACCACCTCGTAGCCCAAGCGGATGAGCATCCTGCTGGCGATGTTGCGCACGAGCTCTTCGTCGTCCACGAGCAGAATCCTGCCCGTTCCTTTGAGCGGTTTTTCATGATCCATCCGGGGCGGGGTGGTGTGTGCCTTGCTGCACACCGGGAGATAGACCGCGAACGTCGCCCCCTTGTCCGGTTCACTGAACACCTCGATCAAGCCACCGTGGTTGCGCACGATGCCGTAGACCATCGCCAAGCCGAGGCCCGTGCCCTTGCCCGGCTCCTTGGTCGTGAAAAACGGCTCGAAAATACGTCCGATCATCTCTTCGGAGATACCGCCGCCCGTATCGGCGACGGTCACCATGACGAACTCACCGGTGGCCAAGCCCGGATGGGAGGCGCAAAACCCCTCGTCGAGTAAGACCAGATCCGTCTCGAATTGGAGTACGCCGCCGCCGGGCATGGCGTCCCGCGCGTTGACCGCCAGGTTGACGAAGACCTGTTGCAGTTGGCTCGGATCGCCCATGATCAGCGGCAAGTCGGGCCGTAGGGAATGGGACTGGTAGATGTTTTTGTCGATCGTCCGGCTGAGCAGACCGATGATGTCGTGAATGATGCGGTTGATATCGCAGGGGGCCTCGCGCATCTTGCCCTCACGGGCAAAACCGAGCAGCTGACTGGTCAGGTCGGCCGCG
>JANQET010000451.1 GCA_028278265.1 Myxococcota bacterium
CATGAAGCGGGTGCTGATTCCCATGTTGTTACTGATCACCGGAGCGCTGTTTGCAGAACCCGGCAAACCCCTGCTGTTGATCGTTACCGGCACCGCTGAACAGGGGCTGGTGAGCTGGGAGCGGGAGCTGATCGACGGAGTGCGGATGACCATCGACGAGCTGGCGGTCGAGGAGATCACCCTTCTGCGCTCTGAGGGCGAGGGTGGATTGCCGGCGGGTATTGCGGCGCGTGTTTTTCAGCTGGCCCGATCGGAGCGAGCAGTGGCCGCCACCTGGATCGAGGAGGGACCGCAGGGGTTCCTATTGCATGTCATCAATCTGCGCTCCGGAAAAACTGCGCGGGGCACTGTGGGCTCACCCGATGAATCGGATATCGACGAGGAAGTGGCCTTGGCCCTGCGGGAGATGCTGATCGACGGGAACATGATCACCGAATCATCCCTTGTCGAGTCATCAATGGTCGCGCCGGCCACGGCCCCTCCGGTCGATGACGCGGAACGCCCCCCGATCCATCGGATGCACCAAATCGCCACGGCCACCGAGCCGGATGGTTCGACCTGGCACGTGGCGCTGGTTCCGGCGCTGTTCCTCAGCAGCGGCGTCGTCGGCCAGCTGGGACCCAAATTGGTCACCGGGCTCAGCGGCCTGGGGCGGTTTCACCATCGATCCGGACATTCGTTTTCAATCGGTCTGGTCGGCCAGCTCGGACCGGTGGACGATCCGGCCGATTGGCGCATCAGCGGCTGGTCGGTCGGTCCCCACCTGAGCGGTGGATCCCGGCTGGTCGAATGGATTCGTTTTTCCATCGGCTTGTTTGTGGAGCTCACCGCCTCGTGGTACCGCTTCACCACACAGCCGACCGAGGGAGAAAAGAAGCGATTTGCCTTTTGGAATTTACGGACCGGTGCTGGATTGGACGGCTGCTGGAGCATCGGCGCGTCAACTGAGTTGTTCGTCGCCGCGGGGTTGGGCTACCACCTGCTGCAGGTGGATTTCAGGAGCCGCTTGGACGGGGCGGTTCCTTTTGCCACACCTCGACTCGATCTTCGCGGTACAATAGGTCTTGCGTTTCGGATTCGGTGAACAGTCCCAAAAACGGCGCTTCATCGGAAGGAAAACAACACCTACACGGATAGCTCTTTCAGGAGGTGCATGGACGACCCATCACTCGGTGACCTGTCTGACGAGGAATTGATGGTCCGGTTGAGCCGGGGTAAGGATTGGCAACCGCTGGGTGAGTTGTACCGGCGCTACGGCGCGATGGTCAAATCGGCCATCACCCGAGTGGCCCCGGAGCTCGATCGGGCAGAACGGGACGATTTGTGCCACGACGTGTTCCTCGTACTCGGCAAAAGCGCTCGCAGGTACACCGAACAACTGCGCTTCAAGGCGTGGTTGTACAGCATCGCGGTAAAGCAGACGCTCAACCGGCGGGACGGTCTGCGCCGTCGCCTGCAATTGCTCATGCGTCACCACCGGGAACAGACGCCCCGCGGTTCGTCCAGTCAGACTTCACCGGAGGTGATTGCCCTGCAAAAAGATGTGATCGCCAGCGCCCTCGCCACGTTACCCCGGGGTCAGCGGGAGGTGCTGCTGCTCCACGTCGAGGGTTTCAGCGGAGAGGAGATCGCCACCATGCTGTCGATCAAGCCCAAGACCGTGTGGACCCGCCTCCACCGGGCGCGGGCGGCGCTGCTCGAGCACCCTTTTGATGCCGCACTCCAACATGCGGTGCTACAGGAGTAACCGATGACGCTTTGCCGCCAGCTTCAGCCTTATCTGGACGGCCGTCTGAAACCCGAGGCGGCCGAAGCGTATCGAGCGCACTTGAGTGGGTGTGCGGCTTGTCGCGCTCGGACTGAAAAGTGGTCAGGCGTCGAGACGATGATTGACCAATGGCGTCCACCCGATGCATTCAACGGACCGACAGAGAACGAAGTACAACACCTCATGGACGAGATGCGTGAGGAGAGTACCGATACCGCGAAGACGCGCGCCGGATCGATCAAGGCGATCCTGGCACTCGCGGCGCTGGTCGCAGTAGTGATCGTCGTCAGATCGCTCAGCCAAACGGCATCCCTTCCGGTGGCTGAACCTTCGGTTCGTCTCACCGATGTTCGCCTGTTCGCCCAGGGAAGCAGCGCCCCTCAAGACCAGCCGATTCCCAAATCAAATGTACTGGTCTCACCGAAAAACGGACGATTGCTGGCCCGAATCGGCCCGTCACAAATCGGTTTGGCACCGAACAGCCGGGTGCGTTTATCGCTCGACGACATTAATGAAGTGCGCGTATTTCTTCAACAGGGGGAAATCGCCTGCGACGTCAATCCGGCAGACAAGACCGATTTTGTCATCCAGGCGGGTACGCGCTCGGTGTGGGTCGTGGGCACGCGGTTTTCAGTTGCCTGGACCCCCTATAGCGACCGGTTTGTCGTGCGAGTGGTCCGGGGTGAAGTGGAGATCCGCGATCCCTCCGGCATCAACCGAAGGGTCACCGGGGGAGAGACGTACGAGGCCGCAGCACCAGGAGAAGTGGAGGCGCGCGATGATCCGGGCGTTGATGGTGTCGATGCCCTGCTCCGGCCCCCTCCTGCGCCGTCCGTCCAACCGTCGTTGAAGACCATCGACCCGACCCTCGATCGCGCGCCAGCCGTCCCATCAGACAATTCGCTCGCCCCCCCGACTGCCAAGCACCGGACAGCGAGGAGCAAAAGAGATCGGCACAATTCCGCGGGCGCACCCCCCGCTCCCCAGCCAACGGACCGACAGATTGAGCAATGGCGCCGGCTGATCATCGATGGCCGTTACCAGGTGGCAATCGAGGCGATCAGCACCCACTTGGCGACCCATCCCCGAGACGGGGGGGCATGGGCGTTGCGGGCGGACAGCGAACGCAAATCCGGACAGTGGCAAGAGGCGGTACGCTCCTATGAAATGGCCGCCAGGTGGGCCCCGCCGTCAAGCGCCAACCGAGCTCGCTTCATGGCCGCCACTATTGTACAGGACAAGCTCGACGATCCCCGACGGGCAACCGTCCTGCTGACGGCCTTCTTGGATGGGAGCAAGAGCAAAACCCATCTGATGGAGTCAGCGATGCTGAGGTTGGCCCGGGCCCAGCTGGCCATCGGCGACATTCGGGCGGCGCGCCGCCTGCTCCACACGCTCATCGACCAATCCACATCGGACCGCCTCGTCCAACGGGCCAGGACGATGTTGAGCAGCATCGACGGATAAAAACGACCACCAGGGGAAGGTAACCCGACGCTGAACTGATAGCTCAATTGAAACTCGAACAGCGCAGGAGGGTCAGAAGTTGCTGAGTCACGAACATCTCCTATTGGGACTATTGACGGCTGTGACTGCAGTCGGATGCCACCACACCTATTTCTTAGACAATCCGGATGGGGCGGAGAACGATACAGGGGACTCCGATACAGAAGTCGATGGAGGGGACGGGGGGGAGGGGTTTGACGATGATATTGATGAAGGCTCGTGGGAGCTCGACAGTGAGTTGGAGTGCCCGGACGAAGCCGTCGTCGACTGCGACCCGCAAATTGTCAAAGAGTGGACGACCGTCTTGACCGCCGACCAGGTCGGCGAAGGGATTCAATTCATCGCGTTCGACGAACACACGATCTATGCCGAGCAAACCATTGACTTAGTGAAGCGGCCTCTCCTGATCCAGCTCACCGATTTTTGGGAACCGACCATCGGCTGGCGCACGGCCCGCTTGCCCCCCGATGCACACGATGGTCTCGAGTTCGCCGGCATGGAGGAGATAGCCCCTGAAACAGCGCACCTGGTGCTCCATATCGACGGACACGGTGAGTTGTACAAAGCCGATTTTTCCGAAGAAGTCGAATCGACAATAGAGCTCACTGAAGACGTAAATTGCTGTATTCACACCTACACGATGGAGGAAGTGAATTTCAACGGCAGTGGGTTCATCTTCTACGGCGACATGGGAGTTTGGCTCTACAAAGAACACGATACGGTTTGTACTCAGGTGCTCAAGCTGTTCGACAGTCCCGGGTTCAACGACACGGCATTCAGCGATAGTGGGTATCATACCTTCGCCGCGTTTGTCGGCGGCTCCGGCAGAATGATCATTGTTGAACAAATAAACGATGAACTGGTCGCGGGAGTTTTCACCGCCGGTGCATACGACCATCTCAAGGCGGTCACCATCGTGGACGATACCATCGTAGCCGGTGGCATCAACGGAAGGCTGGTATTGGGAAATCCGGGGGGCTGGCTCAACTGTGCAGTCGGAGCCGATGAATT
>JANQET010000462.1 GCA_028278265.1 Myxococcota bacterium
ATTGAACTCGAAATGGAAAAGACGCGGGCCAAACCGCGCAAGGGTAAAAAGAAAAAACGGGGCGTCCAGAAGAAAACCAAAAAGAGAAAAAAACGCCAGCAGCGAAAGAAGAAAAACAAGGTATTGCTGAACAATCCCTTTGGCAGATAGACCATGCTTTCACGACTCACACTATTGGGAATCGTCACCCTGCTCGGAGCACTCATCCCCGGCACCGTGCGGGCCACCGACTTCAATGCGGCTGCCCCGTTGGCAGCAGTGATACCAATCGAAACTTCGCCGGCAGCCGAATGTCCGCGACGTCCCAAAAAAGAGGCGCGGGCGAGAAAACTGGCCGGTAGATGGTTCTCCAAAGGGGAGAAGTTCTTTGCCGATGGCCAATACGATCCTGCGCTCGCCGCGTTTCGATGCTCGATGCAGCTCGTCCCCCATGCGGTCACCTCCTACAATGCGGCACAGGCGGCCAGTCACGGAAGGCACCGGCAAGAGGCACTGGACTTGGGCCGGCAATGCCTCTCCCTCGAGCCCAGTCCGGAGATCGCTCGTCAAGCCCAGGAGTTGGTCGACCGTCTGGAAGCGGAGCTCGAAGCGGAACGTCAAGAGCAGCTGGCCGGTCAGCAGGCCCCCCCTCCGAATCAACTCGAGCTGAATACCGATCAGGCGATCGGCCGGGATTCTTCGACTGACGGACCGTTCGATCTGCGGGTAACAGCCTACCTCAGCTTGACCGCGGGCGGCGTGGCCCTGGTCAGCGGACTGGTGCTGCAGCTGGCTACAGGGGCGCTCCACAGTCGCAGTGAAGAGACCGACCAACCGCTGGTCTATGCCGAGCTGAGGGACGCCGGGCAGAATTTTCAAAAAGGCGCAATCGTGAGCTATGTCATCGCCGGCGTAGCGGCGAGTGCCGGCCTCACCCTGCTGGTGCTCCATCGATATCGAAAGAAAAAATCAAAGAAGAAGGGGATGGCGTTGCTGCTCGGCCCCGGGGCGATCGGTGTAGGGGGACGATTTTGATGGTCGCGAAATCACTGCGGATTCGAGTGCGCTCCGTCCTTTTGTGGGCGATCGTTCTGGCTGTTGCCGGGTGTACCTTCAAGCCGGCCGAAGGACAGCTGAAGTGCCAAGCCGACTCAGATTGTCTGGATGACTGGATCTGCAGCCCGACCGGATGGTGCCATTCGAGTGAGGAAGAATTCTCAACCGATACGCAATCCGATGGGGATCCGGATGGCGGTGACACCGACACCGATTGAACAGTTCACTCCCCAAAGCAGCGTTTATTTTTGCGAGAACCCTAAACTATCTAACGATCGATCCGTTTCTGTAAATGATATGGCATTTATGAGTCGTGACAATCAAAGCGAGCCGCCGGTCATCCTATGCATTAGCGACGACACGGCACATCTCAACAACATCCGGCGCAATCTCAGCCAGGCAGGATTCTCGGTGATCACCACGCGCAGCTCTGCCGATGCGATTGATCTGACGTTGGAGTCGGATATCGACGCCTTGCTCTGCGACTACGATCTGCCCCAAATGGACGCGATATCGTTGTTCGAACAGATCCGTCTGCTCCACGGAGATCGCACCCCGCCGACCTTGGTGATCAGCGAATACGAAGCAGATACGATAAGCGCGCGCTGCACCAGCGCCGGAATTGAGGGGCTGCACGTGAAGTCCGGTTCTGCGGAATCGCTGGTCAATCGCGTGACGTCGATGATCCGCAATGATACCAAACGGTTTCACGTGGAGCAGGTCTCCGGTAGGCGACAGCTCAAAGGGGGGACCGATCCGCTGACCAACATCGCCAGCAAGGCCCATTTCATGCGGCGCTTCAACGCCGAATCGAACGCCGCCTATCGGGATCAATCCGCGATCTCGCTGCTCGTGTTGATGGTCGACCGTTATGAGCGATTGGTCGATACGATCGGCCGGCAAAAATCGGATAATCTACTGGCTCGAATCGCACGGCTGATCGAAGGAGACCTGCGCAGCCGGGACTGCGTGGCCCGGTTTGCCAACCACACCTTCACGGTCATTTTACCCGACACGCCGCGCGAGGCGGCCGAAGCCGTGGGTCGACGTCTAAGGCGCAAAGTCGCAGCGACCGAGTTCGGCGATCTCGACCAACCGATCGCCGCTACGGTGAGTGTGGGATGTACCTGTCGCCCACCGGGCACTCGATTTACCACCGACGAATTGATCACCCAAGCCGTGCGGTCGTGCTCTGCGGCCCAGGCGTTGGGTGGCGATCGCATCGTCAGCGACACGGCGTTAACCGGCAAACCGCTGGTCCTGCTCGTCGGCGATCCCTCATGGGAAGTCGACGCAATGGCCACCGAGCTCGAAAAATGCAGTGTGGAGATCCGACTGGCCGACTCCTTTGCCGTGGCCCGGGACATTCTCAAGAAAGTCCCAGTCGCCGTGGTGGTCACCGAGAACACCGTTCAAAAGAAAGAGGCGGGAATCCACCTGCTCAGCTGGGTTCGCAACAACTACGGTGCTGTGCACCGGATCCTCATCACCGACAAAGTGGACGCGACGCTGATGGAAATCGCTGTCAACGACGCGGGAATTCACTGCTTCATTCCCACTCCGATCAAAAAGGGCAAGCTGGCCAAAGTGATAGACAGCATGCTGTTTACCTAAATCTAACGGTATTAATCCAGAATTTCGACAGCGATGGCGGTGATGTTGTCCTTGCCCCCTCGATCGTTGGCCAGATCGATCAGTGTGTCGCAAATCACCTTGGGGCTGTATTCCATGATGTGGGGAATTTCATTTTGGGGCAAGTAGCCGTGTAACCCGTCCGAACAAATGAGGAACCGATCCCCGATGTTGACCGGAATGATCTGGGTGTCCACCTGAACGTAATCCTTGTTGCCCACGGCGCGGGTGATGATGTTCTTGTGCGGGGAGAACTGGGCCTCTTCGGGTGTGATCAGCCCCTCGCGAATCTGCCAGTTGACCAGGGTGTGATCCTCGGTGAGCTGAATCGCCTCGCCCTCTCGCACGCGGTAGACCCGAGAGTCCCCCACCTGTCCGATGACGCCGTATGCGCCGGCGAGTAACAGCGCCGAAATGGTGGTCCCCATGCCGCTGTACGTGGGGCGTTGCTCGGCGATGCCGTAGACGAGATAAGTGGCCGACTGAATAGCACTTTCCAGCAACCGGCAGACCGCATTGGAGGTCTCCCGGCTGACCGCTTCGTTGCGAAAATTGTCGATGATCTGACGCTGTCTGATCATCATGTCGTGGGTCGCTTCAACCGCTTCCTGAGCCGCGACCTCGCCGGCCGCATGCCCTCCCATTCCATCAGCAACGACATAAAACCCGAGATCATTGTCTAAAATATACGCGTCCTGATTGACTTTTCGGTGTCTGCCCACATTTGTTTTTGCAGCCGAATTCAGTCGCATGAAGCCTCCATCATCCCACTAAGCGCGATCGTATATTATGTTTATTATATAAGTTTTAAGCGCTCTACAACAATTTACCAGGTATAAAATACGGTCCTTCGGTCAAAACGATCTTCGTCTCACTCTTCCGTCTCCGGCAGGCCAAAACATCGGCGGGTGTTTTGCATGGTCAACTCGGCCATCTCTTCTGTGCTGCGCTGCTTGAGCTGACCCAGCTTCTCTACCACATGAAACACATTTGCCGGCTCGTTCACCCGTCCCCGCAGGGGTACTGGGGAGAGAAACGGGGTGTCGGTTTCGGCGAGCAGGCGATCGTCCGGGGTCTGTGCGGCAACCTGCTGAATTTCCCGGGCCTTGGGAAAGGTCACGATTCCCGAGAAAGAGAGATAAAACCCGAGTTCGAGGGCTTGGGACGCCAGCTCTTCGGTGGAGGAGAAGCAATGTATGACCCCGCCGATCTCATCGGCGCCCTCGTCCCGCAGGATGGCGATGGTATCCCGATCCGCCTCACGGGTGTGGATGATGACGGGGAGACGGGCGTCATGGGCCATCCGAATCTGTCGGATAAACGCCGCCCGCTGCTCGGCCGGTGAGCTGTGATTGTAGTGGTAGTCCAGGCCGATCTCTCCCAGGGCCACGACCCGCTCCCGATCGAGCGCGAACCGCAGTTTTTCCAGTTGAGAGGGAGAAGCAGCCGAAGCGGTGTGGGGGTGGATCCCGGTGGCAACCCATAGGCGAGGGTCGTTTCCGACCAACTCGAAGGTCGGTCCGAAATCCCCCGGTTCGGTAGATCCGGCAATGGCGATAATCCCGACCAAGCCTCTGCTCCATGCCCGCTCGAGCATTTCCGCGACGCCTCGTTCGGTTATCTTTTTGAGGTCGAAATGGGCGTGGGAATCAAAGAGGTTCATCCGGACTCCTCCTGGGACAAGGCTTGTTTGCACTGTTGGTTGATGACGTCGAGGGCATCGTCGAGCTCCGCGCTCAACGGCGGGGAGAGTGATTGGCGATGCTGCTCCAGGGCCTGCCGGGCGACTCGTGGATGCTCAACGGCCAGAGCCGACACGGCCAGGATTGCCGAGGAGATTTCCAAATCCCGCCCCCGTTCGAAAATAAGGTGAATCGCCGGCAGCGTCTCGAGCAGGGGAAGGCGGGCCAAGGCGATTAGCGCGGCCATTCGCTGGCGGTGGCGCTTGGCTTTCAGCATCCCAGTCAGCACCACCACGCCTTGTCGGTCGCCACAACGGGCCGTTGCAGCGGCCACCAGCGCCTTGCGCTCGGCGGGCATCAGCCACCGATCCAGCAGTGGATTCAGCTGGGCAGTGTATCGGGAATGACCCAGTCGACCCAGCGCACAAATCGCCTCTGCCGCCTGATCGCCTCTGGACCCCAGCAGCTCGAACAGCAGAGGCTCTCCCCGGGTGTCGTCGAGCGCTGCCAGGGCGATGGCACCCGCGAATCGGACCGACTCGGCAGGATCGGTCAATCGCGCAGCGAGCTGTTCACAGGCTGACTGAGCCTCCAGTTCCCCCAGAGCACGGGCCGCGGTGGCACGGACGGACGGATCGGCATCATCGAGCAGTGGAGCGACGACAGGTTCCGGTTGATCGAGGATTGCCAGTGCCGCCTCAATACCCACGCAGCGAATCTCGGCAGCGGTTGATTCAATCGCCGCCCGAACAGGATCGCCGTTTATCGGTGCCCCTCCTCTGGACTGCTCGGCCAACCCTTCGAGCGCCTGCACTCGGACCTCGGTGACCGGGTCGTCGGTTAACCGGACAAGTGCCTCGATCGCCTGTTGCTGACCGGTACCCCGCTGTTGACCCAAGGTGATCGCGGCTACCCAGCGGCCCTCGGCGGAACCGGATTGGGCATCCCGCAACGCCGCCTCGAAATTGGGCAGCGCCATCGGCAGGAGGTAGCTGGTCACGGTCCGGCCGGTGAATCGTCGTCGGCCAAGGGGGGGATATCACCGTTTTTTTCACTGGCTTCGTCACCATTCGCCTTTTCGGTTTCATCGCGGGGTTCGTGTCGATTGGCCGGCCGAATCTCGCCGACGTCGTATTCCTTGAGTCCCCCGTCATCGGCCAGCAAGACGCGAACCAGACCTTTGAGCACGTCCCGATCCTTGACCCGGCCTGGGCCGTCCGGAGTGCTCACCTTTCGACCGACCCGTGGCAGCGTCTTTGCCGCACTGCGATACACTTCGTCTTCGTAGGTCAGGCAACACAGCAATCGACCGCAGATTCCCGATACCTTTTGCGGATTGAGCACCAGGTTCTGGTCCTTGGCCATGCGAATCGAAACCGGTGAAAACTCTCTGATGAACCGGCTGCAACACAACCGGCAACCGCAGATGCCGATTCCACCGAGCATGCGGGTCGAATCGCGCACCCCGATTTGGCGCATTTCAATACGGGTGTGGAGCCGTTTGGACAGATCCCGTACCAATTCTCGAAAATCGATTCGTCCCTCAGCCGAAAAATAGAATACCGCCTTATTGCCGGCATGCAGGTAATTCACGGCGATCAGCTTCATCGGCAGGCCGAATTTTTCGATGCGATCCTTGCACAAACGGTAGGCTGCATCTTCCCGATCCCGGTTGCGGGCCCGTTGCCGGACGTCTCCCGCTGTGGCCTTGCGCACGATGCGGGGCAGGGAGTTCGAATCGACCTGACGACGTTGAGTCGCCACGACCACCTCACCCTGAGCCAATCCGCGACCGGTCTCCACAATCACGTGTTCCCCTTTGTCCACGTACAACTCCCGAGAATCCAAGATCATGATGGGACCGGAACCGTGCAGTTTGACCCCGGCCGCGTCCATCAACACACCACCAGCGGAAAAATCGTATTCAGGCAGATCATCGAGCAAGGTGTCGTTCTCTACTTGAACGGATTTGAGGTAGGTCAGCTCCTCCTCTGTCATTTTCTCATAACCCGGGCCCGGGGGAGAAGAGGGTTCGACCACCGTATTCCCCGGTTCGGCAAAGAACTCCCCAGAAGGTGGGTCCGAGCGTCCGCGTTGTGGGTGGTGATCGCGTGGGGGACGATCATTTCGGGATCGCTCACCTCGGGGTCGCTCGCCTCGGGATCGCTCATCACGGGATCGCTCGTTGCGGGATCGTTCGTTGCGGGGTCGTTCACCACGGGATCGCTCGCCGCGGGATTGATCTGATCCTGTCTGACGTCTGCGATCGGGATCGGCGGCCGAGTCGCCCCGTCGGTTGCGCCGTGAGGGTGAGCCGGATCGGCCGGCGTTGGCGTTGGCGTTGTCGGGTCTTCGGCGCCGCCGGGAGCCGGACGGACTCCCCTCGCCGGTTCGCTCACCGGCGGTCTTGTTTCTCGACCGCCTTCGTCGACCACCGGGCGGCCGTTGTTGGCGATTGTCCGCTTCTCCCTTGCCCTGTTTTTCTGTGGAAGACTGGGACCCGGATTCTGAGCTCCCGGTGTTGGCCCCTTCCTGACGCCGGCCCCGATCATTGCGACGCCTGCGCAATCGCGGGCGGCGTCTGCGGCGGGGATCCTTTTCTTTGCCCCCCTCCCGCTTCTGTGGTTGGGGTTTGTCGTTGTTGTTGTTTTCGCTGTTCATCAATACACCACGTGGTACATCATCCGAAGACGTTATCTTTGTCGATTTCTAAATGTCATCAGCAACCCCTCCAGCGCAAGCTGTGGGTTGGTGTGAAAGAAATTCATCTGGTCAACGGTCGCCGAAATCCCCTCGATTAACGCCGCCGCCTGGCTGCTGTTGACCTGATCGGCAATCCCCCCAACCCGGTCGGACAGACTGTTCATCAAGGGAAAGTCGTTGTCTGTGGCATCGGTTTGGCGGTTCTGTTGCCAGAGCAATTCGCTGAGCAGTAGGGTGAGTACGTCCAACACGGCCAGCGCCTCGGCTTTGGCACCCCGGAGCTGCTGGGCAATTTCGAGTCCTTTTTGCGGCGTCTTTCCCAACGCTCCGCGCAGCAGGTCAACCGCCAGATCAATTCGGGCCCCCAAATCCTCTCCGAGATAGCGGTGTGCTCGCTCGAGGCTGCCGCCACACATGCCGCCGACCAGGGTGGCTTCCTGGAAGTCGACTCCCTCGGCACAGAGCAGCTTGACGATAATCGCAGGGGTCAGCGGACGAAACCGGATCAGCTGGCAGCGGGAACGAACGGTGGGCAGCAGAGCTGAAGCCCGATTGGAGACCAGGATCAGAAAGCTCCCCGGTCGCGGCTCCTCGAGGGTCTTCAGCAGGGCGTTGGCCGCCTGTTCACTCATCAGGTCCGCCGGATCGATGATCGCCACATTGGCCTGTCCCTCATAAGGCGGGGCGGCGAGCTTCGACTCGAGCTTTCGCACTGCGTCAATGGAAATGCGATTTTTCCCCTCGGGAACGCCCAGCGAGACGACGTCGGGATGGGTTTGCCGATCGATCTTCTGACAACTAATGCAATGCTGGCACGGATCGTTCGTCTCGCGCTCACAATTGAGTGCCATGGCCAGCGCTTCGGCACACGTTCTTTTTCCCACTCCTGCAGGACCGAAAAAGAGATAGGCGTGGGGAACTTTCCGGGCGGTCAGTGCCCGTTGAAGCGTCTCCACAGCCGTCTGCTGGCCTTGTATATCCGTCAGTCGCATCGCGTTCTCATTCGCCCGAAGTCAAGTATCACGGAGGGTAGAATGGATCAAATCATTCCCCTGACAACGAGGACGAATGTTGCGCCCCCGCTCTACCGGTGGTACGTGATCGCTTTAACAGGCGCAATGGGTAGACAACGCAAAAGCGAGCTCGCCGTCGATGTCGGACTGGTGGCCAATATCGTGCTGGCCGGCGCCAAGACGGTGGTGGGGCTGTGGGGGCGCAGCCCGGCCCTGTTTGCCGACGGAATCAACTCGGTTTCCGATGTGGTCTACTACATCGTCGTCAAAATATTCACCAAACTCGCCGGTAAACCCCCTGACCGGGAACACCCCTATGGCCATCGCCAGTTCGAGACCATCTCCGCGGTGGTGGTCGGGGCATTTGTCATCTGCACCGGGATTGCCATCTTTTGGGACTCTGTCTCAAAAGCGTACCGGGTGCTCAGCCAAACCGGATCGCTCGAAAAGACCTCGCTGATTGCACTCTACGTGGCCCTCGGTACGGTGGTGATCAAGCTGGGACTAACCTACTGGACCCGGAGATTGGCCAAGCAGACGAACAATCCCGCAGTGCTGGCCCTGGCCGCTGATCATCGCAACGACGTGGCTGCTGCTGGAGCAGCGGCAATCGGCATCTTCGTGGGGCAGTTGGGGTATTATTGGGTCGATCCGGCGGCCGGTGCACTGGTGGCCCTGTTCGTGCTGCGAACCGGGGTGGAAATACTGCGGGAGTCCTCGATGGATCTGATGTATGCCGTGCCGGGAGAGTCGCTGGCCAAGCAGATCTTTCAATCCGCTCAAGCGGTCTCCGGGGTGCTGGGAATCGAAGAGATCCACGTCCACCGGTTCGGTCCCTACGTCATCGTCAATTTGACAATCGGCGTGGACGGGCAGGCGACCGTGGCCAGCGGGGATCGAATCGCCACGAGCGTAGAGCGCCACATTCTGGAGAAAAACGATTTGGTCAAACGGGTCTTCGTGCACTTTCACCCCTCCAACGGCCAGGGGCTCGACTATCCAACCACTGAACAGTAGACCGCGTGGATTCGCTCGAACACCGCATCCCAGGTGTGGGCAGATGCGAGCTTTGCGACCCGTCGATTGAGCGCTTCCCGGGCTTGGGGTTGGCGGGCGGAGGCCTCGATCCGGGCCAGTTGTTGGGCGATTGCACCGGCCAGGGCTTCTACGAATGCGGGCAGGTCCTGCTGATCAGGCTGGTCGATGCCGACCATCCGAGGCAGGGAGACCCATTGGACCAGTTCATCCGGTGGATCGGGCAACAACTCGCGAATATTGGGCAGATCGGTGGTTACCAAGCGACATCCCGAGGCGAGCGCTTCGATGAGCACCAAGGGCAACCCTTCATAATACGACGGCAGCACAAACAGATCGCAACAGCGCAGCAATGGGGCCAGTTGATCGTGCCCGAGGAATCCCAACAACTGGACTCGATCCCCGAGTTCGGCAGCGCGAGAGCGGATTGAAGCGGCTTCGGATCCAGTGCCCCCCCCAGCGATCAACAGGGTAAAACCGGGCCCGTCCCGTTCTGTGAGCAAACTCACGGCATCGAGTAGTTCGACGACCCCCTTGGCCTGGGAGAGTTTTCCCGCATACGCGAGCCGGATTCCGCTCTTGGGCAACTCGCACCCAATGGCTGCCTCGGCGTCGGCGATTGCCCGAGGGCCCGAGCGGTCTGCCGGTTTGAAGCGCTCGGCATCGTAGCCCGTACCACAGGTGACCACCTGTTGTGGGGCCAGGCCGTATTGGTCGATGACCTGTTTTCCCATCAAGTCGGTCAGCACCAGGCTACGGGCCACCTGCCGACATCCGGGGATCACCAACGGCTTGAGATGGGACGCCAACGCGCATTGGCGTAACCCGGTACCGTGGCAAGAGGTCACAACCGGGGTATCCAGGGTTGATGCGGCAATCGCTGTAGCCAGCCACAGATGGTGGGTGTGCACCACATCCGGTTTGAAGCGAGCTGCCGTTTCGATGATCGCCCCGGTGAACGCGCGGCGATAGCGATCCAGCTGATCCCCGTGTAGTTGGGAAAACCGGGTCGACGGGTAGGGCATCACGTCACTCATGCCGGGCACCGGAAACGGGAGCTGTGGGGTATCGAAGCGCACCGCCTCGATCCGAGAAGCCGGAAGCGGGGGGAGTGAGGGGTGCTCATCCGCCGGTATACCGACGATGGCGCACTGCTCCAGTCCGGCTGCGTGGGCGCACCGAATCAGGGATTGAAGATACACGCCGCTGCCGGTCCGACCCGGACGCTGAGACAGCAGGTGCATGATGCGTTGAGGTGTCTTTTTTTTCATCATCTCGGGTCAGTGTGTCCGGTTTGACCCAGAAGTTCAAGTTCGGGAACTGACTCCAATACCGACCGGCGGAAGCCCAAAGGTTGTGATGAAACGTAAAATCTTGTTTTTCGCCTGAACGCCGACGTGACCCCAAACATTTGATGGACATTTCGGATTTTTTGATGAAGATAGGGAAACTAGTGAAAGCCCATGTTTTGAGGGCTTGGGATCTATAGGACTTTAGCGTCCGCAGAAAAGAGAGACGACAGAGGAAAATGAGGAAAACATCAACACCTTCAAAATTCGCCCTGCTCGCCCTGTTTGCCATCGCTTTTTGGTTCACCACCCTACCTGAGGGGACCGCTGAAGAGGGTGTCAAGCCCGAAAACCCCATGCCCACCATCACCTTCTCCTTTGCGCCGGACTCGGTGCGAACCGCAGAGATAACCACGCTATCAGTTAAGGTCGAAGTTCCTCAAGGCTATCACTTTTACAGTATGACAAAAATCACCGACGGACCATTGCGCATGCAGGTCAACACCAAGGACCCAGCGCTCGAGCCGGTCGGGTCATGGTTCGGCCCCAAACCCCATGTCGAGGTCGATCCCAATTTCAAGAAAGAGGTCGAATACTACGGACCCAAGGACGAAGTGATTTATCGCCGCAATTTCAAAGTGTTGGCGCAACCCGCGGCCGAGGAGGTTCTGTTTCGTTTCCGAGGACAGATTTGTGACGAAAAACAATGTATCCCGGTCATTCAAAAGGTGAAAGCCGCACTCAACTTCGAGCAGGGGGCGGCACGGGACGAATTCTCCTCACCAGCCGAGCTGGCCGGCGTCGAGTTCCCGGAAATCGGCCCGCGAGATGACAGCGCTGCAAATGATCTGAAATCGAGAGGCTTCTGGGGGGTTCTGATCATCGGATTTCTCGCCGGTTTGGGAGCGTTGATTACTCCCTGTGTCTTCCCGATGATTCCAATCACGATCAGCTTTTTCTCCAAATTCTCCAAGGTATCCTTTCAGCGTTCCCTGACCATGGGCGGCATCTACGCCGTCTCGATCATGGTGGTCTTCACCCTGATCGGCATCATCATTTCGGTCATTTGGGGGGCAGCGGGGATGCAGAAGATCTCCACCCACCCGGTATTCAATGTATTTCTTTTTACGTTGTTGGTGGTGTTCGCTTTCAATCTGTTCGGCCTGTTCGAGATTCGCATTCCCAGCTGGCTGATCTCCAAGACATCCCAAAAAGAACACGAACTCACCAGCGATGATGGGTCTCTCTTCCATCAGGCATTGGGCGTTTTCTTCATGGCGATCACGTTCACCTTGGTGTCGTTCACCTGCACGGTGGGATTCATCGGCATCGTCCTCGCGGCGGCGGCCGACGGGCAGTGGTTCTACCCGACCATCGGCATGATTGCCTTTTCCTTTGCTTTTGCCGTACCGTTCTTCTTCTTGGCGGTCTTCCCCAATATGGCCGGCAAGCTTCAGGGCAAGGGCGGGGACTGGATGGTAGCGGTCAAGGTAATGCTCGGCTTCATCGAACTTGCCGCGTCGTTGAAATTTCTCTCCAACCTCGATCTGCAGTACGAGTGGGGTTTGGTCTCCCGACCGTTCGTATTGAGCCTGTGGACCGGTATTTTCGGTATTTCGGCACTCTACCTGCTGCGGGTGTTCGCGTTGCCTCACAACGATCTGGACGCCAAATCGGTCGGGCCGATCCGGATGTTTTTCGGCTTGCTGTTCTTTGTCCTGGCGGTTCACTCCGGCTATGGGGTGACCCACACCAAGAGCATGGGAGGCTGGATGGACGGATGGCTCCCGCCTCCGATTCTGCCATATGTGGACCACGTACCGACGGAAGGGGAAGATGCCCACGGCGGCATCCTGGCCAAGTTCTCCCATGACAACATCGACGAAGCGATGAAGCGCGGTCGAGAGGAGATGAAGCCGGTGTTCATCGATTTCACCGGCTACAACTGCACCAACTGCCGATACATGGAGAGCAACATGTTCCCCAGACCTGAGGTCTCCGCCCGGCTGGAAAAGATGGTGCTGATGTCGGCGTTTACCGATGGCATCAAAGATGTCCACGAACAGCAGCGGGAAATGCAGGTTAAAAACTTTGGAGTAGTTACGCTACCTTATTATGTTATTGTTGATCCATTTAATGAAGTAATCGACAAGCAGAACGCCCTGGCCATCCATCCGGATATGACTGAAAAGATCGACCAGTATCTCGCCTTCCTGGACAAGGGATTGGCCGCTTTTGAAGCGATCAAAAAGGAAAAAAACGCGTCGTCGGAGAAGAAAGATGCCCCTGCAGACGATGGGGTGGATTTTGAATTTCCCGATTTGAAGACCGGGAAAAAAGTGAAGCTCTCCAGCCTGCGGGGCGATTGGGTCTTTGTCAATTTCTGGGCCTCCTGGTGTGGTCCGTGCAAAAAGGAGCTGGAGCACGATTTTCCGCCGGCACTGGCCACAGCTCCGCACATCAAGCTGCTGACCATCGCATTTGATGGAGACGAGACCAAGGGGTCGGCCATTTCATTTGCCGACAAGATCAACCTGTGGAAGCACATCAATCTGCAAGGAGGGGAAGAGGTCGAGGAATCGGGCCTGGACCCGGTGTTCGAAGCCTCGAGCAACCTGCCGATCAGCTACCTGGTCAGTCCCAAAGGCCACCTGGTGTGGATGCAGAAGGGCTCGATCCACAAGGAGATGCTGATCAAACTGTTTGGCAAGGCCAAAGGGGCCGAAGGAAAAGACAAGGCCGCCCTGGTCGAGTTGTTTAAGGACATCAAAGAAGCCCATTAGATTCTTGAGGTGCCCCGTGGGGTCGCCACTCGTATTCGCTTTTCTTTAATTGTTGTATTCATTGTGAGTCCACAGGAGTGGGTCTTTCACTAATGAGCCCCTGTTGGAGCCCCCTTCCCTAGCCCTCCCCCGGTGGAGTTTGGACGTTGGGGGAGGGGACCGGATAAGGAGAAGATTGGAGGGGGAAATCCGAGGAGATTGATAAAAACCTGTGGTGTTCTTCTCCCTCCCCCACCGGAGGGTGTTGTAAAAGGGTTGTAATAGGTCAAACAAGGCATGACGCAGCCCGTAGCAGCACGAGTGGTGGCGCGATACAATCTTGAGGGGCTCTTGT
>JANQET010000032.1 GCA_028278265.1 Myxococcota bacterium
CTCTTTCATCGTCGATGACATGCGGCCCCCCAGACAATTGATCTTGAGGCCGACCCGATCTTCCTTGGTGATGAATTTGCCCCAGGCGCGCCCCCGATCCGATTCGCCGGTCAGGGTGCTGACCGCTTGGTGAACCATCGTGCTCGCCGCCTCGGCGTGGGGAAACCATTTGCCCCGCATCCCCGGCATGTGAACTCTGACCACGTGGCCCGGATCCGAAGCCGGCAGGAGAATATTTCGCGGTTTGGCAGCGGTGTGCCCGGTCGCCCCGAGACCCAGCGCTCCCACCGTGGACGCGGCGGCAGTGAGCTTGAGCGCCTCGCGACGGGTGAGCAACTCTCGGTGATTGCAGTTCGGTCCACCCATCGACACACCTCCCAGTTCTCTTTTTTTAACGTTGGTATCGCTTTTGAGCAAGCCAGATTCGCCCTCTCCGGCCAACCGGTAATCCGGACAAACCCATTGATTTTTTTAGTGATAACGGAAAATATCCGGGTAGAATTTGAGTTGTGGTCGCTGTGGTGATCTTTTCACTACAATTTTGCTTGCTTCTGGCGACGCGATAAGTACAATACCGCCGCTATTTATCCTGGCAACTGGGCCAACGGATATTGGCGTTTGGCAGGACGCCGGATGTAGAGGTTGAGGTCATGTACGCAGTAATCGCCACAGGCGGAAAACAATATCGAGTGAGTGACGGCACTGAGGTTCGCGTGGAGAAACTGGCCGGGGAGGTCGGTGAGAAGGTGGTCTTTGACCGCGTTCTGCTGACCAGCGGCAACGGCGAAACCAAAGTGGGACGCCCCGTGGTCGAAGGGGCCACCGTCGAGGCAGAGATCACCGCGCAGGATCGGGCCAAGAAAGTGGTCGTTTTCAGATTCAAACGCCGCAAAAAATTTCGCCGCAAGTACGGGCATCGACAGCCGTACACTGAGCTGCGGATCACCAAAATAGAAAGCTAGAGAGGCGAGAAATGGCACATAAAAAAGGACAGGGCTCGTCTCGTAACGGGCGCGACACTGCGGGAAAACGGTTGGGCGTGAAGAAATTCGCCGGTCAAAAAGTGATTCCCGGCAACATCATCGTGCGCCAGCGCGGCACCACCTTTCACGCCGGCCGCGGTGTGGGGTTGGGCCGAGACTACACGATTTTTGCGATCGACGAGGGTGTGGTAGAATTCCGCACCCGGCAAGGCCGCCGCTATATCAACGTCGTCCAACCCCAACCGAAATAACCCCCTTCCACAATGACCGTAACGGGGCACCCCACTCTCCCCCTGCGGAATTCGAATTGCCATAAGACATCTGTGGTTGTCCGATGAAAGAGATTTATCTCGATAACGCCGCGACGACACGCCCCTCGACCGAAGTGATTGAGGCGATGGCCCGGGTGATGGCCGAGGGGTTGGGCAATCCGTCCTCGTTGCATCGACCGGGAGTGGCCGCGGCGGAGCGGATCGAACGGGCAACACGGATCGTTCGCCAGGCGGTGGGCAGCGGGACATGGCGGGTTGTGTTCACTTCCGGGGGCACTGAATCCGACAATCTCGCCGTGTTGGGGACGGCCAAGCGGGGCAAGCGCAATCGCATCGTCACCACCGGTTTGGAGCATCCGGCAGTGGAGGGGGCTTGTCGCCAAGCGGCGGCATTGGGTGCCGAGCTCACGGTGGTCAGCGCGGCAGTTCGCGGGGTGGTCGACGTGGATGAGCTGGTCGCGGCGGTGGACGAGCGCACCTCCCTGGTTTCGGTGATTCACGTCTCCAACGAGCTGGGAACCCTTCAGCCGGTAGAAGCGATCGCCAAACGGGTCAAACAGAAGGCACCCCGCTGTCGGGTGCACGTGGATGGGGTCCAGGCCTTTGCCCAGTTGGCCGGAGTGACCTATCCGGACGAGGTGGATATGGTTTCCCTCTCGTCCCACAAAATTCACGGACCAGGGGGAGTCGGCGCCCTGCTCTTGCGTCCGGAGGTCACCCCTCGCCCGTTGCTCTTCGGCGGCGATCAGCAGGGGCAATTGCGGCCGGGGACGTTGAATCTGGCGGGCATCGTCGGGTTTGGAACCGCGGTGTCCGGATTGTCGGCGAATCGGCGGGAGGGCGCGGCGCGAATGGGTGGGTTGACCGATCGTCTCGTCGAGGGGGTCACCAGCGGATGTGACGGGATTCGGCCACTGGGCGATCCCCGGGCGCGGGCACCGGGGATAGTCACCCTGGCAGTGGATCGGGTCCCCGGGGAGGTGCTGTTGCACACGCTCGAGCTCCATGGGATTGTCGCCGCCTCAGGGGCGGCCTGTCACGCCAGCCGCCGCAAACCGTCGGCCGGATTGATCGATGCCGGCTTGAGGGACGATCAGGGGGCGGTGCGGATGAGCCTTTCGATGGAGACGACAACAGACGAGATCGACGCGGCTATCGGCGCCATCTGCGCCGCAGTGGAGGCCGTGCGAAAGGGAAGAACGGGTCGATGACAATCAGCGGAAAGTACCGGGGAGTCGGAGTAGTGCTGCGCTTTGGCGAGCTGTTTCTCAAGGGGAAGAATCGCCACCTCTTCGAAAAAGCGTTGGAGCGGGATGTGCGGCGGGCAGTGGCCCATCGTCCCGAGCTCGACGTTCGGCGGGAGCATGGGCGAATCTTCGTTCTCGGTGCGGATGATGCCAATCTGCTCGCCGAGTTGGGTGCGGTTTTCGGGATATCCTCCCTGTCTCCAATCCGCTTTTGTGCCAAGGAGCTGGATGAGATTTCCTCGATTGCGGTTGAGATGGCCAAGGCACAGCTGGACGGAGCAAAGACCTTTCGCATTTCGGCACGCCGCTCGGACAAGCGGTTCCGGTGGACCTCTGCGGATTTGGGCCGCCTCGTCGGAGCGGAAGTGGCCCGTGAGACCGGGCTCAACGTGGATTTGGAAGCATTTGATTTGAACGTGGGCATCGAGATTGGCCCGGACTGGACCTTTTTGTGGTCCACTCAACGGCGAGGGGCGGGCGGATTGCCCGCCGGAACCTCGGGCCGGGCCGCCCTGTTGCTCTCCGGCGGCATCGATTCTCCGGTGGCCGGACATCTGATGCAGAAGCGGGGATTGCACCTCAGTGGGATCTACTTTCACGCCTTTCCCTACACCGGGGACGGGGTCAAGGCCAAAGTGGTGGAGCTGGCCCGCATCTTGGCCCGGCGGCAAGGAGAGCTACTGCTCCACGTCGTGCCGTTTACCGCGCTCCAGGAGTGCTTTCGGGACAATGCGCCGTCCAAGTGCCTCGTCGTGCTGTATCGCCGGGCGATGATCCGGATCGCTCAACAGCTGGCCAAACGGGACGATAGTCCCGCGCTGATCACCGGTGAGAGTCTGGGGCAGGTCGCCAGTCAAACCGTGACCAATTTATCGGTGATTCAAGAGGCGGCCGAGTTGCCGATATTTCGCCCGCTGATCGGGTTCGACAAGGCCGAGACCGTCGCGCTCGCCGAATCGATCGGTACCTACCAGACCTCGATTCTACCCCACGACGATTGCTGCTCCCTGTTTGTGCCCAAACACCCGGAGACCAAGGCCCACCTACCGTCGATTCGATCGATCGAAGCCAAGTTCGAATGGCAGCCACTCCTTCAGACCGCTGTCGAGCAGACCGAGCGGATTGTCGTGTCCTCTGTCAAAGAATAAAATAATAATTTCATGTGGTTAAGCTGAAAACAGGGCCTGTCGAGTTGCGGAAATGGCTGCCGATAACTATCTTTACTAAAAGGTAAAGTATTTCCGTCTCGGCACCCCGAGGCGTTTCGGAGGAGAACATGAAGAACAAGTTGAACATATTGGTGGTCGGCGCGACCGGTCAGCAGGGCGGAGCTGCTGCGCGGGCCTTGCTGCGCAATGGACATCACGTGGCAGCGTTGACCCGCAAGCCAGAAGGGCAGGCCGCCCGGGATCTTGCTGAGCTCGGTGCCAAAATTGTCGAGGGAGATCTCAACAACAAGAATAAATTGATTGAGTACGCCCAGGGCATGGACGGCATATTCGGGGTGAGCACCTTTTTCGAGGAAGGGCTCGATGCGGAAGTGCAGCAGGGATACACCATCGTCGAGGCGGCCAAAGCGGCCCAAATCAAGCACCTGGTGTTCAGCTCGGTGGGCAGTGCGGACCAGGGCACGGGCATCGATCATTTTGAGTCCAAGTACAAAATCGAGCAACGAATTTTGGAGTCCGGTGTGCCCTACACCATCATTGCGCCGGTGTTTTTCATGGAGAATTGGTTCGGTCCATGGTTCCTACCGTCCCTGCAAGAGGGCAAGGTCGCGCTTGCCATGCCCGCCGGGCGCAAAATGCAGGAAATTTCCATCGAGGATATCGGCAATTTCGCTGCACTGGCGTTCGAGCGGCCCGGTACTTTTCTGGGCCGTCGATTCGACATCGCCGGAGACGATCTCACCGGTGAAGAGGTGGCCGAAGTGATCAGCCGACGGCTTCATCGCAAATTGGAGTATTTCGAGATTCCCATGGAGGCGATGCAGTCGCAAAATCCAGGATTTGCCAAAATGTTCAAGTGGTTCGACGATGTGGGATACAGTGTGGACCTGGATCAGCTCAAACGGGACTACCCCGAAGTGGGCTGGACCGATTTTGCCACCTGGGTCGAGCGGCAGGATTGGTCGGCGTTGGCCGGTTCCGGAGAGAAGGCGTCATAGGCCAAAATGCTAGAGAGGGGACCGTCTGGATCGTCCCTCGGTTGCTCGCAACGTGTGGGGTTGGCCGACGGCATGGTTCAATCCACCCCCTGCTCTTCCAGAATGTAAAAAGAAACTGACGCCCCTGCGCCGAATTGGAACATATGTGGTGAAGGAATCTCCAGACGCGTCTGATACCAATCGCGGGAAGGAAGCCGAACTACTGTGTTTTGTCAGGTGGGGTGTATAGATGATGATTGCTGTTTTGGCCTTATTTTTCGGGGAAAAAATGGTTCTGGGTCGTTGACAAACGGAATGCCCGTCGCCATATTTTGGGTCGTCTGGAAGAGCTGCAGCTTTTCTTACAGGTGTTTTAAGTTTCCGGGGGGTAGAAAAAGTCAATCAACAACAAGAAAGGCAGTTTAATGAAGAGAATATTGGTGGTTCTACTGGTCGGGTTTATGGCGTGGTCAGTCGTCAGTTGTGAAGACGAATTTGCACCGGAGGATTTGGACGAGGTGTCCGAGGTTGAGCAAGCGGCGACCCGGGCCTCGGGCATCCCAAATGCAACCTGCAATTCCTGGTATGGCAACTGCGACAACAACGCCTGCAACGGTTGTGAAACCTATCTGCGTTCGAACGAGAGTCACTGCGGCGCTTGTGGCCGAAGATGCGCCTATAATTACGAGTGCCAAAACGGTGTTTGCAAAGGCCCGATCACCGAGTGCGAAATGGAAGGTCGACCCTGTGCATCGGACGAGGTATGCCGCAACGGGGCCAACTGCAGTCAGTGTCGCTGCGTGGATGACTATCCGATAGAGCTGTCCGACTCCCGCCGGCCCAGAGGATTCTGCGCCTGCCCTCCCTGGTAATAAATAGACGATAACAATTCCACTCCAAGGGGGACGGTCCTGTTATATCACTCCAAGTTCCAAGGGGGACGGTCCTGTTATGTTGACATTTCAGGGACGGTCCTGTTATTTGATCCCTGAGAAGCGACCAGCGAATTTGCTTGAACCCTCTTGAAAGGGCAACCGCAAGAGATTGTCCCTTCAATAATTTCAAACGATTACGTGTAGGGGTAGCCCTCGCGGCTACCCGTGAAATCGAGTACCGGCATTGCTTCTCAGGCATCATATTACCTTTTGTACCACTTTCTCGGCACAAATTCCCAACTCGGCGAGATACGGTTGGCTCGGTTATTCTGTTTGCTTAATTGGAGCAGTCGGGTGCCAATTTGTGAATTAATTAAGAAGAGTTAGCCGGGTTTAACAGTTCCTGCATTCATCCTGAAATATAGAGATTTTTCTCGGTGCAAAATGACAGGTTCGTCCCAAAGATATCAATATATTAGGACCGTCCCCTGATTGGGTTATGATTGGGTTAGGGATTTGTTTTGTGTGAGACGATGCCTAGGATGGTTGCACCGATGACGGAGAGAACGAAGGAGAAGCCTGTGGTGATTATTGAGATGGCGACTCCGCGGAACATCGCTTCCATTCGCATTTCTGCGGCTGCTCGTTCGAGGGCGAAGCCGGCTTGATTGATACCGATTGCGGTGCCCAACGGACCGAGCAGTGCTAGCGCCGCGAGCAATCCCCAGAGGATTCGCGTGTAGTCGACTTGTTTCCGTCTGACGATCTGTACGATTAGCAGCGCGTAGAAAACGATACCCCACAGGGTAATGGCCCACATCCAGCCGCCGCCGATGGCGAAGACTTCCCAAATCGATGGTGAGTTGGACATTTGATTTACTCCTTTGTTGTTGGTCGGGCCGGCATTGGCCCGTGTTCATTGGGTAAAGCTAGGGGCCGAGGAGCGATCTGTCGTCCGGACGGGCACGGTCGGACGTTTTTCCCGCTTTTTTCTTTAAGGGGGAGCCTTTATTCGCGGCCGAAGTGGGCGGACAAAACCGATTTTCGGTAGGCAGATGGGGTCAGGCCCACGGTGGCTTTGAACAGGGCGTTGAAGGTCGATTTTGATTTGAAGCCCGCTTCGAAAGCGATGGTGAGGATGCTGTCGTCACGCCGGGATGGAGCGGCGAGCAGCCGTTTGGCCTCTGCAATACGATAGGTGTTCACGAACCCGTGAAAATTCTGGTGCAGGGTCCCGTTCAGGGCGTAGGAGAGGTGGTTGGCCGACACTCCCAGGCGCGTCGCCAGCTTGCCGATGGTCAGGGTATCGTCCCGATAGGGTTTTTCCCGTTCCATTTCCGCTTGCGCCACCGTGGCGATGCGCTCCAGTTCTGCTGCGCTGACACCACTGCCTG
This sequence comes from Myxococcota bacterium, assembly GCA_028278265.1. Taxonomy (GTDB): domain Bacteria; phylum Myxococcota_A; class Polyangia; order JAAYKL01; family JAAYKL01; genus JANQET01. Next base: position 6,918 of record JANQET010000032.1, read on the forward strand.
TGTATTTTTGGCGCAGTTCGTCCTGTAATTCGGCGATTTCTTCCCGGTAGCCGGCGACGAAAAACTTTTCGATGTGAATTTTCGGCGGGACTTTCTTGGTGTAGAGCCGACTGGGATCGACGACCGAGAGACCCCGCTCCTGACCGAACCAGATCCGACCGTCCGGTCCTGTCCAAATCGATCGGTTGCCCACGCCAGCTGAGCGAAGGGAGAGGAGCCCGTCGGTCAATCCATAGAGCTTGCTCGGAAGGGTTGCGCGCTTCCCGTCGGCAAAATCATGCAACGCCTGGATGTCGATGCGCGCGAGGCCCCGGGCGGTGTTCGACCACAGCCGACCCAATTCGTCTTCGACAATCGAGTTGAACGTGGCGTCCGGCAGGCCGTCCTGCCGGGAGAACAGGACAAATGCGCCGCCGCGGTAGCGCATCAAGCCCCTGTGGCGGGTGCCGATCCAGAGATCCCTGTTCCTGTCTTGCCCCATACTGGTCAGGTGATTCGAGACGAGCCCGGATTGGGCGATGAACCGGGTCATGGAGCGGTTGTAACGATACAAACCAGCGCCGTCGGTTTCGATCCGCACGGTGTCACTCCTGTCGATGAACAGGAAAGAGATCTCGCCAGACGGTCCCGGCGCGATGTCAAAGGTCTCCTCCTCGCCGTTTCCCAGACGCATGAGATGATGTCTGTACGCGAGCCAGATGCGTCCCGCAGCGTCTTCGGCGATCGCGCTGACGCCCTCTCGGTCCGCTCCGGGGCTCTCGCGGATCGCGCTTTGACCCTCCCGCAGCACCTCCAACCGACCGTCGGCCCTGCCGAGCAACAGGGCACCTTCGGCCGACGGGTGCAAGGCGGTGATGCGGATGCCCTCGGCGCTCGAGACCGACCCCACAGGCGTGAACCGTCCATTGTCGAATTGATAAAGCCCACCGTCAACGACGCAATAGACACGACCCGATTCGTCCCCGCTGACCAGCTCCACCGGGCCGTCGGTCAACCCATCCCGCTGACTGTAGCTGACGAACTTTTCTCGGCGAAGGTAGTGGACATCGTCGGTGGCGGTGCCGATCCACAGGCTCTCCTCCCAGTCTTGACGGACTACTGTGATCACCTCATCCAAAAAGCGGTACCGCCGGGAATGGGGGACGAGCTTTCCGCGATGCTGCCGGTACAAGCCGCGCTCGGTGCCGGCCCAAACGGTGTTGCGGCTGTTGCTGAACAACGCGTTGACTCGCCGGGGGGCGGGGTCGGCCCAGTCGATGGGGTGTACGCCCCGGCTGTCGAGTAGATGCACCGTCCCCTGCTCCGTGGCGAACCACAGTTGCCCCTGCGCGGGATTCACGTGAAGCGCCGTGATCGGTCGCGGGGGACCGATTCGGGTGAGTGTTCCATTGTTGAATCGGGTGAGCCCGCGCCGAGTACCGACAAACAGCTCATCGCCCCCGGCCTCGGTTGGTCGCTGGGCGAGGGTTGTCACGCAATTGCCGGAGAGGCCTTCGACAGTTGTGAACGAGAGGAATTGGTGGTTGTGATAACAGTTGACGCCCCGATCCCGGGTGCCGATCCAGAGATCACCCTTCGATCCGGCAATCACTGCAGTCAACGCTTCGCTGTTCAAACCGTCGGCGACTGTGTAGCGGCGAAATGTCCCCTTGGTCATCGACCATAGGCCGTTGTCGGTGGCGATCCACAGGGTCCCTTCCTTGTCCTCGGCCAGGCCGGTGATTCGATTGGCTGTCAGCGACGGGGTGGTGTCGGTATCGAAGCGGGTAAAGCGCACCCCGTCGAAGCGGGCCAATCCCGAATCCGTGCCGAACCACAGGTAGCCGTCTCGGGTCTGGAGGATGGCGTGGAGGGTGTCACTGGGCAGGCCGTCTGCCACGCGCCACTGCTTTTGTGCGTATTGGTGCAGGGGAACAAACGGGGCTGCCGTGGCGACCGCACTGGTGCTCAGCAGCAGTCCGACGATGATACCGGCACGGATGGTCAACCCCTTCACCACTTCAGCTCCATCAAGTGGGACACCAGCCAATCGAAGAGGTTTCGGATGTGTTGACCGGGGCGGAGTGGTTATTTGGCAGCGCGTTTCTGTTGGGCCGCGTACCAGCCGCAGGTCTTGGACAGGGCTTCGCGAATCGAGCACTGGGGAGTGAATCCGGCCTGGTGGAGCTTGTCCGATTTGTGATGGGTCGGGGTGTTGACCTTGCGGATGCGGGCGGCGGTGATCGGGATGTCGATCCGGGTTTTATCGGCAATCAGATCGAGCACCGAGGCGGCCAGTTCCAACGGTTTGTAGGGGAGGGAGGTTTCGGGCAACCAAGTGCGCAGCTGTTTGGAGATGTACAGGGCGATTTCCCTTGCCATCAGGTGGTCCTGCTCAGCGGCGTTGAACAGGTGGATTCCCGGTTGAGTGTGGTCCAGCAGGAACAATGTGGCGTCAACCAGGTTCTCCACGTAGGCCAGGGACTTGGTGTTGGTCATCGGGCCGATCAGCATGAACCGGTGGTGAGCGATTTGGTCGATCAACCGGTAGATGTTGGAGTAGTCGTTCATGCGCGGCCCGAACACTGCGGTCGGGCGGACGATGATGCCGCAGCGGGCCGGGTCGGCGTGACACCAGGTCTCCACCTCTTTCTCCGCGGCGAGCTTGGAGGCGCCGTAGTCGTTGTCCGGTCGGGGCATGGTGCTCTCGGTGGTCGGTAGCACTGAAGTGCCGTAGACCGCCACCGAGCTGTAAAAGACGAAAGTGTTGATGGAGAGCTCGGCGGCGCAGTCGAGCAGGGTTCGCGTGCCCAGTTGGTTGACCTCGAAGTAGGTGTCCCGGGTGATGCCCCAGTCCTGGTGCTCGGCGGCCAGGTTGATCACCAACTCGGTGCCGCTCATCGCGGTCTTGACTGCGTCGGCATCGAGAATGTTGCCCTTGATCTGCTTGATCTTGCCCTTGGGATCCTGAAAGTCCCGCTTGTCCAGGCCGACCACCTCGTGGCCTTGGTTGAGCAGGGCGCTGGCCAAGTATTGGCCGATGAAGCCGGCGTTTCCGGTGACTAGGATTTTCATCGCCGCCCCTCCTTGTGCTTAAGAGAATATCGATTGT
>JANQET010000066.1 GCA_028278265.1 Myxococcota bacterium
TCCCATCGTTTTATGCCGAGTCCAAAATCGGCAAACCCAGAGACCAACTGACGCACTGGACTCAAAGTCAGCATAATCCGGGAGTCGGCATAATGGCGCTAATGCCGATATCAGCATTACCGGTACACTTTCATCAGGTAGGAGAGACCGTTGTCGGTCTCTTTTAATGGTAAGTCGGGCTCTGGCGGCAAATCGAAATCGTTTTCGCAAAGATTGGTGAAATAGAAGGGACGGCGCTGAATGCGTTTGGAAATCCTGTGCGCCCGGGGTCGTGGAAGGTAGTCGGGGAGTTCATCGAGGGTGAATACGAGTGCCCGACGGGGCTTGGTCGTTGTGGGAACGACACATAGGGTGGCGAGGAATTCACTCAATCGCTGATCCGCATCGAAGCAGAAATCGCCCCGTTGATCCGGCTCAGAGATGACGAAACTTGGACGATGACCAAACTCCCGTTGATCCGGCCGGTTGATCCGGCTCAGAGATGACGAAACTTGGACGATGACCAAACTTGGACGAAACTTGAGGATATGACGGCGAAACTACCTGTGTTCGCCGCTTTCGCCGCTTTTTCACCGCCGGTCAAACTGAAAGAATTGTCGCCGGTGAACCTTCATTGCGCAGAGCAAAGTATTAATCATTTACACACGGAAATCTCGGGCGACGAAAAGACGATGGCCAAATTAGATCTGGCCTATCAGGGAGAGATAGTACAAACGCTGGTCGATGCCGTTGTGGCCGCTGGAGGGATAGGCGTTCAATGAGCTGGCCGAGGGGGTGCTGTTCTCCGTGATGTTCTGAACGTTGAGTTTAACGGCGAGGTGCCGGTTCAGATTAACTGTTACCGCAGTATTCATGACCAGTACATGGGGCCTGAATGCCGAAGACTGTACCGGCACCCATTTTGATTTCTGTTCTTCATCCGTATCGTTTGCTTCCACCCTCCTCTCCAAATCGTAGGTGTCCACACCGCTGTACAGTCTCAAGTTGGCGTGCCAGCGCAATCGATGGGGAATCAGCAGCCAGCTGAGATGGGCCTTAATCTGGTGCCCGGAGTAGCAGATCCATTCGTCTCCTCTGAAACTCAGCGGCGCCCTCTTGGGGGTTTGGCTCCAACGGTATCCATTGACCAGCGAGTCGTGTTGTTCGTATGATTCCTTGGAGAAATGGGCCGGTCGGGAATACCCGTAGGAAATGCCGAGGATCAATCCACCGACCGGTTCGGCACGGCCAATCAGCTCACCACCGATCGATCCAAAGGAATCGGGCAGGTTATCGAAAAGATCATTGTTCCAACTGAGCAATCGACGATAAATATTGTAATATAAATTCAAATCCAAAAAGAGCCGTTCTTCTAAAAAGGTATTCATCGAGTTGAACTCGAAACTGTCCATCTTTTCGACAAATAAGGACACTTCCTTTTTTCCGAGATTCGGCGCACCTGGAACCGAAATGTTTAACTTCTTTAATCTAAAGGCGACATTATTCTTGTGCATGTGTCCATAGTAAGCAGCGTCGGGTAGGCGGAAGCCGTGACTATATGAGAATTTGAACAGATGACTGTTACTAAGCGTGAAAATAGCGGCCAAGCGTGATGATAGATGAGTTGCATCGATTTTTGGTGCCTCGTTGATTCTTTTTTCGATATCCTCAGGCCAATCCTTTTCTTCGACCTGGAGCGTTTCAGCCATATCCTCGATAACGATTGGTTGGTATTCCGTGTGATCGAGTCGTGCGCCGGCAGATATCTTGAAGTGATCGTTAATGTCAAATACGTCCTCTACGAAGAGAGAGACATCCAACCATGAGAGTTCGCTGTCTTCAAATCCGTAGGTGGGGTTCCTCTCGAAATAGAGCCAATTGTCGTCAATATCGCGAACTCCCACTTGACCTCCGATAGCCAATGAATTGAGCGGAATCCAGGTGGTTCTGAACACCGCTTTGGCAGCTAAGAATCGCTCCCGCCCCCCACGGGCCATCCCGTGACGCCCTTTAGTATCTTTGCGTTTCTGAAACGACTTGTCGTACAGGGCAAAATCGTGCCACTGGCCGTCGAGGGAGATAGTAATAGAGGTTTCCTCACTGAATTTCAGCTCGTACTGGGGACGAATGAGCAGCATTGCCCGGTACCAACCATGATCAAACGGATCGGGTTCGGACGGATCGGACGGATTGTTTTTCTTCGAAAACCAATCGGGTGCCAACGCACTGTTGGTCGAATCATAGATGCGCATCATCTGGGTTTGGAGCGAGAACCCTCCATGATGCCAGTACAGACCGAACTTTGCGCTGGGTAGGACGTACTCCCTCGTGCGAATTGTCGCTCTTTCGTTTGCGCGCGCGGCGAGGTTTTCCTTGTTCCAATGTAAATGTTTCGGTCTAAAGCCACCTGAACTGACCATTCCGGCATAGAGCATCAGCGAATTGTCCTTGCCATAGGGCACTCCGTAGGTCGCTTCGGTCAACAACAGCTGATCAACCGGACCGGCCTCGCTGCGCAGCCACAAGCCCGGATACTGCTGCGCCCGCTTGGGCACCATATTGACCACCCCGTTGATCGCGCCGCCGCCGTAGACGATGGCGTTGGGACCGTGTACGGTTTCAACCTGATCCAGATCGCCGATCAGGGGCAGGTTGAGCTCAGAGGTGACGCCGAAGTGCCGTCGCATGTTCATCACTTGGCCGTCGAGCAGCACCAAGGTCTTGGCGTTGTTGTCCACAGAGACCCCGCGGGCGCCGATTAGGGCACCGGTCCACATGTGCTCGGTCATCTGCACGCCTGGAACGTAGATGTCCAGCAGCTCTTTGATGTTTCGCGCAGTGGAGTGCTGCCATTGGGTGTGGGACGAAGAGATCGTGTACGTAGGCGTGTTGCGAATATTGGTCGGAAAAAAGCCGGCGGTGACGATATCAACATTGAGCAGTTCGGCGAGCCCGAGCTTCACAAAGAGCTCATCCTGGTCAGCCGGTGGTGTCGCGCCATCGGGTTGGTCACCAGTCTTGGCGTCTTCGACTTGACCGGATTCGTCGATGGGCACGGGGATCGGTAGCGTCAATCGGGTTGGCTGAGAGGGCCGTTCATCAATGTCAGTTGGCTGTTCCGTTTCCTGTTCTGTTTGGACCACTTGCGCATGAACCGTAGGTGGCAGCACAACAATCAGCCCGCACAAGACGAAGACTCTCTTACTCACGGCACCGGTTTTCGAGTGATAAAGAGCAATCCGCATCAACAAACCTCCCCTACAATCCAAACCCATCGTGGAGCAGATATTTTATTAATGCATGAGAGGCGGAAAGGTTCATTAATTCGAAGAATATTTTAAATAAAGTGTAACTAACGACGGTTCTTCGGGAAAATCCAGTCCAATGCTCTGCTGTCGGATCTGACGGCGGTCAGTCCTACTGTAGGATTGAGAGCCTGTCTCACCAGTTCGCAACGATTGTTTTTTAAACCTGTTACCTGGCTGAGCACTACTCGGTTGGGTGCTTTCCCGAATGGTTGCAACCCCACGGGATGTCAGAACGGCAAGGTTTTTTCCCATAGAGCAAGGCAGGCCAGCTCTCGGATTGCCTTCGGACAAAGAAGTAGTAGGTGCCCGGCGCCAGCTGCAGGTTCACTTCAGCGAAGTCGACCGGGGTGTGGGACCGGGCCCCATTGTGGGTCATACGATAGGTGGCGATAAGGGATGCCGTGTCGGGCCGGCCCTGGTGGGACGGATAGAAATCGGCTACCACCCGCTCATCTACAGTATCCTTCGGTCCAGCTGGCGCGGTCCGGCGGTTGTGAGAGAACGTGCCAATTCGGGTGATGGTGGTCTGGTCCTCAATAGTGAACTTTGCACCGATGGTGTAGTGCCCATCCACTGCCAACCCTCCCGACTTGAACACGCTGAACCCGGTGGCCGCCGCCGAGTGGTTCAACGCGCTCCCCTGGCCAACCGTCCTGACCGCGCTGGCGAGTACCATCGCCGAAATGGCCACCACACCGAAGCCGATCAAGTGCTGAATCCGGTTCGACATATCCCCAGCATAGAGGGGGTTTGCCGGAATCGTCTTCCCCCAAATGGGTGAGATTTGTGTTTTTGTCGGGTTCGCGTCAGACGAGGTTATTCGACAATGATATCCCGTACGGCAGGTGTTCGGTGTTGGAGTAGATGCAGGGAAAGAACACCATGTGATATTTGTTCAGCGCTTCTTGCGAGGCGAACAGATCGGTCGCCGGGCCGACTGCGTCGGGATGGATTGAAGAGTCGTTGTACATATCGAACTGGGCCGTACCCGGCACCAACTGACCACTGGCGTCGAGCTCGGCCAAGCCCATGCGGGCCAACAGAATCTCCGGGTGGTCGTAGCTGTTGAGCAGCACGGCGTAGTTGGGGATCCGGTCGAGCCCGTCGGCGCTATTCTCGCCGGGGAGCATGGTGGTCTCTGCCGGAACCTCCTGTTCGGCTGGGGTGGGGGTGATCGTGAGCTCCCGCTGGTGCTGGAAAAAGCCCTTTCGGCTGACAATGTTGATCGTGCCCACCGGGGCTTTCTCGATTCGCCAGGTACCGTCCGGATCTGACCGCTGTTCTATCAGCGATCCGCCGACCATGACCAGTTTTCACCGGCGCCGCGCTTGCATGCCCCGTAATAGCAAAAAATTTCTTTAATTATTGGATAGTTACCAATCGAAGTTCCCACGTTTGTCCATCTTCACCAATTGCCCACAGGTCACCCTACTGAACAGGGGATAAGCACAAAATCGACCTGGCTCAGAAACCAATCTTCACAGAATCTGCGATTTGTCACTGCTTGACCCGGGACCGCTTAACTGCAACCGAGTCGGCTTTTACGCATAGTCGATATCGGTGTTGGTCGCCACTTCGTTGCTGATGGTGACAATGTCGGTGAGATCGAGATCGTGGACGCTGTTTCGGCCGTTTATCCGGGCCAGGGCTTTGAGCTCCCGATTGGTCACGGTAAAGAAGTTGACCATCCGTTCCACAGAACGCGGGATGGAGAAACGAGCGCGAAGCTCAGGGTCTTGGGTGGTGATACCCACGGGGCACTTGCCCGTGTTGCAGATGCGGTACTGCTGACAGCCGATGGCCATCAGTGAGGCCGACGCCAGCGCCACTGCATCCGCACCCAAAGCGAGCGCTTTTGCGATGTCCGTGGAGTCGCGAAAACCGCCGGTGACGCACAGGGTCACATTGCTCTGTTGCGCGTCGAGATACTTCCGCGCCCGTCGAATGGCGTAAATGGGGGGAAGGCACACGTGATCTCGAATGAAGCTGGGCGCCGCTCCCGTGGCCCCGCCGCGACAATCGATGGTAATGAAATCCGGACCCGATTCCAGCACGAACGCGAGGTCTTCCTCGATATGCCCGGCGGTGAATTTGATGCCGATGGGCCTGTTGCCGCTCGTCACCCGCAGTCGATCGACCATCTCTTTGAGGTCCTGCCTGGAATTCACCGTGGGCTGACGGTTGGGGGAGATGAAGTCCTGCCCTGCACCGAGCCCTCGTATCGCGGCAATTTCCGAGGTCATCTTGGCGGCCGGTAAGTGGCCGCCCATGCCCGGCTTGGCCGCCTGGCCGAATTTTATCTCCACAGCGTCAGCTTGACTCACCGCGTCGGGGTTGTCGCTGAAAGGTGCCGTTCCGATTTCGTAGACGTAGCGGTTGGCGTTCTCTCGTTCCTCAGGGAGCATGCCCCCTTCGCCTGAACAGGTGGCCGTGCCTACCTTGCTCGCCCCCATGGCCAAAGCGATCTTGGCTTCCCGCGAGAGCGCCCCGAACGACATGTGGGAGACATAGAAGGGAATTTCCAAGGAGAGGGGATGCTCGGCGGCGGGCCCGAGCACGGTCCTCGTTTCAACGGGCTCGTCCTCGTTGAGCGGAAAGCGGCAGAACTGAGAACCGCGAAACAAAATGGTCTCCAGATTGGGGAACGGTTTGCGCGTCCCCATGGGAGAGATTTCGCTCTTGCCGCTGATGGAGAGTTGCTGGATGAGCGAAAATTTCTCCTCGCCCTGATAGCTCGTACGCTGCCATTCGGACAGGTACGAACCGAGGGGTCCATCGTCGGCCTTTTTCTTCTCGTCAGCCGGTTTTGCTTGGGGCTCGCTTACCCCTCCTCTTCAAGCAAAATACCGTTTGAGCAGCCCCGCGAACGCCTGGCCGTGCCTGGCCTCGTCCTTGCACATCTCATGAACGGTGTCGTGGATGGCGTCGTAGCCCAGCTCCTTGGCGCGGGTCGCGATCTTCTTCTTACCCGCACAGGCGCCGTGTTCTGCGGCGACTCGCGCCTGAAGGTTTTCTTTGGTGCTCGCCACCAGCACTTCACCCAACAGCTCGGCGAATTTCGCGGCGTGCTCGGCTTCTTCGAACGCGATGCGTTTGTATGCCTCGGCCACCTCCGGGAATCCCTCCCGCTCGGCCTGGCGGCTCATGGCGAGGTACATCCCCACCTCGGTGCACTCCCCCGTGAAATTGGCCCGCAGCCCCTCGAGCACCTCCTGGTCCACATCCTTTGCCACGCCGATGCGATGCTCATCGGCCCACGCCATTTCCCCCTCGACCTGCGCTTCGAATTTCTCTTTTACCGCGCCGCACTGGGGGCACTTGTCCGGAGCCTCGTCGCCCTCGTGATTGTATCCACAGATCGTACAAACCCACTTTTTCATCGCCGTCTCCTTTCGTTCGTTACAATTGTTGTGGATCCAAATAAATCACCGCCCTTCCGAACCGTCAACCGCTGGAAGTGGGTAAGTCATGTAGGGAGTGAATGGGGCAGTGGAGTCCCCTATTCCCCAGGGCACAGTTTTTCAGGAATTTCAGCTAATCGCGAGAGGTTGCGTTATTCTAGAGATGATCGCCAATACAAGCGTCGTAGTCCCGATCACCTGCACCGGGATAATCCCAGCAATCCAGCACAAGCACCTCAAATGTGCGCAAATCTACCAGAGGCAAAGTGGGATAGCCCGCGAAACTGGATGCAGATTTCAGGTCATCCGTCATAATCTTCGTTGGTGTCGTGTAGCCGAGATAATACTCAGCACCGGACCACGGGCCTGCTCCGTTAATCTCATCCGGATTACTTTTCTCGAAAATCTCGATAATAGAAGCCTTACCACTGTACTTAGCCTGCAATTCTGTGAGGTCACCTACCTCATTTTCGCAGGCGCCTCACCCCATGCCCAAAGAAATGACGAGCAACGCCAGATCTCCGTCGTCTGCAAATTCGCATAATTCTTTGGCGGCATCGTCTTTGTCGTAGAATGTGTAGTTGCGGGGGGAAGAGCCTACTAAAAAGTTGTTGTCCGCCGGGTTGGGCCACTCTTCACAGGCGTCGCCATCCGAATCCGAATCGCTATCCGAGTCGCTATCCGAATCGCTGTCTGAGTCCGAGTCCGAGTCGCTATCCGAATCGCTGTCTGAGTCCGAGTCCGAATCGCTATCCGAATCGCTGTCTGAGTCCGAGTCCGAATCGCTGTCTGAATCCGAGTCCGAATCGCTGTCGCCATCTCCGTCCCCATCGCTGTCACCGTCGGAGTCACCATCACTGTCAGCATCGGAATCGCCTGAGGAATCGTCATTGTCCCCGTCGGATCCCTCGCTTCCGCCGCAGGCGAACGATCCCTGCGTCAAGAAAACTGCGATTCCGATCATCAGCAGTATTCGCCAATTCCCGGCTACATGTTTTTTCATCGTATGTTCCTCCTTGTTTCGGTGTCCTAGAATATTGTAACTGTCCATCTATCTCAAAGTACCCGACCGGGTCAAGTCGGTTCATTTTTTGATCAACAATATAGTGGTCTCACGCCAGCAGGCGATGATTTGCGAGCAACAACATCACGAAACACCACCCTGGATTTGTCCCTTTCGCAGTAATTTCCATGTATTGTCTCGAATCGCCATTATTTTTGAGCTACTATCCGCGATCCGGTCGAGTGATCCAGCTCACTTGAATATCCCGGTGAACATCGCTATGCTTTGGCTAGAGGGAAGGAATGAGCATCCCACCGTGAAGCGGTTTTGCTCAGCAACGACGATGAATCGATGAACAGCTAAAATTTCAATACCAACAGTATCGACGTCGCCGGCAAGGCACGACCGTATTCGCTTCGCGCGTCGACAAATGTGTTAGATTTAGCTGTCTCGAATCACTGCAGTTTCATCCGCCGATACCGCCGCCTCTCATTGCACAAGTCGAGCCAGCCTCAACCCATGATGTGAGGTAGTAGACCATGGCACGGCCCCAATTGTTATTTGAAAATGTCTCGTTTGCTTACGAAACCAATGCCGACTGGATTCTGGAGCAGCTGTCCTTCCATCTTGAAGCAGGATGGACCGGAGTAGTCGGCCCCAACGGCGCAGGGAAGACAACCCTTCTGCAACTGGCCGACGGAACACTCGAGCCATCGCGGGGAACCGTAACCCTTCCTTCCCACTCAATCTACTGTTCCCAACGCACGGATCATCCACCGCACCAGCTCGGCTGTTTTCTAACTGATCCGACTCGGCCGGCGGCGATTCTCCGCGAACAGTTGAAACTGGCCACCGACTTTGGTCGTCGCTGGGGATCACTGAGCCACGGCGAACGCAAACGAGCGCAAATCGGAGTTGCTCTCTGGGAGGACCCGCAACTACTTCTACTCGACGAACCGACAAACCATATCGATGAGGAGGGTCGCACGATGCTGTTTGCCGCTCTTGGCGAATTCAAGCACATTGGCCTGCTGGTGTGCCACGATCGTCACTGGCTGGACGAGCTTTGTCGGCAATGCCTATTCTGCGAATCGCCCAACGTCATACTGCGCCCAGGCAACTACAGTGAAGGCGTTCGGCAGGCCCGGCGGATTATCGAATCCGCTGACCGGCGCTCGGCACTGGCCAAACAGGAGCTCAAACGATTGCGCCGCGAAATGGGTCGACGAGCGGAAACGGCGGCCGGCGCCGACCGCAAACGATCAAAAAGAAAGCTCCGTCGGGGAGATGCGGACGGTCGCGACAAGATCAACCGAGCCAGGGTCACCGGCAAGGACGGCCAAGCCGGTCGACTGCTGAGCCAGCTGGAGGGGCGCATGAATCGAGCCCAACAAACGGCTGCACAAAACAAGACGACCAAAACCCACACTCAGGGCATCTGGCTGCCCGGTGAGGTGAGCAGGAGTGATGCCCTGATTCGCCTGCCAAAAGGTTCGATCGCACTGGGGCCCGGGCGCCGTCTCGCCCTACCCGACCTGATTGTCCGGCCCACCGATCGCCTCGCCATCACCGGTAGCAATGGTGCTGGCAAGAGCCGTCTATTCAATCATTTGCTCGACAACCTGCAGCTTGCCGACGACAGATGCGTGGTATTGCCCCAGGAAATCGACACGGTGCAAAGCGAGCGCATTTTGGCTACCGCCCGGGAATTGCCGTCGGTGCAACTCGGTCAAGTGTTGACGGTGGTCCGCAGGTTGGGTTCTGATCCCAAGCGAATTCTAACCAGTGCAATCCCCAGCCCCGGAGAAACGCGGAAGCTGTTGCTCGCCATCGGAATTGCCAGACAGCCCCATCTGATTGCCATGGACGAACCGACCAACCATCTCGATCTTCAATCCATCGAATGTCTCGAAGAGGCCCTGGCAGATTGCCCTTCGGCGATCATTTTGATCAGTCACGACGAACAATTTCTCAATCGGTTGACGAATACGCGATGGACGTGCCGGCAGGATCGGTTGGTCATTAATTGATCTCCTGCTTCAAGTTTTTCACAACCCACCCGGCGGTTGCCCTTTGCCTGCCGATTTCAGTGTATTTTTCTCGAACATCCGCCATTTTTCGGCTACTATCCGTGCCAAGCTGAATTACTGGTTTCGTTGGTGCCAAACTCTGCGGTAGGACATGAAAAGAACACTGTCATTTTCTGTTGTTGTCGGGGTCTTCCTCACGGTCGGGTTCACGGCGGTTGTACGCCCGGCATTCGCTGCAGCTGAGTCGTCCGGTAGTTCCGCTGAGCCGGATGTCGACGTCATCGCCATCGAGCTCAAGGAAAAAGTGGACGCCAAGGTGCAATCCTTGTCCGTCATTGTCGATGAAATCGTCGCGGAGCTGAACAGCGGCCGAATCTCGATCCGAGGCTCGGACGATGGCGCCGCCGGGGCACTTCAGCACCGATTGAAACACGACCTGGGCTTGATTGACGGGGTATACGAATTGGGATTCGCGTTTGAACCTCCTCAACGACCGGCTGAACGTCGCCTTTTCGCCAGGGCCTACCGCATAGAGAACGGACAAATCCAGGCCATCCCGACAGACGAACTCGTCGATTATATCCCCGAAGCGGATCCCATTGAAAAAGATGTTCCACAGCACCACGCCGTACACTCTGATTGGGTCTCCACCGTGCTCTCCTCTCCGTCCGGTGTCTGGACGGAGCCGGAGCTGGATCGGGAATCCTACCAATTGCGAGTGCGCTACGGCCGCCGCTTTCAAATCGCCGAAAACAGCATTTTGCCCTCCAATCGAGGGGTGATCTACGCGGTGTGGGATATCCAGGTGGTGGATCGTCTGCTCAAGGGCGCCGGGTTGGGGGCCAACGGTTTTGCCAATCTGCGAACGCGAAAGGGGGCATTCCTGGTGCACTACAACTGGGATTGCATCTTCCGCTCGAACATCGAAAACAGCGATGAGGGCTGTGAGGACTACGCCGCCGAGGGCGAGGATATCGCCACCGTCGCCATCAGCCAAACCGGCTGGGAGCTCACCGTTAAAAAGGACGCCATAATCGTCTCACAGGACAGAAGACGACACATCTGGCAGGTGATCATCGGGATGCTCGCCACCATCCTGGTCGTGGGCACGTTGGTTGTTTTCGCCGTTTTTTACTTTATCAAACGACGGGGCGCGAGCGAGGATCAGAAGATCCGCCACGATACTTCGGTGCTGCTGGGACGATCGGCTCCTGACGGCTCCAAGAATTCCCTCACCTTGCCCTACCGCATCGTGCTGTGGTCGATCACCATCGGACTGCTGCTCGGATCGGTATCCCTCTTGGCGGCCTACTATCTCTGGCCGAATCTTCCCCCGCTGACCGATCAGATGACTTGGGTGGACAGCAGAGCGCGGTTCAACGATTTTTGGAAACATCACCGGCAAAAGATCTATCAGCAGAGTCAAAAACTGCCCATCGCCGTGCCCACCGGCGTATTCATCCAGTCGATGACCTTCGAGGACGCCAACAGCATTCGGCTCACCGGTCATATCTGGCAAAAGTACACCGACGGGGTTCACGACGGCATTTCCCGGGGTGTGATCCTACCGGAGAGCGAGCAGACCACCATCGATCACCTCTACACCAAACGGACCGGCGCCACCGAACTATGGGGCTGGCGGTTCAACAACGTGGTGTTTCAGGAGTTCGACTACCTCCACTACCCGTTCGGCAGCGAAGATGTCTGGATCCAGATGTGGCACAAAGATTTCTACAGCAATGTGGTGCTGATCCCGGACTACGACGCCTACAAGCTCGTATTACCGGAGATGAAACCGGGGATTCGCCACGACCTGGAGATGCCGGGCTGGAACGTGACATCCACTTTCTTCGGTTACACCTCCAAAAACTACGACACCAGCTTCGGGTTACCCTCGTTTGACGGGGTGACCCAGTTTCCCGAGCTCTACTTCAATGTGATGATAGAGAAACAGATTATCGCCCCCCTCGTCTCACACCTGCTTCCGGTCGTCTTCATTTGGGTGATGATGTACACCATTCTATTGTTGAGCAGCCGGTACAAAGTGCAGGCGGAGGCGTATGGGTTCAACGCGATGAACGTGGTGACCGCCTGTGCCGGTTTCTTTTTGGTCGTCGTGTTTTGTCACGTGGATCTGCGGCGGCAGATTGTCTCCAAGGAGATCAACTACTTGGAGTACTACTATTTCATCGCCTACGTCCTGATCATCTTTGTCATTACCAATGCAATCGCACTCACGCTGACCAAGTTCAAGCTGGCTCATTTCAAGAACAATCTCCTAGCCAAGATACTCTACTGGCCCGTGCTGGGGGTGATCGTGTTTATCATTACCCTGCGGACGTTCTATTGAGGTGTCAGATGGCAAAGCGCTTCGTTATCGTTTTCGTGCTGTCCGTTTTCGCGCTGTCCACTTCTGCGCCGGGTCTCGCCGGAGAAGAGGAGAGCCCCACCAATCCGATTTTGCTGGGCGTGACCACAGCCCTGACCGGACCCACGTCGTTCCTGGGCCGGCAGATGCGCGCCGGTATGGAGGTCTATTTCCACCATGCCAACGCCAACGGCGGCGTCGACGGCCGCCCAGTAGAATTGATCGTTCTGGATGACGGCTACCGCAAAGACATCGCCGTCAAGAACATGGACGCACTGATCCAACGGGGAGTGCTGTCGTTCATCGGCAACGTGGGAACCCCGACCGCCACCGTGACCCTGCCGATTGCCCAGGCCCATCACCGACTGTTCTTCGGAGCGTACACCGGGTCCACCCTGCTCAGAGACGAATTTCCCGAGAAAGGCCGATCCCAAACACAGATGAACCACGTGGCCAATTACCGCGCCAGCTACTACGACGAGCTCAACACGATCATTCGCAAGCTGTTCGAGCAGGGGGTGCGACCGTTCGAAATCGGAGTCTTTGCGCAAAAAGGGGCGTGGGGGACTGAGATAGAAGCCCATGTGAGAAGGATTTTCGAGGAGCGGGGATACTCGTCGGTCAAACCGTTGATCGGCTTTTACACGCGCAACACATCGGACATCAAAGAAGCGGTCTTCAGCTTGATCGAGGACAACCGGGAGCTCAAAGCGATCATCCTGGCCGGTCTGTACTTCCCCTCGGCCAAATGTGTTCGAACCCTCAAACCGGTCTTTCCCAAAGCCACCTTTTTCGGTATCTCGTTTATCGGTGCCGATTCGTTCATCCGGGAGCTGGGAAAAGATGCCGAAGGGGTGCTGATGACCCAAGTGGTGCCCCTGCTCAACTCCAATGTGCCTGTGATCAGAAATTTCAAAACCCATCTCCAGCTATTCGCCAAATCAGAGGCGTACGTGAGAAAAACCGGTGGTAGAGGCGACGAAAAACGGTTCTTCACCCATGTGGCCTTGGAAGGGTATATCGTCGCCAAGTTATTCGTCGAAATCTTGAAGCAGACCGATGATCCGAACGATTCGAAGAGCATCATCGCGGCGATGGACAAGTTCGAGGACCGCCCGATCGATATCGGCTTGTTCGGCGAGGGAGCAGATTCCCGGTCCAAAGAAGTGCTCCGCTGGGATGAGAGGAAACGGCAGTTCTGCAATCACGTCTGGACTTCGATGGTAAAAGAGGGCCGATTGGTGGAGAGCGACTGGGCCGGCATTTCCCGTTAGTGGGCCCGACCGATTGGCGATGACGGCGTCCGAAAATTGGCTCAAGTGTGTCCTCATGGGCCGATGTATTGGTGATATAATAACCCCATGGTCCTGCCGCGCCGAAATAACCACGTCCTCTTTATTCTCATCGTTCAGTTCGTCGGTGGAATCGCCTGCGGCCGGATCGGATTCGACCCCCTGTTGACAGACGGCGGTTCGGACGCCGCAGGGGACACGGATTCGGACGCAGATACGGACACCGATGCGGATACCGACGCTGACACGGATACCGACACGGACTCGGACGCAGATTCAGACACCGACGGGGACACGGATGCGGATACGGACACGGATGCGGATAGTGACTCGGATTCCGACACCGATGCCGATGGTGACGAGCCTTCCTTGAGAGGACTGGTGGGCGGTTACGAGCATTTCTGTGCCTTGGATCCGGGGGGTCGTCCCTATTGCTGGGGATCGGACGGCTCGGGCCAGCTGGGCAATGGCGCGGCCGGTTACAGTGCAACGCCGAGCCCGGTGGACCTGGCACCGGTGACCGGGGAAAAGATATTCGTCAAGCTCGCTACGAGCCACGACACCACCTGCGGAATTACCGCCGCCGGGGCGATATACTGTTGGGGGCGGGGGGTCGACGGGCAATTGGGGGACGGATCAACAGAGAACGCGCCGAGTCCTGTCCTGGTGGAAACCGGCGGCATTGTCGGCGATCCCGGTTTTGTGGACCTGGGGGTGGGTTCATACCACGCCTGCGGAATCACCGCAGAGGGGCGGGCCTACTGTTGGGGTCACAACGTCAACGGTCCCCTGGGCACCGGCGACGAGGTCGAGCACCACACCCCGGTACCGGTCGTAATGGACACGGTCGCCGGGAGCAAGCGGTTCATCGCAATCGCCTGTGCCTGGCAGCTCACCTGCGGGATCACAGCAGAGGGCGATGCCTATTGCTGGGGAGCCAACAGCTCCGGACAAATCGGCAACGACGGGTTCGGCAGTGAGCAGTTGCCCCAGCCGGTGGCCATCGACAACATGAGCGGCAGCCGGAAATTCACCCGGCTGGTGGTCAATAGCGCCCACGTGTGCGGTTTGGCGGCAGATGGCCTGGTGTACTGTTGGGGTGACGACATGTTCGGCCAAGTGGGCAACGGGGATCCGGGATCCGGCAATATCCGTCTGCCCGAACCCCTCGACACGGTCAATGTGGTGGGGCAACAAGGGTTCAAACAGTTGGCTGTGGGCTATTGGGTGAGCTGCGGCCTCACCGGCGAGGGAGTGGCCTATTGCTGGGGCAACGATGAGTCGGATCAATTGGGGGATTTGGCCACCACCGAAGAGCAGCCCGCGCCCATTTTGGTGAACACGAGCGAAATGAGTGACGTACAGACGTTTACCGAATTGGCGGTTACGCACCTGATGGGGACTTGCGGGGTGACGGCCGCCGGCAGTGTGTACTGTTGGGGTCAAATCGGTGGGGATCCGATCCCCCATCCGTTTGACATCTCAGCAGTGGTTACTGACGAAGCGTTGGTGCAAATCGCTTCGGGGGACGCCCATTCCTGTGGATTGACCAGCCGGGGTCAGGTTTACTGCATGGGGAGCGACGAGCGGGGCCAACTGGGCAACGGGCCGGGGATCGACAGCTCGCCGGTCACGCCGGTGGCGATCGATACGTCCACCGTTTCGGGGGAGAAGGTGTTTGTCAAGGTCGTGGCCGGGGGGGTCAGCAGCTGCGGTATCACCTCCCAAGGGGTGCTTTATTGCTGGGGCGGCGATGACAACAATCAACTGGGCAACGGCCCTTCGACAGCGGATGTGCACTCCCCCCAAGCCGTACAGACCTCCTCCATCGTCGGGCAGACCGCGATCGTGGATGTCTCGACGAATCTCAGCCACAGCTGTGCCTTGACGGTTGAAGGGGTGGCCTACTGCTTTGGCGAAGAGCCCGCATTGGGCAACGGCCCGGTCCTCGGCAACTCGGACGTGCCCTCACCAGTGGATGTGTCAGGGCTGAGCGGGGAGATCAGTTGGCGTCACCTCAGCGCCGGTACGACCCACAGCTGTGGTCTGCTGGCCGACGGCAGCGTGCTCTGTTGGGGAGCGGACAGCAACGAGGCGCTGGGCAACGGGTCCGGTACCGTGGACGCAGAGAGTCCAATGGCAGTGGTTACCACCGACATGGCTGACGCGACCCTATTCGTTCGCTTGGACGTGGGGCACGAGTCGTCGTGCGCAATCGCGGCAGACGGGGTCCTGCACTGTTGGGGACTGGATTCACTGGGTCAGCTGGGGGACGGCCCCCCGGCAGCAAATCGGGCCTCGCCCTATCCCGTCGATACGGGCTCGATTGCCGGCGGTTCCCTGTTCACCGAAATCCGGACCCAACGGCTGATCACCTGCGCCGTGACCACGGAAGGGGTGGGTTACTGTTTCGGCGACGACACGGCGGGACTGCTGGGAGATGGGTCACCGGAGCAACACCAACTGAGCCCGGCACCCGTCGACACGGCACCGATGAGCAGCACCCCCACATTCAGCGCAGTGAGCTCACAGCAACAGTACACCTGGGGCCTGGCCGCTGACAGCACGCTCTACTATTGGGGTGACGGTCAGTTCAGTCCGGTCTGGGTCGATACCTCCGCTCTTTAGCTTCAGCACGATACCCGCAGCGGGTAACCGTTTGGTTCTGCATTGATGGAATTACAGTAATTGTCGAAAAATGTAGCTTTAGTGTATAATTATCAATTATGATGCATACCCGATTCGAAACGAGATTTTTTTATGACAACTGGCTTTAGCGCAATGGTCCCCTGCCGAGTGAAGTATAGAATGCTCTCCATCACCAAACACGGCATTTGGCCGGTTTGCCTGGCGGTGATTCTGGCACTGCTGTGGGTGGGTTGTACGTCCGACTTCACCGTGGATCCCACTCAAGACGGGGGCGCCGCAGACGCAGACGCTGACGCGGATTCAGATGGGGACACGGACAGTGACATCGATGGGGACACCGATTCCGACACGGACGCGGATATGGATGGAGATGGGGACACCGATACCGACACGGACGGGGATACCGACGGGGATGGGGACGCCGATTCGGATGGGGACACCGATTCAGATACGGACAACCCCTCTGATCCCTGCGACGGGGTGATTTGTGACGACCCCCCGGACGATCTCTGCGAGGACGACAATCACTTGGTGCAGTATCGGCCGGAGGGCAACTGCGTCGAGGGGGTATGTTATTACGGCTACCAACTCGTCACCTGTGAATACGGCTGCCTCGACGGAGTGTGCAACGCCACGGAGTGCAGCTCCGGATTGTGTTGTGAGGGGGGCTGGTTTGCCGACACCATCCGACAGTGCGGCGCCACAGCCTACAGTGTGGAGTACGGCTGCGTCAGTGAGACCTGCGGTGCCAACGCCCGCCGACGGGAGTATTTCCAATACTGTACCGGAGGCAGCGCGGAGTGCACCACCGAGAACCTCGTACCCACCCCTTGGACGACGATCCAGGTCTGTGAGTTCGACACCGTCTGTGAATGGGATTGGGGCGGTGCCTGGTGCAAGAGCTGTCCGTTCGGTTGCGACGACAGCGAGTGTTCCGCAGACCCTTGCCTCGGGGTGGTCTGCGACGATCCTCCGGACGACTATTGCCTCGACGCGGAATTTTTGCGGGACTACCCCAGCTCGGGAACCTGCTCGGGGGGGATCTGCTCCTATGAGCACGCGGATGTCTTTTGCAGCTTTGGCTGCGAGAGCTGGGAAGGGAATGATTCCTGCGGGGGAAATCCCTGCGAGGGGGTGGTGTGCGATTCGCCCCCAAACGACGTCTGCGTGGACACCGCCTATCTCAGACTCTATGCGGCAGAGGGGACCTGCTCGAACGGCAATTGTGACTATCCGTTTATCGAGGAATACTGCGAGCGGGGATGCGATACGGCGCTCAATGTCTGCATTCCCGAGGAGTGCGTCGACGGTCCCTGTTGCGACAGCGGCGTCTTTCGACCGGACAGCTATGTTTGCGGGATCACCTCGGAGTATCGCTGCAGCGGGAACGCCTGCGGTGACGACGGGGAGATGCGCACCGTGACTCAGTACTGCACTGGGGCGAGCGCGGGGTGCGACGGGGCCACCGACGACGGGGACTGGACCACGGCGGCGACCTGCGCCACCAACCAGCTGTGCCACACCGACGGGGCAGATGCCTGGTGTTCCACCTGTGAGTTCGGATGTTCGAGCGGGGCCTGCTATCCCGAGTGTGCGCCGGCCGGGGCTTGCTGCGATTCCACCGGGCAGTTCAGAACCGATGCCCACACCTGCGACAGCTGGACCGAGTACGGTTGCGACGGCTCGGCGTGCGGCGCAGATGCACAGCAGCAAACAGTGACCCAAAGCTGCAGCGGCTCGAGCGGGGCCTGTGACGGAACCATCAGCCAAGGGGGATGGACCACGAGCCAGGTCTGCGGCGGGGATCAGATTTGCCAGTACAATGTGTCCAGCTCCTGGTGTTTGACCTGCGACAACGGGTGTACCGATGGATCCTGCGACGCCACCGAGTGCTCGGTCGGAGTCTGCTGCGACGGGGGCTTCTTCAGGCCGGACACCTACGTCTGCGACTCCTGGACCGAGTACGGCTGCGAGGGATCCCTTTGCGGCTCGGACGGACAGGAGCGATCGGTGACCCGGCGCTGCAGCGGCTCCAGTGAGGGGTGCGACGGGACGGTAACCCCGGGGGACTGGATCACCAGCGATTCCTGTGAAGGGTACCAAATCTGCGAGTCCAACGGGACCGATTCCTGGTGCACTACCTGCGCGCTCGGCTGCACCGGCGGCAGCTGCAACAGCGAGTGCCTACCGGGAACCAACCTGGCCCCGTCGGCCACGGCCTCGGCCACCAGCGGCGGCAGTGGTAACTGGGGCCCGGCCAACCTGAACAACGGCATCCTCGAGATCGAGCCCCCCTGTTACTTCGCCTGGGTCTACTCCGGCGGTCCGGAGGACAACTCCTGGTTCAAGCTCGAATGGAGCGAGCCGCAGATCCTGTGGGGGGTGTGGTTCGACATCAACCAGGTCTCGGTGCCGGACTCCTGCTGGCAAGGGTCATGTCTGGCCGGCGGTGTGGTCCAGGCTTGGAACGGCAGTCAATGGGTGGAAGTGGGCCAAAAATCGGATCAGACCGACGACTGGGGGGTCGAATTCACCCCCCCGGTGATCACTGACAAATTGCGCCTCTACCAAGTCTACGCCTCAGACGCCAGCCCCTACCAAACCAACAACCCCCTGATCTACGAATGGAGAGCCTACGAGTGCGACTGAGCCGAATGCAGTTTTCAACGGCCCAGGCAAGACAGGTAGGAGCTAGGGCAGACACCGCCAGAGGTTGCTGAAGGGATCGACCGAGCCGTCGGTCTCCTCGGCCGGCACGAGGCTGAACCCGACCCAGGCGTCCGCACCGAAGCTATGGGACCAGTTGTAGCCGGGAAAGGCATCGAAACCGCATTCCTCCACCAGGGCCATCGGATCGCTCGCTTTGTAGAGCGTGCCGTCCGGACAGGCGATCGAAAACCCGGTGAAGCTGCCGTCCGACTCATAGGTGCCGCCGGCAGTGGTCAGCTTGAACCCGCCGGAGAGCTGCTCGAACCGGAGACATTGCGTTCCGTTTTTCTCCATCGTGAAATTCCATTCGTAGTCGTCGAACGGATCGGGATCCATCGCCCCTTCCGGCGGAACCGGCACCGGCACGTCAAAGGCGACCGACGGACCTTGGGGATGAGTGCACCTCGATCGATCCGCGGTGAACTGCCCTTCGCCGGTGAGCCAGCAGGTCAGTGCTTCGTCCCGAACCTGGTGCCAACAGAACCCGGGCTCCTCGAATGTGGCGCAGGTGAGCGGAATGCCCTCCGGCTCATCGCCGTCATCATCATCGCCGCATTGACTGCAGTTGATAGACACCGCGACGGCAATCACCAAACAAAACCTGTAGCTGTCGATCATGGTCTCTCCTTTCATAGAATTAAAGCACCCCCTCGGCCTCAGTCAAAAGAGTGGCCGGATTCCGCGGGGTTTTGCTTTTTCGTTGCGGAGGGTCCCACTGTTCGATACACCGCAAGGGTGATGACCAAAGGCCGACATTCAAAATTGTACAAGGGAATCGGGATAGGGCTTGGGGTGGTGCTGGTGCTCGGCGGGGCAGCCTATTTCGCGGTCCTCCCCAGGCTGGGTGGAGATGCCGAGGTATTGAACGACATCGACCAGCACTTCGAGGCGCTGGAGCAGATAGCACCGGATCCCGACGAAAAACGAGTTGCCGTCGATGTCCCGCGACCGCAGAGCGTAAAAACACCGCCAAAATCGCACTTCCCGCGATCCCCGACCGCGGAGCGACAGCGTCCCACGCCCAAACGGCGAGCCCAACGCACTACTCGAACCCGGTCGCGGCAAAGGACCGCTGAACCGAAACCCGAGCCCCGCTGGGAGGGCATTCAACAGGTCGCTGCAGGGACCTATTTATTGGATCCGACCCTGGTCAGCGACGCACAAAAACGGCCGCAGAAGTACATTCGCGGCGCCCGGGCCGAACTCGAGGAGCAAAACGGTCAACCCATCGGGTATCGCCTGACCGGTATCCGGAAAGGCAGCCCGCTACATGCAGCGGGGTTCAGAAACGGGGATGTGCTGACCAATGTCAACGGCCACAAGTTGACCTCGGCGGACGAAGCGATCCTCGCCGCTGCCGCGTTGAAATTCGCCGACAAATACCGGGTCGATTTGCTCCGGCGGGACAAACGGCGTTACCTCTACTATCGCGTCGCCGCCGATTAGCCGCCACTCTTTTTTGTCTCGCGTGAAATTAAAAAGGGTGTAAATTACTTTCTCATGGCCAACAAAATGTTCCCCTTTTGCGAAGTCGCGCGACCGGAGGCCGGCGTGTATCGGAATCCTATCAAAGTAGCGCCCCCCCGGCCACTGCGGGAGTACCTGCGGTGACCGGGTCGCAGCAGAAACTGCGCACTGTCCGTGTGCCGGACGAGTTTACCTCCCTATTTGCCAAGGCTGAAGAGGTGGTTTCCCACTATTTCCACCAACGGCGCGACGATCCTGAACAGGGCACGATCGAGGTATTCGGCGAACGATACCTGCTGGTCCGTGCCGCCTCCCTGTCGGTGGAGTTCTTTTCCCTCGTGAGAGAGCTCTTTGGCCGGGATCGTCGAGAAGAAGCCGACGACTTTGCCCGAAACCTGCTCTTCGATCTGGCGCACGCGGTCGGTCGCTCGGATGCGCTCAAATTCCACCAACGGATGAAGCTCGAGGATCCCATCGAACGGCTGGCCGCAGGGCCGGTGCATTTCTCGCACACCGGCTGGGCCTTCGTCGATATCAAGCCGGAATCGAATCCCTCACCCGACGAGAACTACTACCTGCTCTACGACCATCCCTATTCGTTCGAAGCCGACGCTTGGGTCACCAGCGGCCAGGCCGCCGAATTTCCGGTGTGCATCATGAATTCCGGCTATTCATCGGGCTGGTGTCAGGAGAGCTTTGGCGTCCAATTGGTCGCCAGTGAAGTGCTCTGCCGCGCCCGGGGAGACTCGACATGTCGGTTCATCATGGCCCATCCCGACCGAATCGAGGTGTTCCTCGAACGCTATGTCGCCGACATACCGAAACTGACCCACCACGACAAGCACTACAAGGTTCCCGATTTCTTTTCCCGCAAGCGGATGGAGGACGAGCTGCGCCGGGCCCGGGACGAATTGGAGCAGCGCGTGGCCCAGCGGACCGCCGAGCTCGAGCACACCAATGAGCTGTTGCGCCAGGAGATCGAGGCCCGGAAAAAAGCCGAGAAGATGCTCCTGCAGACCGCCAAGCTGGAGGTCATCGGGCGGCTCGCCGGTGGGATTGCCCACGATTTCAACAATCTGATGGGGGTGGTCATCGGACACACCAGCCTGTTGGAAACCCGGTATGACAAAGAGGCGCCCCTGCGCAGCCACATCACCAAGATTCGCCACGCCGCCGAGGAAGCGGCCCAACTCACCCAGCAGCTGCTCACCTTCAGCCGGGCCCAACTGCCCGATCTCGAGGTGCTCGATCTCAATCAGGTGATCAATGAAACCGCGACCATGCTGGAGCGGTTGATCGGCGAGAACGTGGAGCTGACCCTTGCCCTGAGCGCCGACACCGGCGCGGTGATCGCGGACACGGGTCAATTGCGGCAAGTGATCATGAACCTGGTGGTCAATGCCCGCGACGCGATGCCCCAGGGCGGCACCCTGCGCATCCAGACCGCCGCCGTCCAGCACGACGACGGCTTTCCCGAATCACACCACGGGATATTGAACCGCCAATGGTGCCTATTGGCGGTCAGTGATACGGGCAACGGCATGACCGAGGAGACCCTGCAAAACGCCTTCGAACCGTTCTACACCACCAAACCGTTGGGCAGCGGAACCGGACTCGGTCTGTCCACGGCCCACCGCATCGTCACCCAATTCGGCGGTACGATCGATGTCTCCAGTCGGCTCGGCGAGGGGACCACGTTTCGCATTTACCTTCCACAAGCCAAAGAGCAGATCGCTCGGTTCGAGCAGGTCGATCAGGACAGACCCATGCCCGGCGGGGTGGAGACCATTCTCGTCGTCGAGGATCAACCGGCGGTGCGCCAGATGGTGGTGGAGATCCTCGGCGAGCTGGGCTACACGGTACTCGATGCGGGTGATCCGGAGGGAGCGCTCGCCCTCGCCGCATCCACAGATTCGCCGATTCAACTTCTGCTGACCGACGTGGTGATGCCCCAAATGAGCGGACGAGCACTGGCAGATCGCCTGCTGTCAAATCGACCGGACCTGAAAGTGCTGTTCATGTCCGGCTATGCCGATGACGATGTATTGCGATTCGGAGTGGTCCAGGGGACAGCCGAACTGATGACGAAACCGTTTACGTCAGAAGTGCTCGCTGAACGGGTTCGACAAGCCCTGGATGACTGAAGGCCCTGCTTAAACCATTCCCTCTCGGGCCGCGTAGAGGATCAGCTGGGCATCGTTCTCCATCTTCAGCTTGGTGAAAATTCTCCGTTTGTACGTGCTGACCGTCTTGGGGCTCAGATTGAGATCCCTTGAAATCTCGGTTGTCCGTCGCTGCTGAATGATGGCGTTGAACACCTGCAGCTCACGGGCGGACAATTGCGCGAGGTCGGGATTGTTTCCCGCGCTCGAATCGTCATAGACCGCCGGTGGCGAAGCGGGTGTCTCTCCGATTTGCGTATCCAGCGCTTCGGCGAGTGACTTGCGCAGCCCCTTGCGTGGTCGACCGATCGCCGGCTTTCGCCCGGGTTTTGGTGCATTGAGCGCACTCAGATCCTCGAGCGTCGCGTCCCGCAGCGCTTCAACGATGCGATTCGCGAGGTTGTTGGCAATCTGGCTGATTTCTCGTTGCAGGATGGGTTTGGTCATTGTTTTCTCCGCCGTTAAGAGTGATGGTCTTCACTACGTCTCCAACCGCTTTATAGCAGAATTATTCAAAAGTGTTAAGATTGTTGAATAATTCAATGCAACATTTCGATATGAACCAAAGGATCCCCTTACGGCAACACCGGCAACGGGATGGCTGCCGCAATCATTGGGAGGTAAGGAACCGTCCGACGCCTACGGCAAATCGATTTCCAGTGTCACCGGGAAATGGTCAGACGCCATCAACAGCGCGTCTTTGATCTCTTTCGCCGCTTCGAGGAAGTGGGGGCTGTCCTCGTCCAAAAAGGGGTTCCATATCTTCAATGCATCCCGTTTGTCGTCCCGTTCACCCACCACCAGCAGGCTTTGGTTGACGATAATGTGATCAATTAAGACATGAACCCACCGGCGGTAATTGAGCGGATCCTTGAACGAAGCCGTGGACGGCTCCCATCCCCAATCGGTCCACTTGGGCCGCCCGGTGTAGGTCTTGAGCAGGCGCTCCGGTTCGAACAGATCGCCGATCACGGTTTCCACCGCACTCCTACCGAATTGGAATTCGTAGAGGTCCATCCCCGGTCCATCATTGAAGTCGCCCATCACCAACACATCCTTGCCCGCGTCCAACCACTGATCGACCCGCTTGCGAATCCAGGAACACTCGGCGAACAACTTTCGTCGATTGGCTTGGTTGTTGCGCTGACGGTGAATCAGATCCATCGATGAAAAGATGCCCTTGGACTTGGTGTGCACCACCAGCACGTTGAACGACTTGCCGGTCTCTTTGACGGTGACCTCGGCCTCCAGCGGAGGGCGATAGAATTTGTACTCCTCTTTGATCCCGTCGTCGTCCGTGTCCACGTAGTAGCGGTCTTTGAACGTGGGGTTGGTTCTCGATCCCGTCCCGCCAGGGGCGTGCTTGACCTCCAGTTTGTCGGGATCGTAGAGCAACGCGATCTCCTGGGAACCGGCCGAAGGAAAGCCGATGATCGCTTTTCGGGCATTGATCTCGGCTGCTTGGCACAGCTTCTCCATACAGGTCACCGCTGACTTCTCGGCGCTCAAGATGGTGTTGGGCGCTTCGACGACACCGAACAGATCGGCGTCGATGTTCTTCAACACCGTCTTCACCGCTGCCAGTCGATCCGCCTTGCTCTTGTAGGTGTGATCCCCTTCCCCCTCCACATCGAATTCATTCTGAGGATCGAAGAGCTCATCGAGCCATTCGCCATTGTAGCAACACACTTTGACTGCTGTCATCGTTCACCCCCTTCATTGGGATTGTTATAGATCAAACCGTCCCTTTGGACCCGATGTTATTTTCACTGGTCAATAGGGAGTTGTCCTCACCCAAATGGGTGATATTCGACGTAAAAATGCAGCCTCATCGCACCAGACTAGCCGCCGGTGTCACGGGATGCCCATTGAATTCTGAACAGTTTCGATGTGGCGGCCCTCTCATAGGCGCCCGCTTCGAGCCACGCATTGACCAGTGGACTAGGATCGCTCCTTTTTGCAGCGCCCCGGACATCCCGCTCCCTGACCGAAGCAGCGGCTTGCAGCTGGCGCAGCAATTGCGCGCCGGTGGGCATCATCCGTCGGGTCAGTAACGCTGCTTCCCGCTCGACCGCGGTGGCACCGCTCACCGGCAGGGTGGCGCGCCCCCCCAGGACCAATCGTTCCAACCGCCGCCGCAACGGCTCCAACGGATCGGATCGGTC
>JANQET010000100.1 GCA_028278265.1 Myxococcota bacterium
GGGCCGAGAAGATACCGACCATCGCAACCAGCGCCACGATCCGCAGCAGTCCTGCGTTGTGTTTGACCCTACGCAGGAGCAGCGCGGTGAACGGGATCAAGAAGAAAGCGGCCAACGAAACGAACGACAGGCTGCGCCAGGGCAGGTCCCGATTGACCGTGCGCTCGATCAGGTAGCCGGTCTCTTCGGGCAGGTTGGCGTACCAGATGGTCAGGTATTGGTTCCAGAAAAAATCGACATTGATCAAGCAAAAGGCCAGCAGCAGGGTCGCCATGTCTCCCTGGCGCTTGGTGCTGAAGAATTGGGTCAATCCCAGCGAATTGCTCAGCGCGACGGAAAAGATAGCGACCAGGGCCAGGCCGAAAAAGGCGTTGCCCATGAAGTACCAGGCACCGAACAGGGTGGAGAACCAATCCGGTTCCAGCGCCATGATTAAGTCGATGCCGAGCAGGGTGAAGGCAAAAGCGTAGACGATCACGACCAGCGGCGCCAGTACGGACAGTTTTCGCTCGCAGCGCTCGGCTTCTCGGTCCGGATTGGCGATGCCGCTGCCGAACAGATCCCCCAGTTTACCGGTAAACCTTTCTTTGACGCCGGCAACGCAGAAATCACGACGGACCGACCACCAGACAAATCGCAGCCCCAGCGCATACGAGATGACCAACGCGCCGACCACCCGGGCATCCCAAAAACCCCGAGTCAGCCACACCGCTTTGCCCCCCACGTGGGGATGCTCGTGAACCCAGGGCAAGTAGGCGTTACCCCCGGCGAGCAAGAGCCCCACGCCGAGCAGGCCTGGGATCATCAGCACCACGCTCGATTCGGCCAGCCGCCGGTAGGCCCGACCCCATTTGGCGCCGGTCAGTTGAAACACCGCCGAGAGCAGCGGCCCGACCAGGGCCACGCCGATGACCAGCACCGTGCCGGTGAGCAGCGCCGACCAGCCGGTGGTGGCGGATTCACCGGCGGCGAAGCCGAGCCCCAAGCCGAGGAGACCCAACGCGATCAAAACGAACGCGGTGCTGCGCAATCCCTTGGGGGATTCACTGGGGGTCGCGTCGAAGACGGTCTGTACGAGTTTGTCGTTGGTCATGCGTGGGCCTCCGACATCTTATTATCGTCGATGGAGAAGACCTTGACCGCACCGGCTTTTTCGAGCAGCTGCCTGGCCTTGTGCTCTTCCCCCTTGGGGCAGGAGAGCCAGATGCCGAAGTGATCCTCCGAGAACTCGGGCCGGTAGCCGGCGGTGGGGAACCGGCGAAACGGCAGACGCGCGGCGATGAGCATCCCGAACAGGGTGCCGAAGGCGCCCAGCAACACCAACGCCTCAAAGGTCACCACCATGAACGGAACATGACTGGTCACCGGTTTTCCGGCGACGACGATGTTCCAGATCACTGAAGTGAGAATGCACAGGGTCAACCCGCCGACCGCGCCGAGCAGACCTCCGACAAAGGTTCCGAAGCGCACCGGACTCGTTTGGGGCTTGAGGATTTCCCACGCTTTTTCGACCGGCACCGGACTGTAGACGTCACGCACATCCATCTGCTGCGCCTTGGCCGCCCAGAGAGCCTGTTCCAGGCAGTCCAGGTGGGCAAAGGAGCCGATCATTCCCGCCTCTAGGGGGTGTCTCTCTTTGAACATCAGTGCTTTTCCTTCAGCGGATGGGGCATTGACTCCTTGACCTCTGCCACCGAAATGGCCGGCAGCACTTTGATGAACGACAAATACAAAAAGAAGAACAGGCCAAAGGAGCCGATCAGGATCGACCACTCGACCCAGGTCATGCTGTACAATCCCCAGGTGTGGGGCATGAACTCATGACTCAGGGAGGAGACGATGATGTTGTAGCGTTCGAACCACATGCCCACATTGACCAACACGGCGACGATAAACAATCCCGCCAGGTTGGTGCGCACTTTCTTGAAGAGGTAGAGCAACGGGACGATCACGTTGCAGACCACCATGATCCAGAACTGAATCGCGAAATCGCCCGTGGGTCGGTATTTAAAAATCGCCACTTCGAATGGATTGCCCGCATACCAGGCGATGAAAAACTCGACCCCATAGGCATAGCCCACGATTATCGACACCGCGACCAGCAGCTTGGCCATCCCCTCGAGGTGGTACCTTCTAATGATGTGTTTTACCTTAAAGACGTGGCGCAGGGGGATCAGAATGCAGATCACCATGGCCAGTCCCGAGAGGATCGCACCGGCCACAAAATAGGGCGCAAAGATCGTAGTGTGCCAACCGGGGACATCGCTCATCGCGAAGTCCCAAGAGACCACCGAGTGCACCGACACCACCAGCGGGGTGGCCAGGGCGGCGAACAGCACGTAGGCCGCGGTGTAGTGCTTCCATTGCTTGAACGACCCCATCCAACCGAGGGAGAGCAGCAGCAGGACCGTTTTCTTCAGCCCCGGTTTGGCCCGATCCCGGGCGGCAGCGATGTCCGGCAGCAGTCCGATGTAAAAGAAAATCGCGCTCACCGTGAGGTAGGTACTGATCGCGATCACGTCCCAGACCAGCGGCGAGCGGAAGTTGGGCCACAGCTCCCGTCCGTTGGGATAGGGCAGGGTGTAGTAGACCGTCCAGAAGCGGCCCATGTGGATCAGCGGAAAAATTCCCGCCGTGGCCACGGCAAAAATCGTCGATGCTTCGGCCGCGCGAAAGATCGCGGTGCGCCAGGGCACCCTCAGCAGGAAGAGCACCGCCGAGATCAGGGTGCCCGCGTGACCGATACCCACCCAAAAGACGAAGGTGGTGATGAACGAGCCCCAGGCCACCGGGTTGTTGATCCCGGTGACCCCCATGCCGGTGAAGATCAGGTAGCCCCAGGCGATGCCTCCCCAGCCGGCCAGGGCCAAGCAGAAGAGGATCAGTGCGATGTACGCCTTGGAAGGCACTCCCAGCGTACCGAGCAGATCCCGATGGATTTTGCCGTAAGAGAAGTTACCGAGCTTGGACGCTTGGGCGTGACTCATCGGTTACCCTTGTTCTGTTTGCTGACGGTGTTCACCCGACGCAGATACACCACGCCGGGCCGCGTATTGACCATGTAATCGAGCAGGCGGTAGCCGCGCGGGTCTTTGGCCAGCTTACTCATCGCCCATTCGGGCCGTTTGAAATCGCCGAAAGAGATCGCCCCGGTGGGACAGGTTTGAGCGCAGGCCGTTGTAATCTCCCCATCCTCGAGGGGTGTTTTATCCACCTGGTGGCGGTTTTGCGCTTCGCGAATGCGCTGAATACAGAAGGTGCATTTCTCCATCACCCCGCGGGTGCGCACGGTGACGTCCGGGTTGAGCTGCTGGTTGGCCGGTTTTTCCCGCGTGTAGTCGAAATAGTTGAACCGCCGCACCTTGTACGGGCAGTTGTTCGAACAGTACCGCGTGCCGATGCAGCGGTTGTAGATTTGGGCGTTGAGGCCGTCCCGGGTGTGGGAGGCGGCAAAGGCGGGACAGACCGCCTCGCAGGGCGCGTTGTCGCACTGCTGGCACATCACCGGCAAAAACTGAACCCGAGATGTCCCGTCCCCGCTGAAGACGTGTTTTTCAATGCGCAACCAGGAGAGCTCCCGGCCCAACTGGATCTCGGCCTTGCCGACGACGGGCACGTTGTTCTCGGCGTAACAGGCCACCGCGCAGGCGCCGCAACCGGTACATTTATCGAGATCGATGACCATGCCCCAACGGTGATCAGGCAGGTCCTGCAAGGGGTACACATTGTCCTTGAGGGGTTTCCCCCGATTCTTCTCGTCATCGTGGGGCATGGGTACCGGTTGTGGATGGTGGTGATCTGCGCCGTCTTTGTGCTCGTGAGGGTGTTCCGCAGGCTCCACTTGACCGTGCCGGGTGATTATCGGGTATTGCCCGCGGTTGAAATCATCCAGATTCATCGAAAGGGCCAACAGCCGTCCCTCGGAGTTGGGGTGTCCCATGACCGAGGTCAGCTCCCCGCTGTCGATACGGGAAAGGGTGATCGTTTCCCGTCTGCTCAGCTCGCCGGAGGTGGGGTCGGTCTTGCCGCCGAGTAGGGCCATCGGGTTGGCCGTGTCCTCGGTGTGCCTGGACACCTCCCGTCCCCCGCCGGGTCGCAGGGCCACGGTCCCCGGGGCGAGATCATCGTCGATGATCACCTTGACCTGCACTTGCCCTGACGCGCTCTTCAATTCGGCCCGATCGCCGGTGGTCAGTCCGTTGGCCCGGGCCACGTCGGTGGCTATTTCAGCGGGGATTTCCCAGGCGGTCTGGAGCAGGGAGTCGGGCACCTCGCGCAGCCAGTCGAGGGGCGCCCCGCGGCCGTCGTAGAGAGACGGTGACAGGGGAACGATCAGCTCGACCGACCCCTTTGCGGGCCTGGCCGCAAAGCGGGGCAGCTCCGCGTTGGCGTACAGTTTCATCTTGGTCAACTGGGGGCCGCCGGCGTCGAGGAATCGTCCCCCGCGCACGAGCATCTCTTCCCATTCCCGATCTGAGAGCTCGGTGGGGCGTTCGACTTTCGTCGGCGCGGGTGCTGCGGGTTCGGGTCCACCGTCGGGCGGATCCCCTGGGGCTGGCAGCGATGGAACTGATGCCTGATAACCCGGTTGTACCGACCACTTGCTCCAGTGCCGAACCAGGTAGTCTTTGAAGCGTTTGTGACTGAGCTTGGTGCCGGCGTGAGCTACCAGCTCGATCAACAAATCTCCCACGTGTTTCGAATCATAGAGCGGTGCTCGGACGGGTTGCATCAATCCGGCGATGCCGTCGGTCAGTTCGTAGTCCCCCCATGACTCCAGGGGGTGGTGCACCGGTAGGACCACGTCGGCCAGTGCAGCGGTTTCGTCCATCTCACTGGCCAGGGCGACCACCATCTTGGTCTTGGCCAGCGCGGTGGTGATCCCGGCCGCTTGGGGCAGGGTGTACACCGGATTGGCCTGATGAATGAACAACACCTCGGCAGTGCCCTGGGCCGACGCTTCGAGCAGGTCGAGGACCTCTTGTTCAGAATTGATGTTGGACAGGATATGGTTCGGTTCGAATTTGAGGGCCGGGCCGATGGCGCCGATCAAGTAGTTGGTCAGCAACACGGCGGCCTGCACGGCAGTTGCCTGCGCGCCCAATACCTCGGCGCCGCCGAACAGCACCAGACCGGATTTGGCCGCGAGTAGACGCGAGGTCAATTCGGTCTGCACTTTTTGGGTATCACTCTCCAATTTCGGGGCCGGGCCCAACTTGTCAATCGCCGCGTTCACCGCCCGGGCCACAGCGGCGCTCAGGGTTGGACGCTTGCTTTGGAAAACTCGATGGAGCAGGCCGACAGCCAGCTGCTCGACGTCACCCGCTCCCCGGCAGTACCAGCGATCCGCCGCAGTGGCGGTCAGATTGCGCCGGGAACCCACGTAGTCGAGCTGCAGTTGCCGTCCCGCCGCAACCCCGTGGCGCTCAGCCCACTGGCGGGAGAGCTCGACCGGTGAGACAAAGGTGTCGAGCAGGTCGGCACCCAGTGAAATCAGCTGGTCGACCCCGCTCAGGTCGATGCGGGGCACCCGATGTACTCCGAACAGGGCCTTGGCCGCAGCGGCCATCGATGAGAGGGCCACCGGTTCGGTCATCACGTGTTGAATCGGAGCCAAGTTGTCATTGATATCATTAATAAGGGATTTAAATGATCCGCTTTGGGCCCCGGTCAACAGACCCAATGTGTCGGCCCCCTTCATCTGCCGGGCCACGGCTTTAAGCGCCTTGGACCAACCGACCGCCACCAGCTGACCGTCCTGGCGCATCAGCGGCGTTTTGATGCGAGCGCGGCTGTACAAGCTTTGGATAAACGCTTGTCCGCGAGCACACAACGCCCCCCGGTTGACCGGGTGCGCCGGATTGCCCTCCAGCTTGATCGGCCGGGCTTCCCGGGTCTTGACCAGGATGCCGCAACCGGCGGAACAGGCTCGGCAGACCGTGGCGTAGTACGCCGCGACGCCGGGGACCATCTCCACCGGGGGGGTCAAGTATGCGGAGAGTTTTTCTTCCGGAGCCATGCGGTTGCACGACATGACTGCCGTGCCGCTGACGATACCCATTGATTTTAGAAAATTACGTCTGTCGACTAGCATGCACGCCCTGTTCGTGGAGCCGGAACCACTCAAGCAGTAATCCGGTACTGGCTTACGTATTTCTTCTGACTGAATTCGTCAACTGGTTTTTCATACCAACAAGGGCCGGTTTATGACAACAGCTGTCTGGATTTTTTATGGCGTTCTGTTATTTCCGGAGCATGTTTTGGGTCGATATCGCCGCCATGTTCGGACTGGGCTTTTTGGGCACGGGACACTGCATCGGCATGTGCGGTCCCCTGGTGTTGGCCCTCCCCTCGACCCACCCCTCCGGCAGTGGCCGGTTTGCTTCCCACCTGTTTTATCACCTGGGTCGAGTGGCCACCTACACCGGGATCGGCGCGGTGATGGGGGCTGTGGGTGCGGGATTGTCCGCTCTCGCACCCGGGGGAGAGGGGGACACCCTGGTTCGGATCAGTCGTGCCCAGGTGGCGGTCTCTCTTTTTGCGGCGGTGTTTCTGTTGACCTTCGGCCTGACCCGTCTGGGACTGATCCCCGAACCGGGTTGGGTCTCCAATTTAACCCCGAGCAAGTTGCCGGGATTTCGCCGGCTCGTCCGGGTGACCGGTGCCAAGAAGGAGCTGTTCGCGATCGGGGCCTTCGGCTTGTTGATGGGCCTTCTGCCCTGCGGGTTGTCCTACGCCGCCTTTTCCCGAGCGCTGCCCGCCGGTGGTCCGGCGCAAGGGGCACTGTTGGTGGCAGCGTTCGGCGTGGGGACAGCACCAGGCCTGTTGTTTTTGGGGGCAGTGGCTTCTCGAATGAGCGCCCGGCACCGCCGGCTCTCTGACCTGTTGTCCGGTGTGCTAATGATCGGCATGGCTGTCTCGTTGGCTGCCAAAGCACTCTATACGCTGATCTGAAAAGTCTCTATTTTCTAGATTATTTTGCCGATTTGGCGACCTTTGTGAAATAAAGTCGTAATTTTCCGTTTATTTTACAACCAATCTCTGGAGGGTACAGATGCCTTTGATGGAAGACCGGTTGACCTATTTTCCAGTATTTAAAGAATTTTACCAGATAATTTTAGTCGGTCGGTGCCATCAAAGGTATAATTTAGGTGTACCAAAAAAAGTGAAGGGCGCCCCAAGGTGCCTCGAACAGCGCAAGCCGGAGGTTTTGGCATGAGTAAGTTTGAACAATTGATCGAAAGGAGCGTTCCGTTTTCCGCATTGATCTTACTTATCGCGCTCCTGGGGGCCTGTGGTGGCCAAGGGGGAGATGGTAGCGGGGACGATGACGACGATGATTCGGACACGGCCGGGGATGTGGACGCGGACGGGGACTCGGATGGGGACGCGGACAGTGACGCCGACGCGGATGGAGACACAGAGTCCGACTCTGCTTGCGGTGAGGCGAATATTGATTTCGAAATCGTCACGCCGACCGTGGTCCTGTTGGTGGATCAATCCGGCAGCATGACCTCTTCGTTCGATGATCACAATCGATGGGACACAGTGGGCATCGTATTGTTCGATCCCACGGATGGGGTGGTGAAGCAGCTCGAAGCGGACGTGCGTTTCGGGTTGACGCTCTACACCAGCGAGAACGGCTATGACGGTGGTGATTGTCCCCTGTTGATCAATGTGCCCCCGGCGATGAACAACTACACTCCCATCGCCGAGGCGTTCAACTCGGCCGATCCGGAACAGGACACCCCGACCGGGGAAAGCGTAACGGCGGTGGCGGACATGCTCGTCGCCGACAGTGAGGCCGAGCGGCGGGTCATCGTACTCGCCACGGACGGAGAACCGGACACCTGTGAAGAACCGAATCCGCAAAACGGGCAGGAGGAGTCGGTTGCAGCAGCTGAAGCCGCTTTTGCCCAGGGGGTCTCCCTCTACATCATCAGCGTGGGGGACGACGTGAGCGATGAGCACATGCAGGACATGGCCAACGCCGGTCTCGGGGTGCAGCCCGGTGAACCGGATGTGCCGTTCTATCAGGCGACCAGCACACAGGCGCTGATCGAAGCGTTCGAGGACATCATCAACGGGGTGCGCAGTTGTGTGCTCGAGCTCGATGGTCAGGTACAGCCGTCGATGGTCGATCAATGTGTGGTCGAAATCGATGACGAAGAGATTATCTACAACGATCCCGACGGGTGGCAACTCAACAATCCCAGTGAAATCGAGTTGGTCGGCCAGGCCTGTGAGGATATCCAAGCGGGAGAGGTCAGCATCGATGTCTCCTGTCCCTGTGACGCGATCATCGTCGTCGAATAAATCCCGAGATGTGCCCCTAGCCCCGGCCCCTGCGATTCTACCTCATCTTTTTTTAACCGCGCTATTTTGAATAATTATGCCGTGTTTCACCAGTTGCGACGATCGCCGAACTAAACCGGTTTACTGCACTTCGTAATTTTGGCGCGAATCCCCATCTAACCTAGATAGGGTGTGGAAGTTCTCGTGCTCAGTGAACAGCTGAAGCTCACAGGTTTTTGCGGCAATGATGTTATATGTATCAAAATACGATTTAATATATTCTCGATCAGAGATGTATTCATACGCTTCGATTGTCTCTTCAATCGGTCAAACCGGGATGGGTGCGGCTCAACGCCGCGCTCAATCCCATTGCTAAATACGGAGGTTTAGCATGTTTAATTATCGCCTGTTTTGTCCCGGAAAGGGCAACCTGCTGCTGGTCGTCGCCATCCTGTTGTTGTTGTGTTCAAATGCCTGCGAGACGGCAAACAGCGTCGAGGACAGCGATACCGACGACGAGAACGGAGCCGATGGGGATGCGGACACCGACGCCGACACCGATGGGGACACGGACGCGGATTCGGACTCGGACGGGGATACCGATTCGGAATGCGGTGAGACAGAAGTTACATTTGATATCGTAACCCCCACCGTGGACCTGTTGATCGATCAGTCCGGCAGTATGAATTTCAATTTCGATGGGGAGGATCGGTGGGTGGTCGTGGGAGAGGTGCTGTTCGATCCTGCCAATGGGGTGGTCAAGCAGCTCGAATCCGACGTGCGCTTCGGCATGACCCTGTACACCAGCGACGATGGGTTCGAGGGCGGCCCTTGCCCCATCACCACCAGTGTGCCCCCGGCGATGGACAACTACGACGAGATCGCCGCGGTATTCAACGCAAACGAGCCGGACGGGGATACCCCTACGGGGGCGTCGGTCCGCGTGTCGGCCGAACAGCTGATCGCAGATGCCGAAGCGCAACGGCGGGTAATCGTGTTGGCCACGGACGGAGAGCCGGATACGTGTGAAGATTCAGGAGATGAGGACATGGGCCGCGTTCAGGCCGTGGCAGCGGTGAAGGAGGCGTTTGCCAACGGCGTCACCCTGTACATGATCAGCGTGGGAGCGGACATCGGCGACGAGCACATGCAGGACATGGCCAACGCGGGTCAGGGCGTGCAGCCCGGCGAACCGGACGCGGCCTATTACCAGGCCAACGATACCCAACAACTGATCGATGCGTTCGAAGAGATCATCGACGGGGTAAGGGACTGCGTGCTCTCGTTGAACAGTGCCGTCGTCGAAAATCTGGTACACACCTGCGTGGTCTTGATCGACGGCAACGAGGTTCCCTTCAACGATCCCAACGGGTGGCAGCTCAATACTCCCACCGAAATCGAGCTGCTCGGCCAAGCGTGTGAAGCGATCCAAGAGGGACAGGTGACGGTCGACATCTCCTGCGATTGCGAAGCGGTCGTGGAGTAGGTCGGCCGCCACCGGGGACTCTTCCGGGAAATCCTGTTCAACACTATTGGTAAAACCGTCCTGCCTGGAGACCTCACCCCCTGGCCCCCTCTCCATCAGGAGGGTGTTGTAAAAGGGTTGTAATAGGTCAAACAAGGCATGACGCAGCCCGTAGCAGCACGAGTGGTG
>JANQET010000116.1 GCA_028278265.1 Myxococcota bacterium
CTGCTGAGCGAGCGGCCGGGCATAAAGCCCGGCCCTACGTTTTGGAAATCCATTTTTTCCTTTTACAACACCCTCCCAGGTGGAGAGGGGGAATGAGAAGAAGGGATGGGGAAGGGATCTCTTCCCTTCTGGCTCCCCTCTCCGCTTGACGGAGAGGGGCTGTGGGTGAGGTCCCTGGGCTGGGGGTGAGGTCCCAAGGCCAGGGGGTGAGGTCCCTGGGCCGGGGGGTGAGGTTCCTCTCCGGTCGTGGCAAGGAGTAAGAACTTTTGGGTTCCATTCATTCAGTCAAAGGCATAAAGTGCCCTCGATGGAGGTATCGATGGCTGATCAAAAAACGACCTTTGCACTCTTTTTCGGTAACCGCGGCGTCTTTCCGACGGCGCTGATCGAATCGGCTCGTCAGGAGTTGCCTCAGCTGTTGCAGCAACTCGGCTATGACGTTCTGATGCTCGACCCTCAGGCCACCCCCCACGGCGCGGTGGAGTCCACCCGGGAGGGGGAAATCTACGCTGACTTTCTTCGACAAAACCGGGGAAAATTCGACGGTGTGATCCTCTGCCTGCCCAACTTCGGCGACGAGACCGGCGCGGCGGCGGCCCTGCGGGAGGTGGACGTGCCCATCCTGGTGCAGGCCTATCCGGACGATCTCGACAAAATGGCCCCGGCGGTCCGCAGGGACGCCTTCTGCGGGAAGCTGTCGATCATGGATGTGTTCACCCAATACGGGATCCGGTTCAGCGCCTACCCGCCCCACGTGGTGAGCCCAAAGAGCCAACAGTTCGGCCGGGTGGTCGATCGGTTCGACCGGGTCTGCCGGGTGGTCAAGGGGATGCGCAAGATGGTCATCGGTGCCGTGGGCGCCCGTACCACCGCCTTCAAGACGGTTCGCATCGACGAAGTCGCCCTGCAACGCGCCGGGATCACGATGGAGACATTGGACCTGTCCGATGTGTTTGCCCGGGTCGAAGCGGTGGACAAGAGCACACCCGCCTATCGGGACAAGGCAGAGGGTTTGAAATCCTATGTTCCCTGGCAGGGAGTGCCGGACCCGGCGTTCGAAAACCTGGCCCGTCTGGGGGTGGTGCTCGATGAAATCGTCGACGAATTCAGCATGGACGCCCTGGCCCTGCGCTGCTGGACCGAGATGCAGCAACGGCTGGGCATCTCCCCCTGCGTGCTGTTGGGGGAGATGAATCAGCGGGGGATTACCGCGGCCTGCGAAGTGGACGTGGGCAGCGCCGTGGCCATGCACGCCCTCCAGCTGGCCTCAGGAGCGCCGCCGATCTGTCTCGATTGGAACAACAACTACGGCGACGAAGCAGACAAGTGCATTCTGTTTCACTGTGGCCCGGTGGCCGCCGAGTTGTTGACCGATCAGGGGCGCATCTCCGATCACGCGATCATTGCCAACGACCTGGGCCAAGGGTGTGGCTACGGCTGTCACGTGGGCCGCATCTCTCCGTTCGAGATGACTTTCGGCAGCCTGCAGACGGTCGCCGGCGAGCTGCAGTTCTACCTGGGCCAGGGCGCGTTCACCGCCGACCCCATCCCCGATGAATTCTTCGGCTGCGCCGGGGTCGCCGCGATCGAGGGGCTCGAGCAGGTGCTGGCGCACGTGGGTAAACGGGGATTTCGACATCATGTGAGCGTCACCCCTGGTCACGTCCTGGCGCCGGTCCGCGAAGCGCTGGGGGACTACTTGGGCTTTGAGGTCGCCGTACCCCAGGAGAAGTAGCCGTGCCCACCACTGCCCACATCATCACCAATGCCCGGCGCGCCGGCGTGGCGGTGCTGGCGTTCAACGTACCCTACCTGCCGATGGTGGCGCCGGTGATCCGCGCCGTCCGGGAGCAGGACGCCTTTGCCCTCGTCGAAACCGCCCGGCTGGAGTGGATCAAGTTCGCCGCCCACAGTGCGGCGGCGGTGCAGGCGGAATTTGCCAAATGGAACCAGCCGGACCATGTGCGCCTCCACCTGGATCACGTCCCGGTGATCGATGAAGACCATCTGGAGGTGGACTACATTTCGGTGATCACACAGGCGCTCGAGCTGGGCTACCAATCCGTCATGGTGGACGGATCCCGCCTGAACCTGGAGGAGAACATCGACGCCACGCGACGAGTGGTGACGCTGGCCCACCGAGCCGGGGTTCCCTGTGAGGCTGAACTGGGCATGGTGATGGGTCACGAGGCAGGTCCGACCCTGCCGTACGACGAGCTGTTCGAATCGGGCCGGGGCTTCACCGACGTGCAAGAGGCCCAAACCTTTGTTCAGCAGACCGGCTGTGACTGGCTCTCGGTGGCCGTGGGCAACATCCACGGGGCGGTCTCCGGGGCGATGAAGGACGAGAAAAAGGTCGAAGCGCGGCTGGATTTGGCCCATCTGGAGCGTCTTCAACGAGCGGTCGGCATTCCCCTGGTCCTGCACGGAGGGTCAGGGATTAACCGGGAATGTCTGCTGGCCTCGATGAAGCACGGCATCGGCAAAATCAACGTGGGCACCGAGATTCGGCAGGCCTATGAACGGGCGCTTAAGGCTTCTTCCGATGTGACAGCGGCCCAAGAGGCGGTCTACGAGAAAACCTGCTGGCTCATCGGGGACCATTTCAATTTGGCCGGCACCCGGCAACTGCTGACATCATGAGCTTGATGGGCATTGATGTGGGCACCACGGGCTGCAAGGCCGCGGTATTCACAGAGGATGGACAGCTGTTGGCCTC
Source organism: Myxococcota bacterium (assembly GCA_028278265.1). GTDB lineage: Bacteria > Myxococcota_A > Polyangia > JAAYKL01 > JAAYKL01 > JANQET01. The sequence goes on from JANQET010000116.1 coordinate 2,720, forward strand.
GGCGTACCGGGAGTACGACTACCGCAAGCCCCATCCCGGCTGGGCCGAATGGGATGCGACAGAGGTGTGGCACCACATCAAGCAGGTGATTCGCCGGGCAGCGCAGGAGTGTGCCGGCGATCCGATCGAGGCCCTGGCCGTCTCGTCCCTGGGCGAGGCGCTGGTACCGGTGACCGCGGACCGGGAGATCCTCGGCCCGTCAATCCTGAATTTCGACCGTCGCGGGGAAGCGTTCGTCGACGGTCTACGGGAGCGAGTAAGCCCTGAACGGCTCTACCGGATCAACGGCAATCTCTGGGGCAATCACTACAGCTTGACCAAGTTGATCTGGCTCAAGACGCATCAGCGGTCGCTCTACGAGCGCGCGGACTATTTTCTGCTCTGGGGCTCCTTTGTCCCATTCATGCTCGGCGCCGACCCGGTGGTGGACAGCTCCCTGGCCAACCGCACGATGTTGTTTGACCTCGAAACCGAGACTTGGTCAAAGGAGTTGCTGGGACTGGCCGATATCGATGCGGGCAAACTACCCCGACTGGTCGCATCGGGCACGGTGATCGGGACGGTTAGTGCCCCGATGGCCGAGGAGCTGGGTCTGCCCCGGGACGTGTCCATCGTCTGTGGTGCCCACGACCAATGTGCCACTGCGCTGGGCTGCGGCGTGATCGACGAGGGCCGAGCAGTCTGCGGCATGGGCACCTTCACCTGCATCACCCCGGTCTTTGGCCGGCGTCGCGACACCAGCGCGATGCTCGAGCAGGGACTGAACACCGAGCACCACGCTGTCCCGGGGAAGTACGTGAGCTTCCTCTACAACCAAGGGGGATCCATCGTCAAATGGTTCCGAGACACCTTTGCCGGCGCCGAGAAGCAGGCCCTCAGCGGTCCCGAGCTCTACGGCAAACTGTTCGCCGAGATGCCCGACGGGCCGAGCGTTCTCCTGGTCCTGCCGCACTTTGCCCTGACCGGCCCCCCCGGATTCATCGCCGATTCGTCCGGGGTGATCATCGGTCTCAAACTGGATACGCCGAGAGGAGCCGTGCTCAAGGGCATTCTCGAAGGCACCATGTTCTATTTGCGGGAGTGTGTCGAATCACTCCCCAAAACGGAGATCGAGATCACCAGCTACCGGGCGGTGGGGGGTGGCAGTCGAGCGGATCGCTGGCTCCAGCTCTGCGCCGACATCATCGGCCGGCCGTTTACCCGTCCGCGGATCACCGAGGCCGGTGCCCTGGGGGCGGCGATCATCGCCGGGGTCGGGACCGGACGATTTCCCTCCTATCGGGCGGGCATCGCCGCGATGGTCGAACCGGACCGGACGTTCGAGCCGGACGAGGCTGAACATCGCCGCTATCAAGGGAAATTCGAGCACTTCAAACAGCTGTGGCCGTCGATGAAAGCGGTTCTGCAGGCCATGGCTCCCCCTGCTCCCCAATAGTCCCACTTCCCCCATCCATCCCTCGATTTCAGGTCCGCCACCGCTCGATTTACCGCTAGTTCGTTTTCCAGTTTTCCCACTGTAAAATTGTGTTAAAATTAGAATTATGTACTTTTACGGTAATCACAACACCCCCTCAACCGGCTCTATTCTTGGGATAAAAAAAGAACTTTTCTCTATCATTTCAGTATCTTTCCTGCTTCTCTCCTGTGGGCGCATCGGTTTCAACTCCCTTGAACGGGAAATGGAGAAAGACACCGCGACGGACGATGACTCACAGCCGGACGCCGGGACTGATTCAGCGGGCGCTGGGGACGCCGACACGGACGCAGATAGCGATGGAGACGCGGACAGCGATACCGATACCGACGCCGACTCAGACGGTGATACCGATACAGATGTAGATTCGGATACCGACACCGACACCGATTCTGATTCTGATACAGATGCGGATACCGATGCAGACGCCGATTCCGACGCTGATGCTGATTCTGATTCAGACAGCGATACGGATACCGACTCTGATACTGATACAGACACCGATACAGACGCGGACAGCGATACGGATACTGACACCGATGCCGATGCAGACACCGATACCGATGCAGACACAGACACCGATACCGACGCCGACACCGATACCGATGCAGACACAGACACCGATACCGACGCAGATTCCGATGCCGACACAGACACGGACACCGATACGGACACAGACGCTGATACAGACTCAGACACCGACACCGGGGGCGGCGGCACTTGGACCCATCCCGCCGATCTGGCGGACAACATCAGTCCTGACGGCAGGGATGCCGCTGATCCGGATGTGGCGATGGACCACAACGGCAACGCCATCGTCGCCTGGGGCCAGGAGGACACCAGCTACGACCAGCAGATCTTCAAAAGCGAGTACCGCAGTAGCTCATGGAATCATCCGTCCACTCTCGATGACAACATCAGTCCCGACGGGGAAGACATCCTGGGAAAACCCTCCATTGCCATGGACGACAACAATGAGGCCATCATCGCCTGGCAGCAGATCACCCATTCCATCTCGGCGACCTACAAGGTATTTCTCAGCGAATACAGAAGCGGCGCCTGGAATCACCCCGCGAACCCGACCCAGTACATCAGTCCCGGTCCCAACGATTCAAACTCGGCCAACCGGCCCAGCGCGGCATTGGACGACAATGGCAACGGCATCATCGCCTACGCCTCAGCCTACAATTCGTACGACAGAATCTACCTCAGTGAGTACCGGGGCAGCAGCTGGAGCCATCCGGCACTCGACGGGTATATCAGTCCGGACACCCCGTCCAACACCCTCAGCCAAACCCCGGTGGTGGTGATGGACAACAACAACGAGGCGATCCTGCCCTGGAAACAGTTCAACTCGATCAAGCTGGTCAACTCGACGTTTCTCAGCCAATATCGCAGCGGCGGCTGGGCCCATCCGGCCCATACGAACGACGACATCAGCCCCAACAGCACCAACCTGTACGGCATCGACGCGGCAATGGACAACAACGGCAACGCCATCATTGTTTGGGAACAGAGCGATTCGTCCGACAACCAGATCTTCATGAGCGAATATCGCGCGGGCAGTTGGACCCATCCCGCCGGTATCAGCGACAACATCAGCCCTGATGGAGATGAGGCCACCTCACCCAAGGTGGCGATGGACGACAACGGCAACGCGATCATCGTCTGGGCCCAGGAGGTTTTCGGCGGCGGTCACGCCATCTTCAAGAGCGAATACCGCAGCGGCAGCTGGACCCATCCCGCCGATGTATCCGACCACATCAGCGCCGGGACCTACGCCGCAAGCGTACCGCAGGTTGCGATGTCCAACAACGGAGAGGCCGTGATCACCTGGCATCAGTACGACAACTCAGCGATCACCCGTCAAGTGTATCTCAGTGAGTTCAGGGACGGCAGCTGGTCCCATCCCGCCGATGCTGATGACAACATCAGCCCCAATGGTCAACACGCGCTCTATCCCCAGGTCGCGATGGACGACAACGGTGACACCGTGATCGTATGGCAGCAAAACGACGGCAGCAACAGTCAGATTTTCATCAGCGAGTATCGCTAGCCAGCCGGTGCAGGCCCCAGACAGAATCTACCGATTGAGCTTGAGGCGGCGGGGTTTTCGCTTTGGGGCCGGCGGTCCCAGTTTGAGCGCCCACACTTGGGGGCCGGTGGGATCTTTCCGCTTTCCCTCTTGGAGGGGCTTGCTCTTGATGTCGCAGTCAACGCCCGGTCTGAGGGTCAACGCTTGGTCCAGATCCCCGCCGGAGGCCATGGCTTGGAGATCGAGCACGGCTTGTCCGCCGAGTCTCCCGCTCTCCTCGAAGACGAAAAACGCCTTGCAGTTGGTGCACTGTCCTCCCAGCGCCCCGTCCCCGGTAAAGACGGCGTAGTTTTTTTCGGGTATCGGCAACCATTCGAAACAGAACGGACAGCCGGCTTTGAAGGAAGGCTTTTTCAGCGGTCTTCTTTGATTTTTCGGTTTCAGGAGCATGCCCTCAGGCTACCGGCGATGCCAGGGGTTTGCAACCGCATTTCGACTGTTGAGCAAGGGGTCGCGCGTGCCCGATTTTTCCGGTCTCACTTGCAGGGACCCTGCAACTCGTGCCGGACGTCACCACCCGAGCCGAGCTGGACGTGACCGTTTCAGTGGACCCAAACACCTATCAGGACGCAGCCGGAAATTGGAGCTGGCCGGTCTCCGCAGTGACGACCTTCATCACCCCGGAGCCGGACGCCGGTGTGGACGGAGGCAGTGATGCTGACGCGGACACGGATACGGATTCGGATACCGAATTCCCGGATGACGCCAGTTCCTGTGACTGCAGCACAGTGGGTGCATCCGCCCGGGCCTCCGGCCTCACTAGGATCTTTCGATAGTTTCCCGAGCCGACTCAGACATCAAATGCCGTCTCGGCACACCTAAGTGTCACCTTATGTCGACACCCGGATCGTGGCACGACCGGGCAAGGCGCTTGGTTGCGAGCAGAAGCCAATGGTGCGAATTTTGCATTATTTTTATTAAAGTAATCCGTCATCAAACAATTGCATGACCTTGAGCGCTTTAGGAGATGTGATGAATTTCCGCACCAAGAACTGTATGTTCCTATTGCTAATGGGCTGCCTGGCGTTGGGATGTCTTCCCTTTCCCCTCGACATCATGGGGGAGAGCGTTGCGGTATCCAATGAAGAGTCCCTGATCAAAGACGATTCTCTGGAAGACAAGAACCCGATTTACGACCCGGATCGCTTGGTGACGGAGTATTTCGGCGAAGATATCGAATATGACTATTGCGATATCACACTCAACAAGAGCGCCACCATCACCCGTCTCGATATCGCTGACCTCGGTGAAGACGATGCCTTTCTCCACGGAGCGGTGTATCCCAACCGGGTGGCCGCCTTTGATGCGGTGGCCAAGCTGCAGAACGCCGATCGCAGCGTCATTCCCTCCCTGGAGGTGGTCAACGGTGCGCTCAAGCCGTTCAACGACGGCCTCTACGCCGCGATCGAGCTTTCGGTTCAACAGGGCCTCGAGGTCGATGGGGCGCCGGTCTTCCCGTCCAAGCGGACGTTCCTCGCCGAGCTGTTGACCCAACTCGAAACCCTGCTCAGCAATGCCTCCAGCCAACCCCAGACCGACCACCTCACCGCCGCTGCCATCGACATCGCCACCGCGCTGATTCTCTCCGGTGACGCTCCCGATGCTGCGGCCCACATCGTCCAGGCCGCCTCCCAGCAAGCCGAGGACTTCAAACGCTCGGCATCGCTCTATTCGAAGCCGATCGGTTTTTATACTTGGAATGACCAGTTGGAGGGCATCTTCACCCAAGACCGGTTCCTGCAGAACTATCAGGGAGAAGCGGCTCCGTTCACCGACACCGAAATGGGCAAAGCCGCTGCGCTGGCCGTCGCCCTGGGCCAGGATCCGTCCTTGCTCCAGCGCTACGAGCAGTACCTGTCGCTCTACACCGGATTGACCAATCCGTTTGCCAACTACCCGGTGACCGCCCTGCTCGACTATCTCGACGGCCCCACCGATCTGGACCGTATCGGACAGGTCCGCACCGCCTTCTTGGCCGACAACCCCCAAACGGCGATCGATCCCATATGCGGACCCCATTTTGCCGTCTTTCCCTCCTCGCGCTCCAAAGAGACGGAATACTTCGAGCGCCTTTACTGTGGCCCGGGTGCGCCACCGGATGTCAACTACATGGAGCAACTGATCATCGCCATCCGCGACGGTTTGATCGATCTGAAACCCGATCCCGACTCGGGCTGGTACGACTACCAGTCCTATGCATTGGAGACCCTGCTGCTACCCGAACGGGGGGCCGAGTCCGACCATCTGTTGCTGACCAAGGCTTACAAAGAAAAGCTGCTCGAGACGTTCGAGTCGATCATGACCCAAAACCGGGAGACCCATGTCAAGCAACTCGATATGGGGGTATCCCTCAGCAGCGCCCCGACACCCGAGGCGGATCTCTATCCCCTGTTTCCGGTGGAGCCGTTTCCCACCTTCTACCTGCGCAATGCCCGGGCCTATCGCTTCCTGTCGACCTATTTGCAGGGGGTGTTGGGGGCTGAGTTCCTGGCGAGCACCACACGGATCGTGGAGGACGGAACCTCCGGTGAGCTATCCCTGGCCGACGAGCTGACGGCCAAGACGACGCTGCTCTACGGACTGCACCTCAACACAGCGGACGCGGTGGGGATGAAGCACGAGCTGCTGCCCGAAGAGCTCGAGGCGTACGGTGAGGAGACGTGCCGAGAAGCGGCCAGCGATTGGAGCCGGCAGTGGTCGAAAGATCCCGACGTAGGGCGGGATCCCCGGATCATCGTCCCGGTGCAGCGGGACAACGACCGGCAAGAGGTCATTTACTGGGCCATCATCGGGATCAAGGTGGTGCGGGCCAATGCCGAATTCGTGGAGGGTTACGCCCCACGCGATATCTCCAGCTACTGCTGGACCGGCGAGATCGTGCCCCACGACTACTACCTGCTGATGGAGCGCTTCACCGAGTTGCGTTTGCCGATGAGCGTGCCCCCGCCCACGAGGGAAGAGTTCCGCGCTGCCTGTGATGAGAACCCCGACCCCGAGGCGATCACGGCCGCTCTCTCGGCAAACTGATGGGTCGGCGATATTTTTTGGGCAATGCCTTGTGTCTACTGGCATTGCAGGGCCTGCTCAGTAGCTGCGGGTATGGCCAATACCAGACCGCACGGACGGTGCTAAAAGGTGATGTACGCTTTACCATCGCGCAAAATGTGTTGCACAACAAAAATCAGCAGCAACTGAGCGAAACCAATTTCTGGGGACCGGTGAGCCATGTGGTGGGCAACTGGGCCATTCGCGCCCCCCAGGAGATTCGCGTCCGCATCGGGGCGGGCGAGCGGACCGACGTGGGAGTAGCCCTGTTTCTGGCGGGTGGATTGCTGGTGGACGCCAAGGTCAATTTAATGCCCACGGATCACGATCTGGCGATTGCCGTACAGGGCGGAGTCGGTGGTGCCCTGGATACCGCGAGCTGGCGTGACGGGGACAAGGCGACCGTGTGGCACATCCCCCTGGGAGTGCTCGCCAGCTACCGTCTGTGGTCCTGTTTTTCCCCCTATCTGGGCGCGGCCTATCACACCTACTGGTTTGTCGGTCGGCCGCTGCCCGATGAGATCTACGATCCCCAAGCCGACTACGTGGATCGCAAATACCACGGAGACGGGGTGTTGCGCCTGACCATCGGGTTCGAGCACCACCTCAACTCCCGATTTGCCTGGCTGGCCGAATACACCCTGCTCTACCCTGTCCTGGACGATCCCGGTGATAACTACGCATTTGTCACCAACCACTTGTGGGGCCTGGGCCTGGCCTTCTGACCGCTGAACTTGACGGGTTGTCAAAGGGGCCTAAATTTTAAGTATGGCCCCCAGAAATGCAAAGTCCGATTTGCTCGAGATGATTCTCAACGATCTCGATGCTTCCCGTCGGCTCAATCAGCGCCTCACCGTGAACGTGGAGAAGCTCAGGGCCACTCTCATGGCCTCTTCCCCGGCCCGGCTCGAAGAGAGCGACGGGGTATTCGACGACGAGCTTCGCCCGACCGATGTGTTGTTGTCCCTGGAGGAAGCGGCCAAAATTCTGAAAATGGATATTCAGGATTTGCAATTGCGGTGTCTGACGGGAACAATAGATGCGGTGCGTTTGGGGGATGAGGGAGAGTGGAAGGTGCGACAGAGCACGGTTGATGCCTTTCTCTCGATGAGCAGCCGGCCCCCGAAAACGTGATCCGATAAGCGTTGCTAGCGCGAGCTGGAAACCAGCTTGATCCCGCCCTGCTCGATGGTAATCAACCGCCGTTTGTAGAGCGCACCGATCGCCTTTTTGTAGGTCTGCTTACTGACGCCGAACAAATCGTAGATTGCTTGGGGTGGGCTCTTGTCGGTGATGCCGACAAAGCCGTCGTGCTCGCGCAAATAGCGCAACACGACCTCGGCGAAATCGGTGACTTTTTGCACACCGGGTTTATGCAGGGAAACATCTATTCGACCGTCTTCCCGTGCCTCCTTGGTGAATCCCGCTATGCGCTGCCCCTCTCGCAACGGCTGGAACACCTCGTTGGTATAGAGCACGCCCCAGTACGCATTATTGATAATCACCTTGTAGCCCAAGTCAGTCTTGGCGCAGATCAGCAACTCGACCGACTCACCCTCGGCGTAAACGGCTTCGGCCTGATCGACGAACTTGTCGAGCTTGGAAGACGCGATGCAGCGCCCGCTGGCCCGATTGATGTAGACATACACCACGTACCATTGTCCCTGGCGCATGCGAGCTTTCTGCTCCCCCAAAGGAACCAGCAAATCCTTGGGCAAACCCCAATCGAGAAATGCGCCAATATCAGTGGCAGAGACCACCTTCAAATAAGCAAACTCACCGACCGAGGCATACGGTTCGCGCGGAATAGCGGTCAGGCGATCTTCGGCGTCGTGCAAAACAAAGACATCGATCAACTCCCCGGGAGAGTGCTCCGGCGTCACATACCGCCGGGGCATCAGAATCTCCCCCAGCTCCTCCCCATCGAGCAACAGGCCTGCACCAATCACGCGAACCACTGACAGCTGATTCATTTTACCAACCTGTGCCATTCAACTTCTCCTTCATTCGAGCTGACCGACGTCACGCTACCAGCTCGCCGGTACATATCACCCGGCAGCGGCTCTTTTTCAACCCTCAGGGTCGAAAACCCATTGAATGCCGAAAGACGGAGCTACACATCTTCTCGGTTGACGATAATCCTTCTGTCGGTCGTTATATTGAACCCAAAGTGATTTGTGCAGAGTATTTTCATGAGGTTACTAGAGCAACAAAACAACGTGCGGTGCAACCTCCGTCAGAAACTTCTTCTAAGATCGTTTGTCGGTATTTTTTTCCGAGAGGCTCGCACATATTCTCTGAGATGACGACAATTCGGCAAAAAAAAGTGGTTGATAAAAACATTATCTTGGAATATTATGACAAGCATAAACGTTCTTAAAATAAAGGTAATATCATGACCGGCTTAAGCAACCATGCCGAGGCAGACGAGCGCGCTGCCCTCGATGAGCAACGCAGGCGCTACGAACTCTCCTACAACCAACTCACCGCACTGATCACCCGCGGGCGGGAAAGTCGCCCCAGAGTGCTCTTTGGCGTCGATCTCTCCCAAGCTGAAGAGGCAACCGAGGATCACCGCTTCCCCAATGAAATAGTAGCTCTCCGCTCTTATGTGCGCGGCGGGATCGCGCTGGGGAGCGCCGGCGGGCCAACAAAATTCGTAACCGACGAGGAGATCCTGGTCGAGAGGGATCGACGGCGGGTCGGAAATAATCGCCCGACCGTTCGGGTGGCCAACCGAAAGTCCCGTAACAGCGGACAGGATGCGGTCACCCAACGGCATTTGGAGAATTTTGTAGATGTAGGCATCTGTCTCGCACGGATGCACCAACGCCAAGTCATTTTATTGATTCGTTACTATGTATGGGGGGAACGGGCCAACGACCTTGCATCGGATTATCAAATTACTCCGTCTGCATTGGGAGGACGAATCTCACAAGCGCGAAGAGCGCTCAGAAAAGCGGTTGCTCAATTGCTACCGAAACCGCAAAAGCGAGCAACAACCCAGCAAACCACTCAATCGGCACAACAGGAGTGGTTGGAAGAAAGACGTGAAAAAGTCTCTCGAATGCTAAGGGCTCGCCGAGAGAATAAATGCCGATTTTCAATAGCGGAGGCGCAACAATGACAAAGAGTGAGAAGCCTGAATATTAAAGGTATTTGGGCGCCGAGCGATGCAGACAGAATTGATGGATCTGCTCTCAAAAACGGCGGTTATTTTCGCACGAGTCCTAAACAAACGGTTGAGTTTGACTCGGCACAGCGCCTAGAGCGGCGACCGGTTTGAAAATTCAACAATTAAGAAACCTTTCTCTGGGCAACTTCCAGATTTTGAATCATGGCGGCGCGTCTCAAATCGTAGAG
>JANQET010000187.1 GCA_028278265.1 Myxococcota bacterium
ATGCTGAATTGACAAGGGCTTGGCGACCTCAAATGCCATGTGGCGTACGGCTGCAGATTTCGCGAGTCAGCATAATCCGGGAGTCGGCATAATGCCGGAGGACATGAGGCGTCACACGCTTCGTAAGTCCTGCCTGGACCGCTGCCTTGCGCACCGCTTCCCCTACCGCCCCCTTGCTGATGTGAGTATTCGGTTTGCTTCCCGGAAAGAGCCAGTCCCCCGGAGGCCTCACCGCCTTCCAGTACTCTCGCAGACAGAAAAGCAACCGCTCGGGCAGCATCACGTATCGATCGCGCCGCTGTTTTGCGTCCCGAATGTGGATCAGCATCCGCTTGGAATCGATGTCTCCCGGCTGGAGGGAGCACGCCTTGCCAACGCGCATCCCCGTCCCATACGCCGTCATCATAATCATCCGATGTTGGAGGGACCGGACATTTTCCAGTAGACAAGACACCTCGGTTCCGCTCAAAATATCCGGCAGGGGCTTCGGCGTCCGCGGCCAAGGAATTCGCATGACTTCCTCGGGTCTGTTCAATGTATGCGTATACAAAAATTTGAACGCTGCAACGTTCATCTTCACGGTGCTGGGCCCCACTTTGCTCTCCCTCATCACGTGCAGAAGATACTCCCGTATTTGCTCCTCGCCCATCTCTGCGGGCGACCGCATGAAGTAAGCCGCAAACCGCTCTGCCTGCCGCAAATATGTCGCTATTGTCCCAGGTCGATAATTCCGCAGCTCCAGATCCGCTCGCATCTTTTCTTTCAACTCACCCATTGTCCGCTCCTATGCGTTCACGGCGCACGTCCACTCGCACACCGAACTTCCAGGATCGGACATCTCCCTCTCTTTGGCTCTGTCTAGGATTTCGGCCGCGGATCCCCAGCCCCCGCGAAGCGGGTTAGTTCAACAACATTGATGGCGTAATCGATGGCACGGATCCTGAAAGCGATCCTGGAATTGATGAGGAACGCGAGTGGCAAGAAAAGGTTCTCTCGGTTGTGCAGACGAACGAAAACATTCAGCTGTTGCGCAGTGAGCTCGCTGAGCTGCTCAAGGTTCGCCTGCAGTGGATGGATCGCTCGTTCAAAGATGCCAACATGTGTGACTAAAGATGATTCAAGATGATTTAACCACACCTTCGTCGGGTGGACGCTGATCAGTCTTTGGGGAGGGCTTGCGATTGCTCGATCATCTCCATTCGATAGATCCGTTCGCCCGCCTTGTAGGTTTCAAACAGCACAGGGGGACCGGGCAGCTGCTTGGCGAACCAAAATCGCTGCTCGGTGCCGTCGTCTTGTGTGACCGTGTACTTCCAACAGTCAAATGCCCCGGCCCCGGTTTGGCACGGTTCATCGGCAATGGTGGTCACGGCGGTCGGAAACGACGCGTGGGCTTGTAGATCCGCCCACTTGGCCGAGGCCCGCAGGGGATTCCCCAGGGAGTTGCCGTCCGGATCGGTCACAGTCACCTCGAAACCCACCTGGTCGGCAGAGGCATCGACGAACAGGGTCACCTGGATTCGCGGATCCTGTCCGACCTGTTCGATTCGGTGCACCACCCGGTGCCCTGAGGGGCACCCCTCACGAATCTCCTGGGCACTGAACGGGGTGGGCGCGTGGTCCGGTTTCAACTGATTGGCCAGGGGCGGGCCGGGCATAGCCGCGCAGTTGCTCAACAGCATTCCCAAGGCCCCCAGCAGACCCAACAACATGTGTGGTAAATAGCGATGTTCCTTCATATAAATGGTTTAACAAATTGACCGGTCAAAACAACCGATCGCCCCATAGGCCGCAAAAAAGGTCGAGTGAGAGGGATTCTCTTTTTGTGTTGTAAATTTACACAAATATGGTATATTTCAAACTGTGATGGAAAGCTGTTTCAAAAAAATCGTCCCCGCTGAATGAAGAGGAGCTGCACGTGAGACTCGAGAGATGGGGCATTCTAATGGTTGTCCTGCTGTGCGCTACCGGTTGCGGGCGGTTGGGATTCGAGATTATGGCGGTGGATACGGACGACGATCCCGGGAGCGATGGGGATGCAGACGGTGACGGGGATGGGGATGGAGATGCGGACGGGGACAGTGACTCGGACGCTGACGTTGACGGTGACACGGATACAGATAGCGACGCGGACAGTGATGCCGATTCGGACGCGGACAGTGATACCGATTCGGACGCAGACAGTGATGCCGACAGCGACACGGACGGGGATACGGACACTCAACCCCAGGGGGTGCTGTTCGAAGACGGATTCGAGGACGGATTGGGAAATTGGGGGTTGCTACAGGTCGTCGGAAACGCTGAAGCAGCCCGTACATCGACCTTCGCCCACACCGGTACCTATTCACTGTACGCGAGAACCTCGGCCGGGGAGGCTGCCGCGTTTATCGATGCCGAGATTCCTGCGGTGAGCCAAGGTGACTTGTACACCCGCGCGTATTTTTACATTGCTTCTGACCATGTAACCGATACCTATACTATATTGAGTCTGTTTGCAGACGTGGGGAACCAACCGGGAATTCGGATCGGATTCTATGACAACGGGCCGTTGGGCATAGAGGTCACCTTCAGCGGGGTGCAGATGAACGGGGGATTTTCCGTCCCCCAAGGAGAATGGATCTGCGCTGAACTCCATGTGCTTGTCCATGAAACCAACGGCTCCCTCGATTTGAGCATCAACAGTTCGACGACCCTGACAGTTACGGGCTTAAACACATTACCCGGTGATGGATACGATTCGTTTGCAGTCGGCATTCCATCCACCGGCGACAGCCAGAGCGACGCCCACGCTTATGTGGACGATGTCGTCGTCTCCACCCTCCCCATCGGTTGCGATTAACTATCGGGAGCCGTAATCCAATCGACTCGGTAATTGCCATTGGGAAATATCGAGGATAAACCAGTTGTCCCGACGACACCCATCATTGTCGGGACCTGCTCAACCCTACCGCTACCGGCGCTCCACTCGAGCGGCGGTGTCCTGATTGTAGAAGGCGGCCAGAATGGCGTACAGCTCCCCATGGCGGCGCCTCAGCTGGACGGGCCGGTCGAAGAAGTATTCGGTAGCCACCGCAAAGAATTCCGCCGGGTTGGTGGCACCGTAGGTGTCCAGCAGGGTGGGCGCGCCGGCCGCGGCTTTGCGCGAGAGAATCTCGAACTCCTTCGAACAGATTTCAGCCCACTTTTCGTACTGTTCCCGGGTGTGAAGCGGCGGGGCCCCATCGGCGGCCCCGTCGAGCATGTCCAGCTTGTGAGCGAACTCGTGGTACACCACGTTGTGGCCCCGTTCCGGGTGAACAGCCCCTTTGATCACCGCGTCCCACACCAGAATCACCGGTCCGCCCATGTGCGCCTCGCCCAGTAGGGGAGTCGAGTGCTGCTCGAGGGCGCCGTTTTGGATGTAGCGACCGAACAGCCGCTCAGGACGCTGAACCGCTCCTGGGTAGACCAGGATGCTATCGACCTTGCGGTAGAGATCGTGGGACAGCTCCAGAATCAGAATACAGGCCTGGGCCCCGATCACCACCCGGATCTCATCGCTCATTTCAAGCCCACCGAGCCCCTCGAAGTTCTTCTCGGCCACGAACACCTGGACCATCTGTTCGAGGCGGCGTTGCTTCTCGTCACTCAGATATCGGTAGTGGACTACCCGGCGTTCGAGCACCCGGCGCCAACTGTCCGGAAAGGGGGTTTCCAGAAGTTTGCGTCTGCGGCGTTCCCTGAGCCAGCTGAACATCGCTCGAAGTTAGGCAATTTCGATGACACCCAGGTCGTAGACCTCGATGTCGTCTTTGTCGAGCTCGCCCTTGAGCTCGTCGTAGACAGCGGTCTTGACGGTGGCACCGGTGTCCGGCTTTTTGATCTTCAGGTAGATGTCGGGCTTGTCCTCGTACGGGCTCTTCTTGTAATCGGCCCAGGTGAAGTTGACCTGGAAGCAGCCGTCCGCCCCAGTGACGGCACTGCCCAGATTGTCGTCTACCAGCAAATCCTTGTCGAAAATCTCCACCTGGGCGCCGGCCAGGGGGCCGTCCCGGGTGACGATTTTTCCTTTGAGCATCTCTTTGTAGTCGGTCATGCAAAAGCTCCTTTGTCACGTCAACAAGAGACAAGCATAGAGTGTTTGTACATTAAGGTCCACACAGAGAATCGCCCAAATAGAGCCCCTCCCGTTATTATCCCGCTCACTCATCGCGCGGGGTGCCTTTTTTCGATTCGTTTCGTCCAAATGGCAGGTACGACTCGTTCACTACCTGAATGGAGATGAGCAATTTGGGTGCGATCGACGGTTGGTGTCGATTGCTCATCTCCGTTTTTTCAAATTTCTCACCAAAAGGAGGCTGACATGTATCGAATTTACTTGGGTTTTATTCTCGCTCTGGCCTTGGCCATTGGGGGCTGCGAGTACGATGAGCAAACGGTGGAATCAGATTTCGCCCAAGCGCACGAAGGTGTCTCAACAAAACCGATCGTCGAGTGCATCCGAGAGTGCAAATATCAATACGAGCACTGCCTGGAAGACGGCAGCGGAGAAGCGTACTGCAAGCGGATGAAGCAACTCTGTATCAGTGGCTGCCGGGATGATGACTGGTACACTCACCAGGCCGAAGGTACCGCCGCCCAGGCAATCGAGGCATATGAGCCGGACTGGTCCCGGGGCTGCCGTTCCACCCAATGGTGTGGTACCAAATGCTGTAATGCCACCTGGCGACAGTACTGTTGTGAGTGGGCGATTTGTTCCATCAATGTCGAAGGCAGAGAAACCTGTCCGTAAAAGACAGCGTTGATCTTGTGCCATTAGCGTTTGTGTTCAATTGTATTCGTACGCTACTTCTTTTCGGGCAAGTACCCGTAGTCGATGAATCTGCTGAGGGGCACCTCTTCTTTTAGGTAACCGTACTTTTTCATCAGCGCGATCTGTTGCTCCAAACGGCAGGGCGCTTCTCGGCCGTCATCGAACTCTCTTAGGGCCGACTTCATCGCCACCTCCAGTTCCACATGGGCGTACTTGGGGATCCACTGGCGGGCCTTTTTCTCGTTTTGTTTGATGAAGTCGAAGGCGCGAGTCAAGCCGGCCAAGAAGGCGCGCACGGTTTGGGGATTCTTCTCGAGATACTCATCGGAAAAGAACAGCCCGGCGAAGACGAACCCGGGAATGATGTCGTTGAACGAGACCAACATCCGACTCGCACCATGCGATTCCAGCATGGTCGCCACCGGGTCTCACGTGATGATGCCGTCTATTCCCTTGGAGCGGAGCGCGGCTTCGTGTTTCATCGCTTCGTCGATCTTGATGCCTTCAATTCGCTTGACGTCGTCCTGGGCCATGCCCTCTTTCTCCAACGCCCGGTTGAGGATGATTTTGGTGGAGATCGAGCCGCCCAGAGCAATCCGCTTGTCTTTGAGATCTCTGACGGTTCGAATGTCACTCTTTTGGTCCACGTGAATCCCGCAGTGGGTTTCTTCGTGAGCCCGTCCGAACCAGGCGACCACTTTGAAGGGCAGGTTCTTGGCCGCGGCGTGTACAGCGGTCGATAAATTGATACTGCCGCAGGCGATGTCCCCGCGCAGGGCAGCGGCCAGATTATTGGCCTGACCAGGGAGGCGCACCAGTTCCACCTGGATGCCTTCGTCCTGCCAAAAGCCCTCTTCCAGGGCGACGTAGAACGGGAGATCGTCGACGTACATCCCGTAGGAGACTTTGACCACGGCCGGCTCTTTCCCCTTCTCGCCTTTGCATCCCCAGAGCAACAAACAGATGCAACAGAAACCGCCGAGAATTCTCCCGGCAAACGGGTTTGTGATGTTCTTCATGCTACCTCCTTCACTGCTCACGCGATCTGCCCCGCATAGGTCGACTTGGTTTGCCATTTCAACAGCCGGGTCTGGATCAGTCTGGCCAGTCGGTCCAGGGAGAATCCCAGCAGCGAAATAACCAGCACTCCGGCAAACATTTTGTCCGTGGCGAACACCCGCTGGGCGTCGATGACCAAAAATCCGATACCCGAATCCGAGGCCAACATTTCAACCCCGACAATCGATACCATCGCCATCGCGGTGGAGATACGCATCCCGGTGAGGATCATCGGTAGGGCCGCGGGCAGCAGTACCTTGGTCCACAGATCGATGCCGCTCGCTCCCAAGGATCGGGCCGCTTGAATCAGCTTCAGATCCACCCCCTTGATCCCGGCAATCGTGTTGAGGGCAATGGGAAAAAAACAGGCCTTGGAGATAATGATGATCTTCGAGGTGTTGCCCACCCCGAGCCAGATGAACATCACCGGCACCAGGGCCAGGGTGGAGATGGGCCGAATCAATTCGATCAATGGGTCGCAAATGGTCTCCGCCAGCTTGAACGCCGCCACCAAGGTGCCGATCGCGAGGCCGGCCACGGCGGCGATCAGGTAACCACACCCGGCCCGCCAGAGGCTGATGCCCAGGTGGTGAAATACTTCGCGTTAGAACTGCCCACCGACTATCGCTTGCCGAACTGGGAAACGGCAGAGTTGGCTCCGGAAGTTCGCGTTGCCTGGATGCGCACCCAGATCGTCCACCGACCAGCGTCTCTCGCAGATTTCCCTGTCGATTTTGTCCTTCACGCAGCGGTTAGGGACATCCCCATCGATCGCATTTCGACCGCGCAGTCTCTGGTAGAAAACCTTGTCAGAGCTGCCGATGCGACATTGCAGCGCAAAGGGATCGACTATCTCGACCAAGCGCTTTACCAAGGCATGATCCATTCTGCCATCGCTCACGAGCTCTTGACGGACCTCCTGGATTGTCCCAACGACGTGGTGGTTGCCCAAGCCATCCGAAAACTACGATCCCCTTGGGCAGTATTGATTTCCGAAAGCCCCCAGTCCCGTTTGGTGAAACTGCTCAATCGTACTTGGGATGTTGCCAAAGAAGCGGTCTTGACGCTCGCGGCTCGAGGAGACATTGAGGTCTTGGTTCCGTGTTTGGAACGAGAAGAGGTGGATCCCTATGTTCAACGTCAATGTATTGAAGTGCTCGCAGAACAGGGGCAAAAACAGCACATCCGAATCATTCTGGAGCGGGCGCTCAGTGACCTCCTCTTTTTTGGACCCACGGCCATTCAAACCCTGCTCATGTTGCGCCGACGGGGAATCGTCTGTTCCAAAGAGGAAGCTGCCGCTGTTTTCGGCATCTACATCGAATCCATCGAGATAGACGAAGACGAGATCGCTGAAATCCTCAGTCCCTATGCGGATGTCTGTTTGGATGGAATTGAGGTCGTGCTGTCCTCTGCACACCCCCCATGGACCGAAGTCGTGAATTTGCTCGCAGCGTTCGGGGTAACCCCCACAGTCGGCAAACTCCAAGCGATCGTCTCGTCCCAGGCATGCCGAGACGGTTGGGCGCCAGCCATTCGCGCACTCGGGGAGCTGCAGATTGTCGACGTTGAGGAATTGATCTTGTCTCGCCTCCTGGACGAACCGGGTGCCTGCCTGGATGCCCTGACCCAAATCGGCACCTCGGCTGCGGTTTCGCGGCTCAAGCTGGAGCTGCTCAATCGTTCGTATGAGGTGAACCCAGCTTGGTACGAAAGGGCAGCCATCCTGCTGTACCAACTCGAACCGTGCCCAGAACATTTGGCCGCGTTGACAAAACGCGGTCTTTTGTCCGCCGATGTGTTGGCATCACTTCCCCTCTGCGCGTCCATGCAGGAGATACACCTGTTGGGAGACCTCGCCCAACAACCCGGGCATCCCCTCAGAGAGAACGCCATCCGCAGCTTGGGCCAAGTGGCGGGGATCCATGGCATCACACTTCTCGCCCGGTGTCTCGACGATCGGGACGAAGAAATCCGTTCGGCGACCCATCGGGCGATTCAACATCTGGGGCGCCGACTATACCGACATCGGGTGCTGAGGCCCTCGTGCCTGGTGACGGCGGATGATGAAAGAGAAGCCGGGAGTCTGCTGTTGGCGGATTGCTTGCTCATGCGACTGAAAAACAAAGATCTCGACGACCAGCAGCTTCAGTGGTTTCTCGAGACCTTGGCCGATCATCCCCATCCCCATGTGTTGCGTACGATTCGCAGGCTGCTGCGCCATCGAAATCCACAGGTCAAGAAACAGGTGCTTCACTGTCTGGGCGCCCAGGGCATGCAAAAAGCGGTACCCTGGATTCTTCCTTTTGCAGAAACCAAGGATATCTACGTTCTGCGGCAAGCGCTGATCGCGCTCGGCGATCTTCGAGCGCATTGGGCGGCACCCCAAATCTCGGCCTCGCTCGACCATCCCAATATGAATATCAAGAAGACAGCGATTGCCGCATTGACCGGTACCGAAAACCAGTCGATTGTCCCCAAGCTGGTGTTTTGGCTGTCGCACCATGACAATCCGGGGCTGCGTGAAGAACTCGTAAGCCTATTGAAACGAGTGTTGGGCCCCGACTACGTGCCCGTGATCAGCTCGGCATTGGATCGAGCCGATCAAAAACGGCCATGGGAACTTTTGTGTCAGGCACTGAGCCATGGGATTTCCCTACAATTCGTCGTCAACAAGGTTCAAAGCCGACCTCCCTGGGCCCCCCCTTTATTGACCCTCATTTATGCCGGCGCGGTGAGTTTGGCCGACAGCGACGTTGTTTCTCTCGAAGCCGAATTGTCCCGTCGCGGCCTGGAAAAGCACATCCCTAAATCATTCGAAGCGCCGTCGTTTGCCCCACACTCCCAAGAAGGTCAGGAGAAATTCGACTTTGCCAAAACCATCGTCCAGCTCGATCTCCTGTTGGAAACCCGGCAGGGGGAAGCAAGGGACACTGCGAGCGCGGACCAGGAGTTGAATGGGCTGCTTTCGCGCATTGCCGTGGTAAACGGGACTGACCGCCAACAACGGAAATTGCGCAGACATATTCCCCGGCTGTTTGATCTGTATCCTTTGCTGTCCAAGGAAGCGCAACAGGGTGCCCTGGCGATCGTATCGGCGAATGTCTCACGTCTTTCACCGCTGGAGAAACTTCGCGCCGCCTGGATCGCAAAGGATTCATGGGAAGGGGAACCGGCCTCTTTGAGCGGTGCGTTGTTGCGAGAGACCGCTGCTGTTTTAACGACCCAGCAGGCCCGTTACTTGCTGGCAGATGAACGGTTTGCGGCGGATGGTCGCGCGGTAAACACGGTTCTGTGGTCATCTCCGGCAGCGTCGGAATTGCAGCAGCTGTTGATCACCAACGGTCCACAAGTGCTCGATCCATTGGTCGAGACCGGTCGGCATACCCAGTGTTTTGACAGCGCTCAACGATCGGAGACGCTGAACCCGGTGGCCGTGATCGACGCGGTCAACCGGCATCTCGGAGCGAGCGCAGCCCTCGATTTCACCGGACGACTGCTGGATGTTTCAACATTGGCCGATAAGTATCTACCGTCCCTGTTGTCGCGATTTGATGGCGCCAAAATGGACGACTTGCTCAACGCCATCCAGTCCAACAAAGGATTGAGCTTTGCTGTGCGCACCTCGGCGATCTCAGCGCTGACCACCCGACCCTCCCGGCAAAACGAAGCCGTGCTGAAGCGGGTGCTAATCACCGCACCAACCGATCTCCGCGCGACAGCAGCCGGTTGCCTCGTCCAATGGTGCGACACCAAAACCCGAGCCACCATTTTGGATCAGTATCTCAATGGGCACATCGGTCAAACCTCTATCGATTTCGACCCAACCAAGTCAGAACTGCAGCACCTGGCCGCAGCGATTGACCGCAAACCAGATCCGCTGGATGATCAAGCGTTGCGCCGGATTCTCGATCTTTTCCGCGGCCGTGCATCTCATACCGCAGCGGTGATACAGATCCTGGTGGCGGTTTGGGAGCGAGGGCTTGCCGATTCCTCACCGATGGCACGTAGCAAACTCCGCGGGATTCCGGTGAGCAACGTGCTCCCTGTGGTGTATCCCCAGCTAAAAGAAAACAGATGGGCGTACCTCGATATCCTGGGATCAGAACAGCGGATGAGCCCGACCTTCTCCACCCTGTTCAACCAGACCAATCAGCAGGGGAAGGAGATGCTCCTGGCATATTTTAGTCGTCATCCCGATGTGGGGCCCTTTTATTCGCCCGACCTCAGTGATGTTTTGTTGTCCCATATTGCCGAGAGCTCAGAGCTCACCGGGGCTTTGGCCGTATTGGCAAAATTGACGGATTGGTATGATGGTGACCGTGCCGCGCACCTTGTTCGGTCTCTCAAAAAGGGGATCAGGACATCCACCAAACGAGAGGCGATTGTGGTGAATGCGCTGCTGCAGGGAACGCAGGGCCTACCCGCCGCGATACAGATCAAGCAATTCGCTGCGCTGGGGTGTATTACCCAATATCCCGACATCATGGCGCGCATCGCTGAAGTTCAACTGGACGAGCCCAATGCGATGGCGCTTCTGCCGAAAGAAACACAAGTCGCGATTGGCCATCATATCCGGTCCCTTACGACCGACAACGATCCGGAGCTCGTGCGCAAGGTGATGACCTATCTGGCCAAAACACAGGGGGTGGAGGAGACTGTGGATCTATTGCAGGAGATGCTGTCTCACCGGTCGCCTCGGGTTCGACTGCAGGCCCATCGATTGCTTCAGCGGAATGCCCCGCGAGACCGATATTTGCGGGCCACCGCCGAGCTGCTCTCCGATGACAACCCGGACATTGTGCGGCGGGCCATTCGCGCCCTCACGTTTAGCGGGGATACCGACAGCTTGAAAAGGATCATCGGCCTGTTGCACCACAAAGAGCGAACGGTTCGTCGCGCCGCCCACCAGGGATTGGTGGCCATGGGCGAGACGGCCGTCTCGGCGCTCCACCGCGCTGCAAAACAGCAGCGCCCCGACAGGCGCGGAGAAATCCTGAACGTGCTCGCAGAGATTACCGGTGGGTAACAAAAGGATTCTGCAGGGTCTAATCCCAAGCCAAACAGAGGAACACCCCGGTCCATCTGCATTGCAGCGCTTGGGTGGGGTCGGTCGGCGTCCCTTCGAATCCCAACCACTTTTGATTTTTCTGACCCGTGTGGCCCTGCATGCCGTTATAGGTTGCCGGGACAAAATAATAGCTCCAATTGTCACAGTTGTGGGTCGAGGCTTCACCATTTTCGCTGGTGCCGCTCCACCACATCCCATGGTCGGTCACCTCGGCATCTCGGAGCGACGTTTCGATCTCCTGGTCCATCAGATCGGACCAGCTCCTGGCGACCGGTGTGCCGGTGGGTCCCACAAACCAGCGGTCCTTGGGAATGGAGTAGTTGTCGGCCATCTGGAGGATTGCGTCATTTCTGAACGAGACAAAGATCAGCACATGACCGCTGGGCAGGTCGGGATATTCGCTATCGCGGCGACTTTCACAAATTCCATCCCCGGTGGCGCGGCTGCCCGCCGGTGCATCTGTTTGGAGGACTCCGGTACCGAACAGGTAGACCACATTGGGCGCGCTCACCTCGACCGTCTGGTAGGCAGCGCGGTTGCCCGCCGCGTCGCGAACCAGGACATTGACGTAGTAGGTCGAACCGACCTCAGCAACGACCTCGGCGGTGGTGATATCGGGGGACCAGCTAACGACGATGTCGCCGTTGGCCAGCGCGCTGTCCACCGTGTCGATGTTGTCCGCATAGGAGCGCACCACCAGGTATTCCAGTTGCTCCGCAGGGGTGACGTTGTCACTGGCCCCGGTCCACGAAGGTGACGATTCAAACGGGGTGACCGTATCTACCGGATCGATGATCCCCGCGCCTCCCGGTACCGGCGCTTCATCGTCGATACCGTTGCCGGCAAAATTGATCACAAACGATCCCGTATCCGGATCATTGCTCTGAATGGTGACCAAGGCATCGAGCGCGCCGACGATGAGCGGATCGAACACCACGGAAAAACTGGTTTGCTCCTCCGGTTCGAGATCGGTTTGCAGCGCCGTAGTATCGAGATAGTAATCCTCCGAACCGTCGTCCGCATCGAGCGAAAGTGCCACGTCGTCGATGGTCAGCGGGGCATCCCCATCATTGCGCAGGACAAACACCTGGTCCGGACTCTGCTCCCCACCCGGTCCATCCACCACCACACCATCCAGCTCGATGAGTTCACCGGTGCCGATGAGGATCGTATCGTGCAGCACGGCAAGCTCGGGGGTGGGGATTATCGTATCGGTATCCGTATCTGAGTCTGTGTCTGTGTCTGAGTCTGTGTCTGCATCTGTATCTGCATCTGCATCTGAATCTGAATCTGTGTCCGCGTCGGTATCGCTGTCCGCGTCGGTGTCCGTGTCTGCGTCGGTGTCCGTGTCCGCGTCGGTATCGCTGTCCGCGTCAGCATCGGTGTCTGCATCAGCGTCCGTGTCTGAATCCGAATCTGAGTCCGAGTCAGTATCGGTATCCGCATCCGTGTCTGAATCTGAGTCGGTATCGGTATCCGCGTCCGTATCTGAATCTGTGTCGGTATCGGCATCGCTGTCCGTATCCGTATCCGTATTCGCGCCGGTTTCCGTATCCTGCCCCACGTCGGCTGTATAATCCCCGATGATCAAGTTGCAGGCGCCGGACATCCCCATCACCAACACTGTAAACCAGAGGGCAGCCCCCTTTGTGTTGTCCCATCCCATCATTAAAACCTCCCCTTAAGCGCCAATCCGCCGTATCGGGGACCGAATGCGGGAACAACTGCCACCGCCTCTCTTTTCTCATTGTGCCTGCTGCGATCCACGATGAGCAGAATCACCCCGGTTGCAACAGCGGCTCCTCCCACGGCAAAGAGAATATTGGTGGTCAGGGCGAGAGAATTGAGGGTGTCGATATCCTCGCTGCGACTTTCCAGGCAATGTCCGTCCACACAGTCTTTGGCGATATCCTTATCTTTTTTGAGGGCGAGCCCACCGGTCACGCTGCCGCCGATGAGCAAAGCGGCGCCCGCCGCAGTACTGACCCATCCGGCGATGGACAGCTTGGATCGGGATGGGGCCTGGGGGGGCGGAACAGGGGCCGCAGGCACCGGCTCCGGGCCGAGCTCGGGCAGCTCAGGCTCGGGCGACACTGTCTGTTCCGGTGAGGAAGCCGCAATGTCAATGGCGACCGTATCACCACCGGACACTTTGAACGATTGCCGCTCGAGCTCCTGACCGTTGACCACGGCCCATATTTCGTGATTCACACTGGCTGCAACCGGTAGGTTGCCCAAAATAGGCGCCGTACCCCGATCCACTCCGTCCATAAACACCGTGGCGCCTGGTGGTGCGGTGATTTTCACCCGTCCCACCATTTTGCGCAGGCGTTCGACCTCGGCCAGGGTCTGATCTCGCCGTTGCACTGGAATATCGTCCCCCCCTTGTGACAGATAGGCCTCAAGTGCGCTCAGGGCGAGGCCGTGACGTTTGGCTGCCGCCTCACACTGGCCGATGTTGTAGAGCAGTTTCCAGCTCGGCTTAGCCGCATTTGCCGCGCGAAAGGCAGCGGCTGCCTCGATGAACCTACCCTCCTTAAACGCTTGGACCCCCTTTCGGTGAAGCGCGACAGGGTCACGATCGTTCGCTGACAACGGCGATGGAAAGAATGTTGCGAGCCCAATGAATCCAACCAACAGACAATAAGTTCGATACACCAGCAATCCTCCTAGTATCCCCCACAATCCGGGACCCTACACGGTCGCCCTTATCTTGCGCGGGTTGGGCACTACTGTCCAGTCATAACGCTTTGATGACTCTTTTGCTATGTCAGTCGGCAGCTGGACAGCCCATACTGGTAAAAATCGCCTCGAGAGAGCAAAGGACAAATTTTCACTGTCCGGCTGTTGAGAAGGGCCAAAGGACGCCTGAGCACGCTCGGCCGTACCATTTTGTTGCCCTTGGCGTCGTGTGAAATCTCTTTTGATCTTCACCACATCACGTGCATCTCTCAAATTGTGTGTTAGATTTTACAGAATAAATGGATTTATTCGAAATATGTGCGGTATCTCGAAGCACACGGAGGTGAATGAATTGCGTAACATTTTTATTTTATTGTTAATAGGCCTGGTGGCGGTCGGTTGTGGCGGCAGTGACAGCGGTGGCGGCGGTGGGGGAGATGGCGACGCCGACAGTGACTCCGATGGTGACGCGGACGGCGACGCAGATGGTGACGCGGACGGCGATTCAGACACAGATGCCGATAGCGACGCAGACAGTGATGCTGACGCGGACAGCGATTCAGATGCGGACACGGATGCGGACGCCGATTCAGACGCCGATTCGGATGCGGATGCCGATACCGATGCGGACGCCGATGCCGATACCGATGCGGACACAGACGCGGACGCGGACGCGGACACGGACGCGGACACGGATACAGACACCGATACAGACTCGGATTCTGATGGGGACACCCCGGGTGTTTTAACCGTTCAAACGACAACATCCGAGTACGGTGGCTTTTTTTCGCCCAAGCATCATCTCGCGATTTGGGTCGAAGACGGGAGCGATCAATTCGTAAAAACAATGATGGTTTTGGGCGAGCACCACCTAACCCATTTGAACATTTGGCAGGCCTCGACACTCGCTGCTGGCACCGAGTTCAACGATGTGGATGCGATCACCGGTGCGACACCCGCTGACCACGGGGATCGGCAAGCCACGTGGGACGGGACATCCTATAGCGACGTTGCGGTTCCGGACGGGACCTACCGGGTTTGCCTGGAACTGACCGATGCCAATGAAACCGGTAACTACAGCTGCTTCTCGTTTACCAAAGGCCCAACCGAAGAGAATCTCACTCCAGCCGATGAGCCCAGCTTCTCAACCATCACCATCGATTGGGTCCCCAACTAGTCCCCTGAACAAGCGAGGACTGCCCCTTCAATAATTTCAAATGATTACGTGTAGGGGTAGCCCTCGCGGCTACCCGTGAAATCGAGCATCGGCGTTGCTTCTCGGGCATCTATATCATGGCTGGATCTTCGGCGGCAGATAAACCGCCGCCCCACGAGCACTTCCCAATCTAGGGACGGGAATCGACGCCGAAACGCTCGAAACCGCACCAGTACTGGGCGAACGGAGGTTTTTACTTTGGTTGACTTGCCACACCTTGGGTGCTACGTCGACTCCGACATAGGCTCGGTTTGACAGATGAGGTGCGGCGTTGGAAAAAAGGGTGTTTGGGTGGTCAATCGTTTTGACTTCGTCGATCCTCGCGGGGTTCACCGCCACCGCGCAGGCCCAGGACGAGGTGGATTCGGCGATCGGGACGTCCGTCGCCCTCGAGGCGGGCTCGGGACTGGTCGCTTCGAGCGCTGACGGGGATTTCCGCTTGATGTTAAAGGTTTTCGGCCAGATGCTCTACACCGTCGCGGAGGCGGACGGGGACTGGACCCAGGCACTGGCGCTGCGCCGGGCCAGACTCTACGCCAAAGGAAATCTATTCGACGAACACATCAAGTACTTCGTTCAGTTCGCATTTTCACCACAGGATATGAAATTCAAGGAGGGGATCCCCACCCAGAGCCCGATTTTCGATTGGTATTTCAGATTCGACCAACTCTCCGATTTGACGTTTCAGGTGGGCCAGTATCGGGTGCCGTTCAACAAGAGCCGGGTGATTCCCTACAGCAAGCTCCAATTTGTCGACCGCACGGCAGCCAATTTCGAATTCAACCTGGACCGGGACATCGGGTTCGATTTTCGCTCAGCCGACCTCTTCGGGCTCAATCTGCTGCGCTACCATGTGGGGATTTTTATCGGCGAGGGGCGAGACGGCTATGGCCCCTCGGACTTCGGCATGCTGTATGTGGCGCGGCTGGAGCTGCATCCATTCGGTCTGTTCAAAGATTACGTGGAGGCCGATCTCCTGCGCCGGACCACACCGAGCCTGGCCATTGGCGCGGCCTACGCCTTTTTGGACAACGCAAAGAGAAACCGGGGCATCATCGGCAGCGTACCGTCAGATGGGGGGGACTCGGATATCCACACCGCCACCGTCGACGTCGCATTCAAGCTGCGGGGAATCTCCCTTTCCTCTGAGCTCTACTTTCGCGAATCGGTTCGCAGCTTGGGGGATGTGCAGGCGATCGACGAGAACGGCGATCCCCTGTTCGAACTGGATGGGGTGACCCCCATCATCGACGCAGAAGGCCCCCGCAGCGGGTTCGGCTGGTTCGCCCAGGCCGGGTGGTTGCTGCCCGACATCACATTGGAGTTGGTGGCGCGTTACGGCCAGGTACACCCCTGGGGGGACGGTTCTGAAATTGAGCGCCTCGACGAGCTCGGCGGCGGGGTGAACTGGTATATCTTCGGGCCGTCCATCGCGCTCAAGGCCGATTATCACCGCCGGTTCTACGGCGGAGACCAGGCCGCTACCACAGACGAAATCCGCTTGAGCCTTCAAGCGGGGTATTAGCGAAGGGAAGCTGTGGCCAACATGAAACCGTGGGGACTCACCCTGTTCGCCCTGACACTTGCTGGCTGCACACCCCAAACCCCATCGTCGGTCACCGTGTTTGCCGCGGCCTCCACCACCAACGCCCTCATCGATGTCGCCGCCGGGTTTACCCGCGCAACGCAAATCGCGGTCAAGACCTCCTTTGCTTCTTCATCCACCCTGGCCAAGCAGATTGCCCAAGGCGCGCCGGCGGATATCTACATCTCGGCCAATCCCAAATGGATGGACTACCTGGTGGAAAAAGAGCGGGTCAGTGAGCTCCGCCGCTTTGATCTGCTGGGCAATCGGTTGGTGCTCATCGCCCCAAAATCATCGACCGCGCAGGTCACCATCGCGCCGGACGGCAACCTGGTGTCGATCCTGGGGAACGGAAAGTTGGCCATGGGGGATCCGGATCACGTTCCGGCCGGCATCTACGGTCAACAGGCCCTCAAATCGCTGGGGCTCTGGGCCGATCTGTCCGCCAAAGTGGCCCGGGCCTGGGACGTGCGGGCTTGTCTGGCCCTGGTGGAACGGACCGAAGCACCGTTGGGCATCGTGTATGCGACCGACGCCGCGATCAGCGAAAAAGTGAAGGTGCTCTCCGAGTTTCCGCCGGCGACCCACTCGCCAATCACCTATCCCGCTGCCCTGGTGGGGAATCCACCCTCCCCCGAGGCCACGGCGTTCGTCCAGTACTTGAGAGGAAACGAGGCCCGTGCCATTTTCGAAAAATACGGATTCGACCTCCGATGACTACCGGCATGTTCCATCTCACCCCGCTCGAAGTGGAGGCGCTGCGCCTCAGCCTGTGGGTGGCGGTCTGGGCTGTACTGGGCAGCCTGGGCCCCGGCATTCTCATCGCCTGGGTCTTGGCGCGAAAGAACTTCCCGGGTAAATCGATCGTCGACAGCTTGGTTCATCTGCCGCTGGTGCTGCCGCCCGTGGTGACTGGGTACTTGCTGCTGGTCGTGATGGGCAACCAGGGGGTGATCGGCGGCTGGCTGAAGTCGGTGTTCGGCATCGAATTCGCCTTCAATTGGAAGGGGGCTGCCCTGGCCTCGGCGGTGATGGCGTTTCCGCTGCTGGTGCGGGCCGTGCGCCTCTCCATCGAGAGCGTGGATCAGGGATTGGAACAGGCCGCCCGCACCCTGGGGGCCCGACCGATCGACGTGTTTTTCTCGGTGACGCTCCCCCTCACCTTTCCCGGCATTCTCACCGGGGCGATCCTCGCCTTTGCCCGGAGCCTCAGTGAATTCGGTGCCACGATCACCTTCGTCTCCAATATTCCCGATCAGACCCGCACCCTGCCCCTCGCCCTGTTCACCCTCATTCAAATGCCCGGAGGCGAGACCGGGGCGATGCGGCTGTGTATCATCTCCGTGGTGGTGGCCTTTATCGCGCTGGTGGCATCAGAGGTGCTCTCCCGCCGAGTAGCGCGCCGAATGAAGGGAGAGATGTAGCCGATGTTGAACGTTACGCTCGAAAAGAGGCTGGGCAACTTCGCGGTTAAGGCCACCTTTGTCACCGCAGAGGCCGGTGTCACGGCACTGTTCGGTCACTCCGGTGCGGGCAAGAGCTCGGTTATCGACATGATCGCCGGTCTCAAACAGCCCGATGCCGGCCGAATCGTGGTGGGGGACAGTTGTGTCTTCGACAGCGACAAGGGGATCGACATACCGCCGGAA
>JANQET010000189.1 GCA_028278265.1 Myxococcota bacterium
ATGCTGAATTGACAAGGGCTTGGCGACCTCAAATGCCATGTGGCGTACGGCTGCAGATTTCGCGAGTCAGCATAATCCGGGAGTCGGCATAATGCCGGAAGAAGTGTGACAGACACCCCGACCGCTCTCCCTGATTCCCGTCTCCTCTGTAAATCAGCTCAGTCGGTCTTCTTTTCGGATCGCTGCTTGCGGCGAGAACCGAGCTTGCCCGCCAGGTAGCAGAGCGGGCCGAGTAGGCCGTACAACCAGCCGGGCAATGAAAACCGTATCCCTACCCCGAGCAGGGCGGTGAGGACCGACAGCAGGCCGACGACGGCGAAAATGAGGTAGTGGCGAAAGAGCATCAGGGCCTCATCCCGTTGATCATCGGTGTATCCCTCGGCGGGAGCGAGTCGATAGGCGTGGAGATACATCAGCGCGAAACAGAGGAACACCGCGGCAAAGGCCACCCCGTAGATGACGAACAGTGAGGCGAGCTCGTCGTATCCGGCAAGGGTGTAGTGGTCCTGAGCGCTATCGATGCCGAGAAAATAACTGGCAATGCCCATGCTGACGAACTTGAGTGGATAGACATAGAATAGGACGACAAAGAGAAGAACGGAGTTGAGCACCACCGTGTAGGTGTCCTGAAGGGTGAAGCGTTTGAAAAAACCGTTGTGCACGGACCAGATCAAGATCAAGACGCTGAAGGCGAGGCCGAAAGCGATGAATCCCGTGAGGTCTGAAACCAGTTGGGGGAACGTCTTGGGGACCTCCAGTGAAACGACGAGGAGTGTCGCGGCAAAGGCGAAAACAGCGTCGCTGAAGGCTTCGAGCCTGGTGATATCTCGCGCTAGGTGTCTCATGGCGATTGCCCTTCTTTTTAAGCCGAATCAATTGACCGAGGCGAGGGTATCACAACCTCGACCGCATGCACACCACAGGCCTGTTGGCGGTCCCTTGGAATTATTGGTTTTTTTCATCATTGCCCCATTGCAATCGATTGATCAGAATTGTCAGCAAACGAGAAAAACTACAATGCTGATATAACCCGGTGCAATTGAACAAATGCAATGTCAGCACATTCATTTTTTTGTTTCTTGAAATTGCGAAAATTTTGATTGATAAATTCATTTTTTTTTCATAATCAATCAACCAACAACTCAATGGTGAGTTGCCATCATTTTTTTGGAGAAAAAAGGGCGGGCAAAGAGAGCCGGGTTGAACCGCGCGCACTCCAGATTGTGATGGACTATTTGTTTTGTTTATTTATTTCAACCACTTGTCAACAGGAGGTGAATTTTCAACTGAAGTGGTAGAGCGTTAATTTAAGGAATAGTCATCGAATAGTATTGATTGCAAGGGAGGAGGCGATCACCATCGGGAATAAATTGGATACCATAGATGCATACCTATAATAGTCGGTGCCGCTTTATGGCATAAAAAGATGTAAGGTCAGATGGGGAAATTGGGGGCGTCATTCCGATAATCACTCAGATTGTGAATGAAGTCGGGATCGTGCGCCTTCAATCGAATGTAAAACAAGTGGAAAGGAGAGCTGCAGATGAGAGTAATTATGAATCAGATGGTCCTGGTTACAGGAGTCCTGCTGTTGGTTTTGGGGTGGGGGTGTAACAGCCCTTCGACCGACCCAGACTCGGCAGAGCTCTCAGCGGCACAACCGGTTGCCCCTGACGCGGTTCAAGTCAAAGTCGAAAAGCAGGTATTCGAACGGATTGATGAGAGAGGCACGGCGGACGTGATCGTGTTGCTGACCGAAAAAGCGGATCTCAGCGCCGCGCCGCAGATCACCGACTGGGTAGAGCGCGGTGAGTACGTTCACCGGCAACTCAGCGAAACCGCTCGACGGTCACAAGCCGATCTCCTCGGTTACCTGGAAAAGGAGGGGTTCGAGTATCGATCCTACTGGGTGATCAACGCCGTTCTGGTGAAGGGCGGCACCTTGGAATTGGTGCACACGTTGGCCGGCTTGGCCGGCGTTAAACATATCTACGCCGACAGCGTGATAGCGCTGCCTCAACCCGAGCCCGAGCCGTCACTGACCGCCAGGGTCAGGGCAGTGGAGTGGGGCATCGCCCGCATTCGCGCCGATCAGGCGTGGGCCGATTTCGGCATCACCGGCGAGACGATTATCGTGGCCAATATCGACAGCGGCGTGCAATTCGATCACCCCGCCTTGGTGGGCCAGTACCGCGGCACCTTGGGACCGGATCTGTACGATCACAATTACAATTGGTTCGATCCCTCCAATATCTGTTCGCCGGCTGGCGTCCCCTGCGACAACAACGATCATGGCACCCACACCATGGGCACCATCGTCGGCGCCGAGGGGGAGAACCAAATCGGCGTCGCCCCCGGGGCCAAATGGATCGCTGCCAAAGGGTGTGAAACCAACACCTGCTCTGATTCCGCACTGCTCGCCTCGGGTGAGTGGATCGTCGCCCCGACCGACCTGGCGGGGGAGAACCCCCGGCCCGATTTGCGGCCCCACGTGGTCAACAACTCCTGGGGGGGACCCGGCGGGGATGCCTACTATCAAGAGGTAGTGGATGCCTGGATCGCGGCGGGTATCTTCCCGTCCATTTCCTCGGGCAACTCCGGTCCCTCATGCAATACGGTCGGCTCACCGGGGGATTATCTCAATAGTTATGCCGTGGGATCGTTCGACGTGAACGACAATATCGCGTCGACCTCGAGCCGCGGCGCCTCCGCGTTTGACGACGAGATCAAACCCGATATCGCCGCGCCCGGCGTCAACGTACGTTCCTCAGTTCCGGGAGACACCTATGCCAACTTCTCCGGGACGTCGATGGCCGCTCCCCACGTGTCCGGCTCGGTGGCATTGCTCCTCTCCGCGGCGCCGGCAATGATCGGCGACATTGACGGCCTGATCGAAATCCTGGACCAGACCGCCATCGACCGGGAGGATCTCACCTGCGGCGGAACCGCACAGAACAACAACGTCTGGGGTGAAGGCATCCTGGATGTCTACGCCGCATTGGAGCTCGCTCCGATCGGGCCCACCGGAATCCTCGCCGGCACGATCACCGACGGGGACACCGCAGCGCCGATCGCCGATGCCACGGTGACAGTTGCCGGTGCGGCCGACCGCACCACCCGGACCGATCCGGCGGGCCTCTACGATCTGCGCTTGCCCGTGGGCACCTACCAGGTGACCGTCGAGGCGTTCGGCTACACCGGGGTCACCGTCTCGGGGGTCTTGGTCGAGGAGGATGTGACGACCACCCGGGATATCGCTCTGAGCGCCGCGCCGACCCACACGGTCACCGGTCTGATCGTCGACGAGTCCGGGGCGCCGTTGGCCGGTGCCGTGGTGATGATCCCGGGCACGCCCCTCGCGGCCGCTACCACCGATAGCGACGGCCTGTACGAGATTCCCGGTGTGCCGGCCGGAGAGTATCAGCTCACCGCTCGGGGTAGAGGACAGTGCTTCGCCGCCCAGACCGTGGCGCTCGTCGTTGTCGATGCGGATGTGGCGGTCGACTTTTCCCTGATCCGCCGAGTGGATGCGTTCGGTTATTTTTGCGATATTCCGGCGGTTGATTACATCGAGGCCGAAGAGGTGCTGCCGCTTTCAGGGGATGACGTGGGATTGGAAATCGAGTTGCCGTTCCCCTTCACCTTCTACGGTCAGAGCTACGCCTCGGCCTACATCTGCTCCAATGGGTACATGAGCTTTGCCGGAGCGACCTGTGGGTATGCCAACGGCTCCATTCCGTCGTCGTCGGCGCCCAACGCCACGATCTACCCGTTCTGGGACGACCTGAATGTGGACGGGGAGTCCAGCGTGCGCAGCCAGCTGTTGGGACAGGAACCGGAGCGCCGATTTGTCGTGGAATGGCGCAACGTCCGATTCTACGTCGACGCCAATCAGCGGCTGGATTTCGAGATTGTTCTGTTTGAGGACGGTCGCATTCTCACCCAGTACCGCAATTTGGATCAGAGCGGCATGGAAGGGGGCGATTCGGCCACTATCGGCCTGGAGAACGAGAGTGGTGATGTGGCCTTTCTCTATGGGTTCAACGAGGCGGTATTGGAGAATCCCCAATTCGCCATTCTCTATGATCTGCCCCCGATGGCGACCGTCCGAGGGGGGGTGATCGATGCCAATGACGGCCTGCCGATCAGCGGTGCCGCGGTGCAGCTGCTCGACGGCAACGGAGATGTGGTGCGCGAGACCACGACCGATAGTGATGGGGCCTACAGCCTGCTCGCGCCCTTGGGCAGCTACACCGTCGAGGCCAGTGCCTACAACTACGCCCCCGCAGCGACGAACGTGGTATTGGAAACCACTGGTCAAGTCGTGTCCCACGATTTCTTGTTGGAGACCGCCCGGGCCGAGCTCGATCCCCTGGCCCTGACCTTCGTCGTCCCGGCCGGCGAGTCCAAAACCCTCACCCTGGACCTCACCAACACCGGCGGTCTCGACCTCAATTGGGAGGTGTTCGAGGCGGGCGGCACCAAGGCGAGCATTCCGGCGAAACGGTCCACATTGACCCGAAACGAGAAGTTCGACCCCAACGCCCAGAGCACCGAGGGCATGTACCTCGACGGTCATACCCGGGGTTGGTCTCCCACCGCAGAGGGGGATGTGCTCGCCTCTTGGGCGCCGTCGGGCATGGAGATTCCATGGGGCGTGGGGTACACCGGCAACGTGTGGCTCTCCGATCCGCTCAGCAGCCCGTATGCCAACGCCGAGTTCGATGTGACCGGAGCAGCGCTCAATCGGTTCGATGCCACCTGGGCCGGCGGTTGGACCGGGGACCTGGCCTACGATGCAGGTCGCCATTTGCTCTGTCAGGTGATCGTGGGTGCGGACAACGGCATCCATTGCTGGAATCCCGTGACCGGGGATCACGTCGACTCGATTGAGGGATCATTTGCCTGGACCGCCATTTCCCAGCGCGGCTTGGCCTATCGGGCAGATGACGACACCTTCTATGTGGGTGGATGGAATGAAGGGATCCTCTACAAGGTCAAGGGATTGGGTTGGGATGTCCCCGGTGAGGTGCTGCACCAGTGCTCGCCGTCAGACCCCAACATCTCCGGTCTGGCCTACAATGGGGCCTCCCAGTCGGTCTGGATGGCCACCAACAGCTTGACCGACACGATCTATCAGATCAATCCGGAAACCTGTGAAACCCTGAGCACCCTGGCCCATCCCAACACCGATGGATACAAAGGCGCCGGGTTGGCGATGGACGACCTGGGCAATCTGTGGATGGTGCGGCAGAGTGATCCTCAGATGGCCTACCTGGTGGAAAGTGGCGTGCCCGCGTTCTCCGACGTGCCCTGGCTGTCCGAGCTGCCGACCAGCGGAACCCTGGCCCCGGGAATGACCGAGACCATCGAAGTGGTGGTGGATGCCACTGACCTGGACGTGGGCGTCTACCAGGCCACCCTGTTCTTCCAGACCAACAGCGGCCGCATCGCCCAGCTGAAAGTACCGGTCAATCTAGTCGTACCGGCCTACTACCAAGCAGTCGACGTGGGCAGTCGCATAGAGTACATCGACACAGAAGGATACCGCTGGGCACCGGACCAGAAATGGGAGCAGGGCGACTGGGGCTACGTCAATCGAGGCCTCCCCCGGTGGACCTGGAGGGAAATAGGCGAAACCGAAGACAGCGAGCTCTACCAGACCCAGCGAATCAACCCCTACGCCTATCGCTTCGATCGCCTGCCCCAAGGCACCTACCAGGTGGAGCTGAAATTCGCCGAGCTAACGCGATGGGTCAGACCGGGACAAAGGCTGTTCGACGTGATCATCGAAAACCAACTGATGATCCCGGCCTATGACATCGCCTTCGAGGTAGGAACACTGACCGCCGATACCAGAGAGTTCGTCATCGATCCCCAAGACGGAAGATTGGACATCAGGCTGGTCAACCGGTCCTGGTTCTACAAGCCGGTAATCAACGCCATCCGAGTGATCCACCGACCGGATCTCTAGGCCCAAACCAGTAATCCGACAAACCTCCTGTTCCCCCTTCGACGAAGGGGGCTAGGGGGATTTCCACTCCGACTCCCCCTGAGCCGAAATTGACAAAATGAGTTGCAAAATAGACCCTCGGACCCCGAAGGGGGGTACAGGAATACAGCCCAGCCGGGGTATCGAGCAGGAAAAACAAACGCCTAAGGTGTGACAGATCCCGCGATAAAAAAGCACCTGATAATAGTAGTGATCCGTCTCGAAAAAAAAGAAACCACATCATCCCACAAGAAGTAAGAGACACAAGAAAGAGAAACGCCAGACTTTTCCCAAATTCCTTGACAGTATGTTCTTGGATCGGGATATTCTAGAAAATGGTAGAATATCTTTTAGCTATCAAAGGAACGACAAAATGGAGACTTGGATAAGTATGATAATTTCTCTGCTAGCCCTTTCTGTATCAGGGATTACGGCCTGGTTGACCCTATTCAGAAAGGGAAAGTTATTGATGACTCAACCTACTAGTATTTTCTTTGGTCCCGACGGTGGATTCTTTGAAAGCACTCAAAACAAGGTTTATCTACGTACTCTGCTATATAGCAGTTCGAAAAAGGGCCAGGTTATAGAAAGCATGCATGTAACTCTTGAGCGTGGCGAAACAAAACAGAATTTTTCAATTTGGGTACATGGTGGCCAGAAAGGTGACCTTTTCAGAGGCAGCGGATTATTTGTAACATATGAAGGGGTAACCTTGAATCACCATTTTTTACTTCCGCCAGACGGATCTGATTTTAGGTTTCTTGCGGGTAATTACACACTTAAGGTCTTCGCTAAATTAGTAAACGGAGACAAACCAACTCAATTGTATTCAATTCCTTTGGTTGTGTCGGAGTCTCAGGCCGAAGAGCTTAAACAGAAACAAGTTGGGTTATTTTTTGATTGGGGACCAGATCAAGGGAACTACTA
The DNA here is from genome assembly GCA_028278265.1 of Myxococcota bacterium. Taxonomy (GTDB): domain Bacteria; phylum Myxococcota_A; class Polyangia; order JAAYKL01; family JAAYKL01; genus JANQET01. The sequence continues at coordinate 6,920 of JANQET010000189.1, forward strand.
TTCTCATCTCGACATAAAATCTGAGCCAGACCTTGAACAGATAATGGAATTGGTAGCTAACAAAAAAATGCAACGGACGCCCGCTGGGTGAAAACGATTTTTCAATAATTTACCCAAATAAGTTGTATCATGGTGAACGTGAATAATGAAAGATGGGGGTCGAACAAAAAGTTGGGGCGGACAGGTGAACCCGCCGCTTAACTAGCCGTTCTGCAAGGAGATGACATGAATGCTACTTATCCTGTTGAATGGAAACGGATCTTCAAGTCATTAACGATCTATATGTCGATTGCCATTATAGTTCCTATTGTGCTGTTTATGTGTGTACGTTTTGTGTCCAGAGGATTCGACTACGAAAAGGCACTCGGACACATGTCGATATTTGTGTTCTTGGTTATTCTTGTGTGCGCTCCTCTATTCTCAGCCGCGACTGCATTCATGGTTTCATTGTGGTTTCGTATAGTAAAAATAACGATCTTAGACCGTACGATCATCGGGCGCAATTACTGGGGCTTTAAGAATCGGATTCCTCTTAGTGACATCACCAAGCTCACTCCTTTCAACAGCAACGGTATAAAAGCAATCGTGGTACACAGTGGGTCCAACGGTAAGATATACATTTCATGCAAGACAGCGCGACTATCGGAATTACTTACAATATTGAATGAGAATCTTCCAGAAGATCAAAAGATCGACGACGTAGAACAATTTATTTGAGCGGACAGGTTGCTCCGCCACTCAATTGGCCGTTCAGCAAACGAAAAAAGAAACATGAAATCCAAAATACTATACATAGAACCCGGTGGCGGACTCGCAAGAGACGGTGGACGCATCGGCCGTGTTTCGTACTCGAAATCGGGAAAGACGATATACTACGATGGCAGTCGTTTCAGATCGTTAAAGGGCGAAGGGTATAAAGAGAACTATTAT
>JANQET010000196.1 GCA_028278265.1 Myxococcota bacterium
AACATCCGACGGCTGTTCAATTTGAGATAGCGCGACACAACCGCACCAACGGCCGACTTCTGATAGGGTCTCAGTCTGAATTTACCATCCATCGACGCATGGTCATACACCATCCTCGGAGCGGCGTATAGCGAATTTGACCCGTGCTCCGACGTGGTTGACAACTGTCGAACGCCCATGTTTTCTTCGGGTGTATTTTTCGAATGTGTCGATATTTTTTTGAAAGTGAGTTGCTCCATGAGATGGCTTTTGCTCGCGCCGGTTTTACTGCTCAGTGGGTGTTTCACCGAGAACAAACCTGTCTATTGCGAAGGTGGTGACGGGAGCAGACAGCGCCAGAATAGCATCACCTTACCGGCCTTGGCCCATCGAAAGAGCTGATTGGTCAGCGTCCTCTTCTCATCGCTCAACTGCACCAATAACGGCAAATCGAACCATTCAAGCTCACCTACTAAAGTGATCAGCCGGTCAAGTTTCATACCCAATAATCTACATAAATGATGATTTTTGTTAATAAAATGCGCGATCGAAAGAAAGCAAATCGTGACGCACAGAGAAAACCGATCGGTGAGAGTGGCACACTGGGTGTCTCAACTTTTTTTCTCACCAGACATCCATTGTTCGGTTCCATTGCCATATAAGGGGTATGAGTGGAGCGAGATTATTGACCATCGAATTTGATGAGCCGAGACGGTTTGGGTCGGATATTGAGTTGGCTTCGGCGGCGGCGTCCGGCGATGGGGCTGCTAGTCGGCTGCTGGTCGATCGGTTGCTCGATCGGGTGGGCCTCACCGTTCGCTGCTTGGCGGCCAATGACCCGGATGCCGATGACTACGTTCAAGATGCGTTCATCGAAATTCTCAACTCGATTGGAAATTTTCAACACGACGGGTCACTTGAGCGCTGGGCCGAACGGATAGCGGTTCGGGTGACCATGCGTCGGATGAAAAAAAAAGGGTTCAGAGCCGGGATTGTGACTCATGATTCAGACAACGAAGGTCGAATCGAAGGGCCCTCCGATGACCTGACCCTCACCCGGGAGCGCATTTGGCGCCGGATCATCACCGCGCTCAAAGTCCTCAATCCCGACCGTCGGTTGGTGGTGGTGCTGCGGCTCGTGCTCGGCTGTTCGATCGCGGAGATTGCCGCCCAGACTGAGATGAAGCCCAACACTGTACGCGGCCGACTCGCGGTCGGCAGAGCTCAGCTCCGCGAGGCATTTTTCGCCGATCCGGTGTTGGCGTCGTTGGCCGAAGATATGGGAGCGAGAAAATGACTGATGACGTTTGCCAAGAAACCCAAAAACTTCTCGCGTCCATTCCAGAGGATGGTGAGCTTTCGGCGACACAGAAAGAGGCGATCGAGAGGCACATCACCACCTGTGACAAGTGTCGGTTGGAAAGCCAACTGACCAATTTGATGAATATCGACGAGCGTCCCGGTCCACCCCGTTTTCTCGCCGACCCACTCGCCCGGGAGCAGTGGATCGCCGATACTTTAAATGCAGCAGAGGTCGATATTGACTCCTCGGAGGAGCCGCTGTTGCACATCGTTCCGCCCCCAGCGCGTTCCAAGGGCCCGGGCCTCACTCGTGTGGGAATTGGATTAGGCGTTGCCGCCGGACTGGCCATCGTCGTCACAGCGCTGTTTTGGCCGACTCAACCCCCTGATCACGAGGACCCCCAGCTGGGACCCGCGAAATGGGCCGCACCAGCTGAAAAGAAACCGGAGATTCATCGGGAACTCGGAACGCTGACTGTTCACGCGCCGTTTACAGATATTTACATCAACGACGTGTTTATCAAGGACTCGCGGATTGACGACTATTCGCTCGCACCGGGAGAGTACAAGGTGACCGCCAAGCACCTGCTCTTTGACCTGAAGAGAATTTACTTCGTCCACATCAAGCCCGGCAGAGACACAATATTGCAGATTGACACCGGCATTGGAGAAGAGCAAATCAAGCGAAACATCGCGGCCAGCCCGCCGGAACGGACCGATCAACAAGCCAAAAGACCCAATCCCGACCAAGAGTACGGAACGCTGACCATCAACAGCGATGTGGGGGTAGGCGTGTTTATCGACGGAGAATTCATCCAGGGCACACCGCTCGTCAGATATGTGCTCGCGCCCGGCCGGTACACGGTTTCCCTGGAGTACAGAGAAGACGACCATTTTGAAAACTCCCGATCGTTTGAGCACAGAGAGAGGAAAGGCCTCGAAAAACTGGAGTCCTTCACCATCAGGAGCAGCTACAAAGTAACCATCCGACCCGGGAAAGAAACCGTGTTGGGCCGCTCTGATTTCTAGCCCCCATCAGGCAATCGCAAAAGAAAACAGTGTCAACGCGTCTGGTCGAATGACCGATGAACGGCGATCCACGCCAAACAATACGAAGAGGAGGACAAGATGAATGACCCAGCAAACCCACGACACTCTCCCCGACTGACCGGCCGATTCGCCCAACTGTTTTTCGCGTTACTGTGTGTCATCGGCAGCGGATGCATGCACCCCCAGCCGATACGCCACGGGGAAAAACCCGGACAAAAGATCGAAGAATCCGCCACCACCGCGAAGGCGGATCAACAGGAGGCACCTGTCCCTCTCCCGGACAACGCCGTCGGGCGAAGCGCAGAGGCGTTTGTCGAGTTCCTCAAAAAAGCGGATGAGAGTGCCGTGGAGGCCTTCGTTTCCACGCACTTCGAAGCTGAATTCCGCGACCACGCTCCGATGAACATTCACACCCTGGTGCTGGCGAGTGTCTGGAAAAAACATCCCGAGCCAGTCCTTCGTCAAGTGTTTATCAGAACCGATTTTTCCGCCGAGCTCTATCTACAATCGTCCGTCGATAAATCATGGACCCAGATCACGTTACAAGTCGAATCGAAGTCCCCACACCGGATAAACTCTCTGCGCGCCAGATCGATCGATGGTCCACCGGATCCAGCCCTGTGGGAGATCGACCCGGAGGCACTCACCGACGAACAGCGGCGCAAAATCGTCGCCCAAATCGTCGCCATTATGCGCAAACGGTACGTGGATCCAGAGGTTGGTATCTCGGCGGGGCGATACGTGGAGGAGGCGATTGAAAAGGGCGAATATGACAATATATTGAAACTAGAAATCTTTGCAGAGCGACTGACCGAAGATCTACGTCACGTCACCAAGGACCGGCACGTAAGGGTTCACCCCGAGGGAACGCCATCGAGTGCCCTCGCCCCTGCACCACCCCCGACGGGCCTTAACGGTCTCGAAGAAGCAACGGCGCTATCGGGCAACATCGGCTACATCAATCTGCGACTGTTTTTGATGGCGAGGAAAACCATTGCCAGCGCAATGAAGACGATTGAAAATACAGATGCGATCATTTTCGACGTGCGGAAAAGCCCCGGAGGGGTGCCACAGAGTGTACAGTACTGGTGCAGCTATCTCTTCGATACGAAGACCCACCTCAACAGCCTGTACTGGCGCGAGGGGGATCGGACAGAAGAATTTTGGACACTCGATGAAATCGATGGCAAGAAACGGCCCCACGTTCCCGTCTTCGTGCTCACCTCCGAATCGACATTTTCCGGTGCAGAGGAGTTCGCCTACAACCTGCAGACACGGGAGCGCGCCACCATCGTCGGTCAGTCCACCGGTGGTGGTGCAAACCCGGCACCCAAATTCAGCATTTCCCCGCACCTGACAATCCGCGTCTCCACCGGCAAGGCGATCAATCCGGTGACCCAGACCAACTGGGAGGGGGTGGGGGTCAAGCCCGATGTGGAGGTAGCGGCGGAGCGGGCACTGGAAAAAGCCCTGACCCTGGCCAAGCGGGCCGCGAAAAAATACCGCGAGTCAAAGCGACATCAGTCCGATTAATAAACATTATCCCCACCATCGTCCTGCTGTTTTTCGGAGCTGTTTGGCGTGTGGTTTACCACGCCATGTATGAATTCATACGTATGATTCCGCGGATCGCAGCTGCAGACCGGCCGATATTGCGGCACATCAACAGTGGCACAGGCATTGCTCGTAGTTTCAAGCCGCCATGAGGCAAACCGCGGCCGACCAGGCGTCGTAAGGAGGATTGTATTGAAAAAGAGAGCTTACCGCATATCCCTTTTGTTCTGGTTATTCTTCGCGATGATGTCGTTGGAGATCTACCCTGTGGCGGCTGATCGGGATTCATCAGCTGTTCGCAATTTGTTGCAGGATCCCGCCTATTCCACGACCAACCCGGGCCACGTGCGCCGACCCGTTCCACCCGTGCGTCTGTCCGGCAATATGCAGCTGCCTATTGAGTCCCACAGCTGGAAGACGAATCTCTATTTCGATCCGGATGATTGGCCCTCTTCTCAAGAATTTCCCGAGTTGATCAGCCTGATCGCTGATCCGTTGACCATCCATCTCGACAAAAGCGGCAAAGCGCCCTCGATTTCGGCACTCAATACGCGATACGTCTACAACGCCGGTGCAGGGAACCCTCACTACCGGTTCATTCACGAGTATTCTCGAGGCCTACAGTTCGAAACCCGAAACGGGACGCAGGGACCGGGCGAATTGAACGGGAGCTCAGACTGGGCAGTGGAGGTTGCTTGGCCACAAAGCGGGTTGCGGGCCCATTTTGCCAATGGCAATCCGTACATCAATCTCATTTCCGACAACGGCATCAAAGTGACCACAAAAAATTCAGCCGAGGTTTGGCACCATCAGGACAACGTCATCGGCGTCGGAGTGAAGATCCACATCACCGACGAGCAGGGCCAGCCGATGTATTCTCGCAGCGATCACTACGCGCTTTACGCACCGACCGGGGCCACCTGGACCGTTGAAGACGACGCACAAGGGATTCACACCTTCACCTCGGATTTGGGAGGGAAAGCATACTGTTCGATTGTGCATATTCCCGACAGCGGCACGGATGACAAAGTCGCCGCGCTGGAATATTTTCGACAGTTTGCCTACAACTTCATCACCGACACGAAAATAAAGTGGGAGTATGACGAAAGCTGCGCGATGCTCAAAACCGTCTTCGTCGCCGAGTTCGATCAGAAAGAACCCGGACCGGATGCCCTGTTGTTCGCGCTCTATCCCCATCAATGGCTGCACCACGTCCCTGAGAACGGTTTTGCGGACTACACCTATAGTTCGGCTCGCGGGCCGATGAAACTCATCGAAGCCCCCAACGGGGCGTTCAGTACCAAATTGAAATATCGCGGAATTTTGCCCGAAATTCCCGATGTCGCCAACAGCGCGAGTGGTTACGACCAAGCCCATTTAAAATCGTTGGTGGCACAACTCGTCGAATCGGGGGAGGGGAACAACATCTTCCAAGGCAATGAGGTGTACTCCACCGGCGTGACCCTCGGCAGAACGGCACAAGTCATCCCCATCGCCCATCAGCTGGGAATGGTGTCGGAGCGGGACACCATCATTCAGTGGGTGAAAAACGCCATCGAGAACTGGCTCAGTTTCACCGAATCGGGGGATGATTGTTGGTTCTACTATGATGACAATTACGGGGCGCTGATCGGCAATCCACCCAACCAGGGTATGTTCTCCGATTCCCACATGAACGATTTTCACTTTCAGGTCGGGTACTTCGTCAAGGCAGCGGCGATAGTGGCCCAACACGATCGACAATGGGCTGACGCCTGGGCCGATCGGATCGAGTTGCTGATTCGCTCGGCCAACAGCTGGAAACGGGACGACGAACTGTTTCCGTTCTTGCGCATGATGGAACCGTACCAGGGTCACGGGTGGGCCACCGGCGCGTGTGATTTTATCGATGGATGCAATCTGGAGTCCAGCTCAGAGGCATTGAACTTCGCCTCCGGTGTGACGCTCTGGGGCGTGGTAATGGGCCGGGATGAGATTCGCGATCTGGGTATCTTTTTGTACGCGACCGAATCGGAAGCAGTGATGAACTACTGGTGGGATTTCAACGATATTGTCTATCCCAATGGTCCTTCGTTCGGCGGCACAGAAGGTCCCCTTTGGGAAGAGGCGAACTATGACTATCCCGTGTCGGGCTGGATTTGGGGGGACAAGGCCGGATTTGCCACCTGGTTCGGCAGCGAGCAGACCGGCTACCAGGAGTATCCGGCGGGGATCAACATCCTGCCGGTGACCACCGGGTCGGTGTATCTGGCGTACAACAGGGAGTACGTGACCTATTTTATTGACTGGTTTTTGGACAAATACGGCGGGGTCAACCGATGGAACGAACTGTATTGGAACATGCTGGCGATGGCCGATCCGAAGCGGGCACTCGAGTATTACAACAGCAATCCGTACGGACAGAGCGAGCCGAGTCCGCCGAGTGAAACCCCGCCCCATTACTATCACTGGATCCACAACTGGCACGGGCTCGGACCATATGACTCGACTATTTTGGCGGACACCCCTTCTTACGGTGTCTTTGGCGAGGAGAACAATCGCACCTATGTGGTGTACAACGCCAACGACAACGAAATAGCGGTGCGGTTTTCGGACTGCGCCGAAATGACGGTGCCCCCGGGGGAGCTGGTCGTCGCCAGCGGCTTGGAGACAAACGACAATTGCGACTGGGGGGACGACTGCGACTGGGGCAGTGACGTAGACATTGATATTGATGTCGATGCCGATGGTGATGGTGACTCGGATACCGATGGCGACGCCGATTCGAACGAGGACGACAATGGCGGGTGTGGTTGTCGGATCCTGCACGAGCGGCGGTCACTGATCGGGCTGCTGTTCTAACCGCATGGCTCGCGACAAAGAAAGGAACAGTTCAATGAGGGTTAGTCTCTTAACTTTGGGTCTCTTCTGCTTGACGACATTTACCGTTGAAACGCAACTGAATGCCCATGCTCCGCGCGGGCCAATGGAGCCCCGAATCGAAAGCGGCAAGCTGCTGGAGCTCAGAGGCAAGATCTGGAGTGGCGCCGGCCAAGCCGGGACCACCGGGTTTGACGGATTCGAGAACTATTGGAATATCGCTCCCGCAGATCAAAAACCAAATCTGTTCATGGACTATTACGACACATGGAACATGCGTCCCAACTGGTCTCATGAGCTGAAACAGGAACTGTTGAAATTCCATCGCCAGGGGTACTATGTCATTCCGCAGATCGGGATCAACATCTTCTACCTGTGGCAGCAATACATCGACGGATCACAGGATGACGAGCTCGACAATCTGGTGGCCGGTTTGAAGTACTTGGGTATTCCCACTTTTCTTCGGGTCGGCTACGAGTTCAATAATTTTCCCGGCGACCCCTGGCTGACCCCGTACTCACCGGAGGAGTTTATTCAGGTCTGGCGCATCTTTGCCAAAAAGATCCGCGAGGCCGATCTGGAGGCGGCGTTGGTGTGGAACGCCAGTCTTTCCGGCTCCCAGGGAATCGGACCGTTCTACCCCGGCGACGAATGGGTCGACTGGCTCGGGTTCAACGTGTTCAGCGACATCGCCGGCGGTCAGCATTCGGTCATGTTGGAGATGGCCCAGATGGGAGCGGAGCGGGACATTCCATTGATGATTGGAGAGGCCTCGCCGATGATCGTCAACCAGGTCACCTATGACAAATGGGATTGGTTCGAGATCTATTTCTCGATGATTGAAGCTCAGCCCACGATTAAACAGATGACGTACATCAATTGGGATTGGGACGTTCAGGACATGGTGGGGGGCAACGGCATGTTTCCCTGGGGGGATGCTCGATTGCAGATGCCCAATTCGGTCAAGGACCAGTTTTTCAACCGCATGGACAACCCCGCCTTTTTTTTCGCCGCTGATGAGAAGACCACCCGCGCGCTGTTTTTCTACGACGACGATCAGGCCCCAAACGCCGTCGAAAATTTGAGTCGAGACGGGGACTTTCTCACTTGGAATGGGGTGACCGATAGCGGCGACGCCGGACTGGCGCACTATACCATCTACAAAGATGGCGAACTTTGGGATTACATTATCGGCGAGCAATATCCGGTAGAAGATTTGTACTGGGGCGACGTGGCAAATGTTCAAGTGACAGCGATGGACCGGGCGGGGAACGAAAGTGACAAATCCAATAAACTCTGCGTCACGTTGGATTCGTCAGTGGAATTGATTATGGACGGTGGTTTCGACCTCCCCGCCACCAGCGTCGCGGTTGATTGGAAATGGATGGGCTCTCAAGACGGAAACGCCAAGCCCGCACCGGATGATATCCTGATCGATAGCAGTGAGCAATTGACCGGTCAAAACAGCTGTATTCTCTCCACCGAACCGATGAACGACATGGGCAATCATTGGCAAAAAGAAATCGAGTACGCACCAAAGGATTGGAAGATTCAGTTGTTTCAGGCGTTCCAGGTGATTGAGGGTGAAAGGTACAAGATTTCTTTCGAGGCCAAATCGGAGGCGTCCACCACGATTCAACTCTATTTCATGGACCATCACGTCAACGCGGACCACACCCACTTCCCGGCGGGTCAGGATCCCAATTTCGACGAAGAGTGGGAATTTTACGAAATCTGGCCTGTCGATATCGGCCCACAAGCCAAAACCTACGAATTCGAAGCCGTCGCACCGGCCACCGAAACCGCCCGGCTTTCCTTCATGCACGGGAAAGCCCACCGGACCACAATCTGGATCGACAGCGTATCCGTAACCGCCGGTCCAGGCGGCGACGGAGATTCCGACGGGGAATGTGACGACGACGACGATGATGACGATGATGACAACAATGATTCGAATGGCGACCCCAATGAAAACACAGACGCCGGATGCAACTGTTCAATGCTGGGCAGTCGCGGTTCGCCCACCCTTACCCCGATTTGGACACGCCTCATTTTCTAACCGGTCGGGGATGACAAACCGGTTAATCCGCGCGCCTGGCAACAAATTAGGAAATTAGGGACGGAGGTGAAGCGTAGGGCGTGAGACAGGGACGGAGGTGAAGCGTGAGGCGAAGATGGGGTGGGCCGGGGACAGAGGCGGAACTTTGGGACGGGAGCCCCTTCGCCGGCGATTTCGCCGTATTCTTATATGCTCTGACTATAACTATAGCTCCTCCATAATTATTGAGCTTTTTTTTCATTGGTTGTTTGGCACGAGTCTTGTTTACACCCTCTGCTGATGAGGATTCCCAGACGACTACAGATCGGTATTACCGGTGTTTTCCACAAAATGTGGCGCGGACATAATCGCGAGCACGTGCTCGACAGCCGCGCGGAAAAAGAAGCTTATCTCAATTCTCTGGACAAATCGTTCTCCGAGGAAATTAAACAACACGTCCAATGGCACAGTTACTGTTTGATGGGAAACCATACCCATGAAGTGGATCGGCTAGTAGTCGACAACAAAGGTTGCCTTGAGGCGTCTATCGTTCAGTTTAGTGCCTGGATGCGCAATGGACATTCGCGCTACGGGGCCTGGTACAACAGGCGTCACAAGCGACAGGGTAAGGTGGCATACGACCGTCCCAAAACCGAGGAGCTCGAAAACGAGTGGAAAGTGCTCAAAGAGATGTTCTACTGTGACGCCAATCCGGTAAGGGCCGGCATGGTCAGCCATCCCTCTCGCTACCCCCACTCAAGCCATCTTTTCTACGCTCAGGGAAAAACCAATCGTTTCACCCGTCTGTTGACGCCGCCGCCAGCGTACATGGCGCTGGGTCGAACTGCCGAAGAACGAAGAAGGCGGTATCGGTCATTGTGCGACTTGTACCTGCGCCAGGAGGGATTGAAACAAGACGCGCCAAGTGAGGAGGAAAGCTCAGAAGAGACACTCCGGGAAGAGTTTGTCATGGCGCTTTACGGGATAGATATTCGAGGAGCACCTCCGCCCTGAAGACGCGAACTGGCACCATCGAGTAGTTGAACCTGCCCACCGTTCTGGCATCGCAGTGGTGCGTGTTGAAGGGTCGAGAAGGAGCGCCGGAGCCACTGCCTGATTGGACTATGCGATACCCAACAATTCTAGACCCACCGCCAACGATGAACAGCAGAAAGAAAGGAACTGTCGAACCTTCCTATAAACCCGTTCCGTTAGGGCATATATTCCTGCAGTTTTATCGACCCATCACCGTAGAGGATCGAATGGGCGCCGAAGTACTCCCGTTGCTGTTTGAAACAGCCGACGTATTCTGCGTTGAAGTGGTTGATGTAGCTCTGTCCCAGTGTCTCGCCCTGTGAAAGGTATCGGGCGATATTGGCGCGGTAATAGCCCTCTACGTTGGTGCCCAGCCCCCCTTGCGGATCGGTCGCAGCCTTGATCACCACCGCGTAGTTGTCCGGATTGTAGAGAAATTCTACAGCGAGAGTGGGGTAGAGATCGATTTTGCCGGTGTTGCAGGATGTGTCCCAGAGAATATTGGCTTTTACGTCATGGGTTCTCGCATAGGCGACATCGATGACGATGGAATTACCGCTGCTGAAAGATTGGTGGCTTCCGTGGGCGCCGATGTCTGCAAAATCGTACTCCCCGGTGAGCAGCGCATCGTAGTAGGCTTCAGGTGATCCCGGGTAGTTAACCGGATCGTTCAGCAGGTTGTCGGCTGTAACCAACACGTTGCCGCGTTCGGTCAATGGTGACCAGGTGTATGGGCCTTGGTTGAGCACGACATTTATTTGATTGTTGTAGGCTTGGACAGTGGCGAATTCGCTGCCCATAATCGGATTGATAAACCCCATCGATGCCCGTCGGGAACCGACGCGATACTCGTGGTTTTTGTTGAAGTACCCGTTGATTCCCGCCACTGTGGTCGCCTCGTCGTTGTACCAGGGCAACACACTGATCCAGATTTCGCTGTCGATTGCTCCAGTGTGGGTGTCGAAACAGAATTCCTCGGCACAGGCACCCCATTCGCCGTACGTCCCATCCAGATCTTGGTAGTACTGCATGGTAAGCGAAGTGTAAGGTCCTCGCAGGAGGCAACCATTCTCAGCCGGGTAATAGATTCGATAGTAGGGCTTGGGAAATTGGCCGATCAAAATGGCACCTTTGACCGGGACTTCATTCTGCTCAAAATAGCTGCGAAGGCTGGCACGCAATGCCGGAGCTGTAGATTCGGTCTGGGGATGGCGAATCACCGCCACATTGATTGCAGCCAAATCGGCCTCATATTGTTCGAGACTGGCGGAAATCTCCGCTGAGATGGACGGATCGATGACCAGTACGATCGCCTCATTGTAAACCGCGGTATCGGTATCGGTGTCTCCATCAGTATCAGTATCGGTGTCGGTGTCGGTATCCGAATCTGCGTCAGAATCCGAATCTGCATCAGTATCGGCATCGGTGTCAGTGTCCGCGTCGGTATCGGCGTCGCTGTCCGCGTCCGCATCCCCGCCCGAGCCACCGCTGAGGCAGGCGCAGATGCGATGCAAATGACCGATCGATGCAGTGGGTGTTGTCTCATCGTGCCGAAACCACTCCACATTGTTCACGCTGTTGACCGTACACCCGGCTGTTCCTCTGAAGTCAAACGGATCGCGCACCGTGATCCCCAGGGCGGTGACCACCTCAATGCAATTGGCGAGACTTCCGCCGCTACCAGCGTACGTTTTTGTGGCAGTGTCATATCCCCCATGAGCTGAACAGGTCTGTTCGCACGACGCCCCTTGGGCACCTAGGAACCAACAGCTCCCCGCAACAGACACCCCGCCGCCGCAGGCGGAAGATGCGTTGGTGTTGTTCGCAACGTCGCTGTATTGAGCGGGGGGTCCGGACGCACCGTCGCACGCCGGTAGGACCACAGCAGCGATTAAAAAACCGAGAACAGACCGATTTAACGTGGTTTTTGTCATGTAATCTCTCCTCAAATAGGTAAATTCTGCACAACCGTTCGTTTTGTTCGTCGTCAAAACTAATAGCTGACAAATCCCAAGTCAAGCCACCGTACCGCATCACAGAGTAACCGGCCCCACCGACGTTTACCCCTCCACGAGAAAACACGACGTTTTTGAAAATTCGGCCTATACGAGAAAGGAAGAGGGGGGCAATTTCTTGGCGGTTGTTACTATCACAAAAAGGTCCGTCCCCAATAAATCCCAACAAATCGATTGAAAGAACAGGGCCGTCCCTGACCTGAAGTATCCGGTATCGTCCGTCCCTGAGGTACCTGAGGTATCGGGTGAGAGTTTACTCTCCGATTATCACGCGATCGCTCACGCAGAATCGGTTTCCGCCCAGGTGGTGTAGCAGCTCTAGGCCGTTGTCGAAAACCAGTTGACCGTTTTGGAAGTGTTGGTCGTCGGCCACGGCGGCCACGACTTGACCGATGACCAATGCCGAGGCCCCCATGTCGACGATTTGGGATACCCGGCACTCCAGGTTGGCGAACGCGGTTTCAACAAGCGGTGCTTTGATCTTTTCCGCTTGCCGGCGGCCCAACTCGAATTTGGCGAACTTGTCCACGCCGGTTTTACCCGACACCTTGCCACAGCCGAGCACCTGATTGACCATTTTGGCTTCGGGAATATTGATGCCGAACTCACCGGTTTTTCGAACAAATTGATAGGTGAAGTGGCCCTGGCTCGATTCAAATGCCACCATCGGCGGGTCTTTTCGCACCGGCATATTCCAGCTGACCGCAAACACCCCTTCCCTTTCGCCGTCGCCGGCGCTCACCAGCACGACGCTCCCGGGATTGAGCAACGAGTAGATGTTAGATTCCACTTTTACTTTTGTCATCTTGCCTCCATTAAAATCGCTCGCATAGAGCAACCACGAATTCATATAATCAGTGTTGCTAGCGACCGTTTCTCGCTCGGCAGCCGTTATGCATCTGCTCCACTTGGCTATTGATCGCTGAGGTTGCGACTCCGTGAGCTGCCAGTACGAGCGAGACGATTTCGACCGCTGATTCGTATTCCGAAGCCACCACGTTGGTGGCGCCAGCCTCCAACAGCGCTTCCACCTCACCGACGTATCCGACTCGGACCAGTAGGGGCAACTCGGGTACAATCTCCCGGGCCGTATCGATGGCGCGCTTGGCCGCACCGGGGTCGTTGATCGCCACCACCATCTGTTTTGCCCGGTGAATTCCCAAGCGTTCGAGAACTTCCACGCTGGTCACATCGCCAAAAAACGCGGGTTCCCCCTGCATGTCCAAAAGACGTATCGTCTCGGCATTGAGATCGACGATGGCATAGGGAATTTTCTGCTTGCGCAGGGCGTCGACCAGCGCTTCACCGGCCACCCCAAAACCCGCAATGATCACATGATCGGACAGTTGCGGGGCGCTGTCCGGATCATCAACCGTTCGAATTCCCAGCAGCCGCTGCAGAACGCTCACTCGACTCAAACCGGCCGCCACATTGGGGCTGAGATACATCAGCAGCGGTGTCACCAACATCGAGAGAATCGCCGCGCCCATCAGAGAATCCATCAGGTTGCCGCCAAATGGCCCCTCCATCAACCCCTGCCCCTGAGCCGCCTTCAACAGCACGAACAGAAATTCTCCGGCCTGGGCCAGACTCATTCCGGTGATCAGACTCACCCGCAACGGCAGGCGAAGCAGCAGACCAACTGCCAATACAATACCGAACTTCCCGACCACGATCACCCCGAGCAGGGCGAACACCAGAAGCGGTTCCTCAACCAATACAGCCGGATCGAGCAGCATACCGACCGAAATGAAGAACAGACTGGCCAACACTTCGCGAAACGGGATCAGGTCTGCCATGGCCTGATGGCGATAGTCGCTTCCGGCGACCACCAACCCGGCCAAGAACGCACCCAGCGCCAGCGATACGCCCACCAACGAAACCAAATAGGCCGTGCCAACTGAAATGAGCAGGACGACGAGTACGAACAGATCGCGCTGCCGGGTCGACGCCACATGGTGCAACAGCCGCGGGACCAACACTCTTGATGCCACCAACACACCTGCCACCACCGCAGCTGCCTTACCCAGCGCAATTGCCGGCTCCCAACCATCACCCGAGTTGTCGGCCAAAAGGGGGATGGCCAGCATCATCGGCACCACGCACAGGTCCTGAAAGACCAAGATACCCAACGCGAAGCGCCCGTGAGGCGCATCGATCTCGCGACGGAATTCCAATCCCCGAAGCACGATGACGGTCGACGACACAGCAACCAAAAAGCCGATGAAGATACCCTGTCTCGAATCAAACCCGAAGCCGATCGCGATCCAGGTCGCGATCCCAATAGTGATCCCCATCTGGAGCGTGCCCCCCAACAAGATCGGTTTCCAGAGCCGCTTTACCTTGTCCAGGGAGAGCTCGAGCCCGACACCGAACAGGAGCAGGACCACACCTATTTCAGCCAGCACTTCGATTTCGTGGACATCATCGACCAACCCCAGCGACTCGGGTCCGACAGCGATCCCGGCCACGATGAATCCCGCAATCGGTGGTACCCCGAACCGCCGCAGTGCCAGCGCCACACCCACCCCGATGGCGAAGATCAACAGCAGATCACCGAGAATCGTCAGTTGTTCCATCCAGTTTCTCCCTCAACAGCAAGCAACGACCCGGGTCGACTCAGCTCTTTAAACCGATCCGATTGGCAACAGTACCAAAAAAAGTAATAACCGATGCTCGACAAACGCCAAACTCTATCTTTCAATAACCGTAATCTGGCTACTCAAGCGGCAGAGATCCCGATCGAGCGATTTGTGTAGGTGTCTGAAGCGACCCTTCGACTCCTCGCGGCGGAAGCGAAGCGGTTGCAGCCCGGCGGTGAAACGGTGCTCACCAGACTCGCCGATATTCTCGTCGTCCAGTCCATCCGCGCGTGGATCGAAAAAAATGCCCATCAGCGCACGGGACTCCTCGCCGCTGTCAACGACACACAGATCGGCCGCGTGCTCATCCAGGTCCAAAAGGACCTAACCCGTGCCTGGAGCGTACCCTCCATGGCGTCGATCGCGGGGATGTCACGGTCCAGCTTTTGTGCCCGCTTTGCGCAACTCATGGAGACGACACCGATGCAATACGTTACGCATCTGCGCATGCACGCCGTCCGCCGGGCACTCCGAGACGGAAGGGCCACGGTGGATGAGCTCGCTCAGCAATACGGATATCGCTCCGAGGCAGCGTTCAACCGCGCCTTCAAGCGCTGCATCGGCGTGTCCCCCGGCACGGTCGAGCGAGCCGCAGCAGGGTAGGGCCAAACCAAACTACTTGGATCGGCGTTGTATCAGGCGCTTCAGCCACCACTCCATCATCCCGGCAAAAACAGGTAGTGGACGAATAGACTGGATTCGTCTCAACTCTTTTTCCAATTTGCCCACCGACCATCCACTATCAGTACCAAGACGCTGTTTCACCACCAGTCGAAAACATCGGTCAACACCGCGTTCGGATCTCTCCCGCGCGTGTTGGACAACCGCTCAACCAACTCAAATTCTTTGATGAGCTGGACACTTTCCGAACTCACGTAGCTGAGCACAATCGGCGAGTGGGTCGTGACCACAAATTGAAGATGAGGAAATGTTTTTTCCAGAGCGGGAATGATTCGTGCTTGCCAGGAGGGATGCAAATGAAGATCGATTTCATCGATCAGCACCACACCTTCACCCTCCAAAGGATTGCTGTCCGAACCGGGATTCGCAATGGCCAACCGCCGGGCAATGTCACAAACCAGCGCTGCCGTGGTTCGCTCGCCTTCACTCAGCTGTTCAAACGCCAGCTCCTCACCATCCTTCGTGATGGCCAACACCGGCTTATCAACGGACAGATTCCCATTTTTATTCTGGCCAAATCGCGGCCTTCTCACGCGGGGTTTCTCGTATCCGGGAAGCATCATTTCGAGGGCGTGTCGTACCGCCTGCAACTGATGATCTACAAAACCAGAATCGTCGCGGCGCTCTTCATTTTCGACATCTTCCCTCTCTCGAAACCAGTGAAAGAAATCTTTGAATGAGCTTCTGCCAACACTTGGCTCCCACGCTTTCTTCGCTTCCCATACACCCGGATTGGTTGAGCCAGGTGTTCCGTCAGCGGCGTGTCGTTCAACCGTGTAGTATACCCAGACGGGAAGGGGACCGGAGGCTTTTTGTGTATCGGTAAATCCCACAGGGGTTAAAGCCCCCTCTTTCCACCCTCCTTCAACAGCTAAAAATGTTCCCGAGAAGGGGCGGCCGCTGATTTCGATCGTGAGCACAGCCTCACCACTGCGCTGCCCCAATCGTGTGTCCATCGGGGAAAAACCGCAACTGGTATCCGGTTTCATCATTGGGACCAATCCCCTAAAAATCGCATCCAAAACCGACGTCTTCCCGCTACCGTTAACCCCAGCCAGAACCGTCACCTTTGGATGAAATTTTAGATTTAGGGTTTCGAACCCCCGATAATTCTTCAAGACCAGTCGTTTGAGTTTCATATCCCTCTCCGCGAAGAATCCAAACCATATAAAATCATTCTACATTATTCCCGTCAAACTATTCGCATTTCAGACCACCTAAGGCGCTTTAGCTCGCCGGGCTCATCAATTTTATAAAAAGTACGCAACACTTGGGTTCAAGCGGTCGATAGGGGTAGCAGCTGGACCGATGGCCCCATCAAGAAAAGGAGACTGAGATGTCGAGAAAGAAAATCCGCATAAGAAAACCATCACAAAGCACTAGAAAAGACCAAAACCGTTTTTTCGTCGGCTCCTCAATTCCCCGGCTTGATCACACAACCGGTGAGATCGATATGAACGGTTTCTACTGGGAGGTAAACAGGACGGATATGGACTTTTTGGAACTCTACGGTCGCGCGCACAATCTGATGCCCTCGCCCCAATCGGTGTTCATGGATCCCGATGAGTACCTCGATGAGATGGAACCTTGCATAGAGCTGCTCAAAAAAGCCCAGGACGGGGAACAGGAGCCGTCAGCTGATCTGCTGCGCGCCCTGGGGATTTTGGGTCACACACCCCACGACCGGTCAATTGCAGCCCTCTCGCTTTTTGCTGATTCCAGCCACTATCTCGCGCCGGTAGCCAATTTGGCATTCGACGAATGCACGGGACTTTACGCCCACTTCAGGTGCACCTCAAAAGCGTCCTAACAACCATCGAAGCGTGAAACCAACTGCAAAAGCCTGACCCGGCTTCCGTTCCGAGCCAGCCCCGCGGCTCGACAGCCACAGCTGTCGCCGCTGCGATCCGTCTCATCCCCATCTCCATCCGCATCTCCGTCCCCATCCGCGTCTCCGTCCCCATCCGCATCTCCGTCCCCATCCGCGTCTCCGTCCCCATCCGTATCTCCGTCTCCGTCTGCGTCTGCGTCTGCGTCTGCGTCGGTGTCCGCATCCCCATCGGTGTCCGCGTCCCCGTCGCTATCGGCGTCTGTATCGGCATCCCCGTCGGTCGATCCGATCTCGAAACTCATCTCATCATCCACCGTGCTGACCTTGGAAATGTGCAGTCCTGAATTCGAGCCGTCCCACCACTTGGCGTCCGGGGAGGTTTGGTCCGAGAAAGTGTCCTCGTACCCCGCGTGAAACAAGTCCTCTTCTCCACCGGCGTTGATGTGCCGTTCCAGTTCGAATTGATTGTCGGCCTGCTCGACCGAGATGTAGTAGTGGCTCTGGGGCGTCATCTCTTGGTCGCTGTTGTCCCCTTGTTTGTCCACGTGCCAAACCACCAGACCCTCGTCCGGGACGCTCTTGTTCCGCCCCCTCTGGAGGCGTGATTCGATGTAGAAGAACTCGTTTTCATTTGCTTTGTTGCGATACACAAAGGAGCTGTAGCTATTGGCGACATGGGTGAATACCTCTCCAGGGGAGGCGTCGGTGATATCGACGGTGGTCTCCCAGCCGACCAGGTCTCGATAGAACGCGTTGATCGGAATTGGGTTGCCCCACCCGGCACCGCGCGCCATTAAGGTGTATTCACCAGTGCCATACGAATCGCCGTCGTAATCGTACAAATCGCGAAAGCCGCAAATCATGTGGCCGTTTTCGTGACAGATGGTATTGATCTTTGGATTGTTGCTAATATTGGTCATCTGATAGCGACGGGATTGCACCCCGTCCGCACTGAAATCAGTATAGGATCCCATGTGGGGCCACAGTCCTTCTGCCCAGTCCGCATCGATATTGCCGGCATAGAGAATATTGATTGCCATAATATTGCCGTTCTCAATCGACAGGGTGGAGAAATCGAATCCGTCGGCCTCCAGGTTATCCAGTGCTTCACCGAGCAGGACTTTGGCCCGCCCGTCGGCATTCGGATCGTTGTACCACTCTTTGGTATTTTCAGCGCGATAGTACGCGGCCACGTGTTGGGTGTAGGTCAGCTTGCCGGAAGAAACATCGTAAAAGTAATCCCGAACCGAGCCGTTGTTGTTGAATCCGGAATATCCCTCCTCATTCATCAGGCCTTCGATCTCCGATTGTGCAATGTTCTGAGGGCAGTCTGAAAAATCGACCAACAGGGTCAGTCCCAGAATCTCCCCTTCGACTTGGCGCCGTTGAAAGTAGTAAGGCGGCAACCGATCGGTGCCGATCAGACGCCTGCGCGCCTGCGCCGCGATGGCATCCCGGGCGGCACGATTCAAGCGCAACCCTTTGACCAGACCCAATTGCCGGGCGACGCCGTCACTGTTTTGCCCTACATAGTGAACCGAAGTGGGCACCAACCGTCGGCCGTCCGCCGATAGCCTCGCATAGACGGCCCACCCGTTCGCCGGATCGCGTATCAGCGTATAGCCGTCGACCGACTCGATGCGGCGGTAAAACTCATCACCAAAGATCCGCACTGCATGGCGCGATCCATTCGGCTGCCTGATGGAGTAGAGTTCACCGAACGCCGGCATCGCCCGGACGACCCCGCAGACGAGCGGTGTCAGCAACAAAACCACCACCAAAATCTTTCTCGACATAGCGGTCTCCTTTCTCGTTACACGGACAGAAAACCGCATCCATTATAAACCGTTTCTCGCAAAATCACATCTTCCGTTTAATTCTGTGTTGTTACAAATGCACTAAAAGAGCCGGCTCCGGTCCTACTG
The DNA here is from genome assembly GCA_028278265.1 of Myxococcota bacterium. Classification (GTDB taxonomy): domain Bacteria; phylum Myxococcota_A; class Polyangia; order JAAYKL01; family JAAYKL01; genus JANQET01. Next base: position 18,912 of record JANQET010000196.1, read on the forward strand.
CCAGCGCCACACACCGAACGCAGGAGCCCGACAAAAAGTCACCCGATTCAGGGCATTGCATCCACAACAGAGACAGCATTCTGATGCTGAAATCTACCGGTCTACTTCACCGTGCGAAAGGAGGGCCACTCATAACCATGTGCACTAAAGTTGCGATTTTGATCACTCAGGTGTTGGTCCTATGTACGACCTTAGCCGCCTGTGAGACGAATACCCAAGACAATGACAATCCGGACGGTGGCGACGCGGATACTGACGCGGACGGTGATTCGGACGCGGACGGTGACGGGGACGCGGATACCGATGGGGATGGGGATGGCGATGGGGATGCGGACAGTGACGCAGACTCGGACAGCGACGCGGATGCAGACAGCGATGCGGACTCGGACAGTGACGCAGATTCGGACAGTGACGCAGATTCGGACAGTGACGCAGATTCGGACAGTGACAGCGATGGGGATTTGAGCTGGGAACTGGCCACTGACAACCCGCAATGGGGCGCCCGGCAGGGACACGGTCTGGTCGTGTTCAAGGACAAGCTCTGGCTCTACAAAGGGCGAATGGACGATGACTTGGGTGGTGATGACGGTTACATGGACGACATCTGGCACACCACCGATGGCGTCGACTGGACCAAGGTCGCAGACTCGACCGATTGGCCGGCTCGGGTTGATTTTTCGATTATCGAATTCAAAGGAGAACTCTGGGCCATCTCCGGCAGTGAAAAGTGCTGAAGTGGCGGAAACCCCAATCGCCAGGTGTGGCGATCAGAAAATGGTATCGACTGGACAATGGTCACAGACAACGCCCCGTGGTCGATCAGATCCAAGCAGCGTTCGGTGGTGTTCGACGACAAATTATGGGTCGCCGGTGGTTTCTATTTTGACGAAAAAGAGTCCTACAACGATGTTTGGTATTCTTCGGACGGCGTCGACTGGAAGCAAGCCACCGCCGCGGCGCCCTGGTCTGAAAGACATTCCTTCCCGCTCGTCGTGTTCGACGACAAAATGTGGGTCATCGGCGCGGCCGACAGGTATGATGTCTGGCACACCGAGAACGGCTCCGACTGGATAGCAGCAACGCCTGACAACAACAGTTGGCTGGCTCGGAACGGGGCCCGTGGTGAGGTGATCGACGGACAGATTTGGATTTTTGGCGGCAAACGCGCCGACGGCCCGCAATCGGATGTCTGGACCACGGGCGACGGCCTGACCTGGGAGGAGCAGAGTGAACCGGCCCCCTGGCTCCCCCGCTGGGCGACCGCCTCGGCAGTCTACAAAAACAGAATCTGGTTGGTCGGTGGTTGGAACACCATGGTACAGCCCGTCTTCCAAGGCGATGTTTGGTATCTCAAGGGATTTTGAACGGTAGCCTAAACCATACTCGGAGAAGTGCCTTGCTCCAGTCCTCCTGTTGGTGATTGATCAAATCTCATCGATGCCATCTGCAAGGGTCGGCGTCATATCGCTTATGTCGCGCAGCGATCTAGCGTGTGAAGTAGAGTGAGCCATTGGGGCGGACTGGTCAGAACCCAGTTCTGGTCAGGGGGATCACTTCGACACCGCTCACCGGTGCTTCGATGCCGCAGCCTTCGGGTTCATCGATCTGCCAGAAGTAGATAGCGGTGGGCGGCTGGGACAGATAGAACGCGCGCTCTATCATCTGCCCTCCGGCGGGTTTCTGCCGGGCCAGTATTTTGTTTTGTCGAATTACTCGGGCGATGTTGTTTTTGAGAACTAGAGAGAGCTTCTGTGTTTTGAATTTAACCTTGGTGGGCCAACCGTTGGCATGTTCTTCGATCGGTGAGCCGATGTGGAGCGACTGAGGTACGTTGAAACCGAAATCAGCGAGGAATTGATTCAACGCTTTTCGGCGCTGGGACACCTGTTTGGGACGCAGATACCGACCGCCCCCTTCCCCATCTGCAGGGGTGTCTCCCCAATCGACCACCACATGATCAAACAGGAAGCGCCCGGTTTTGGCGTCGTGGACATTCAGGCATGCCGACCATTCGAGGCTACCCCAGGAGCGGGCGACACTGATCGACGCGAATAGTTGCTTGGCTGCCGAATAGGCCACAGTGAATTTCTCCACCCGATCAACCAGACGCGCCGTACCCGGCACAGGGGATTTCAGTGCGTTGATCGCGGGCTCGGTTCTGATCCCCAAATAGTCATCGTCGGTCAAGATCTTGAGATAGATCCGCGCCGGATTCTCTTTGAGCAGGGGCGCCAGGGTGGCCAAGGCGGCGCTTCTCTGGTTGAGCAGGGTTTGGGCACAGGCCAGATTGGTCCGCGCTTGCTCATAATCCGGATCCAAGGCGACGGCTCGGGCGAACCCCTCTGCCGCGGTCCGGTACTCTTTTTGCCTGTGTCGCTTGAGTGCCTGCTTGTTCAGCAGTCGGGCCTCCAGCGAGGCCACCGAGAATTGACGCCGTTTGACCTCCGGTGCGCAGGCGCTGAGCCAGTGGTAGTCAACGCTGATCATCCGACCGTCGGGTGAGCGGGTGAGCTTGGTAATCTCAGAGGCGATGATACTCAGGGGGGCCATCTGGTTTCCGTCGGTCGCCCGCAACATGTCGTTGCTGACCACCACGGTGAGCTGATTGGCCCGGGCGGGGGCGATCCCAGGGGGAACATCAGGTGGGAATTCTTGCGATGCGATCGTCGGGGTGTGCCGCGGCGCCGCGTCCTGTGTTGCGGTGACCGTTTGCGGATCTAGCTCAGCGACTTTTTTTGGGGGGTGCACTGGCTGGGGATCCGAACAGCCCACTAGACAAACGAAGATCGCGAGGCACCCCCGACCCATGCGACTGATGCCCCGAGTGGCCATCGATTCCCTATCCCTCTTTGGGTGTCTCACGCACAACACCCCGAGCGAGCGCTTCTTGAAGCTCGGTCTCGGCGCCCCAGAAGAAATGATCCGTGTGGGTTAGTATTTGGTGGCGCCGTTCGTGGGTGCTGCTCGGCTGGCGTTGCAGCCACTGCTCCAAGGCGGTCGAATCACAGAACGTGTCGGCGTCTCCGGCCACGATCAGACAGGGTCGGTCGGGCAGCGTCAGGTTGTCAAACGACATGGCGCTCACCGGTGGTGCGATAAGGGCACACGACGACACCTCCAACCCCCGATCGATCGCATGCAGGACAGCAAAGGCACCAAATGAGTAACCCACCGCGTGAATGCGTTCCACTCCGCTTTGCTGACCGACGAACGCGCAGGCGGCGCTGACATCAGCAGCCTCGCCGACCCCTTGACTGAACTGCCCGGTGCTCTGCCCGGCCCCGCGGAAGTTGAACCGCAGCGTGCCAAAGCCCTGAGAAGAAAAATAATCCCGCGCCGCGATCACCACGTTGTTGTCCATCGTCCCGCCGTACTGGGGATGGGGATGACACAGCACCACTCCATCGGCGCTGTCACCTGCGGCCCACCGGCCCTCGAGTTCTACGCCGTCGGTTCCCTGGATGATGATCGCCTGTTCCACAGTTTGCATGGTGCACCTCAAAACAATTTCAGCTGGGGGTCTGGGGCTTTTTTCTGTGGCATGGCGGGTCGTTGACGCTGTATCGCCTTGGCCGGAAGTTGCGCCAGGAAGGGGGACGGTCCGCCGTCGAGCCGCTTGCCGAACAGGGTCCGCTGTCCGGCGTAGCTGATCACGGCCAGGGTTTTGGCCCGGGTGATCGCCACGTAGAGCAGGCGGCGCTCCTCATTCGGTTTGCCGCTGATCCCCGCCAAATCGAGGGGCATCAATCCGGGCTCCACACCCGTGATAAAGACCACCTCGAACTCCCTTCCTTTGGCCGCGTGCATCGTCATCAGGGCAACTTTTTCGCTGCGCGGATCGTGGGGTTCCCCTTCGCCGACACTGTGACAGGGAACCGATGATCGCTCCAACGCCACGCGAATCTCCCGTCGTTGGGCCTTGGTGCGCGAGAGCACAGCCACGTCGCCGAATCCGATGGGCAGCTCCTCCCCGTGGTCCCCGCGGCCCGAGTCCACGGCAAAGTAGCTGGTACCGCCGAGTAGGCGTTCGAGCCGGACCAGGATCTGCTCCGCTTCGCTTTTGGCCGTGGGGCAGGCGATCAATTCCACCGACTTACCGAGACGCGACGCGCTCAAACCGTTACCGCTGGTTTTTCCTTCGGGCAGCACGGATCGCGCCACTGCGAGCACCTGGTGGGTCAGGCGATAGGAGGTTTTCAACGAGACGATCTGAGCCCCCGAATAGGCCTGGGCGAAGCGAAGAAAATGTCCGGGGCGTGCGCCGCGAAAACCGTAAATCGCCTGGTCCGGATCGCCGATCGCCATCAGCGACTCACCGGTCGGTGAGAGTTGCTTGATCAGGGCGGCCTGCACATCGTTGACATCTTGATATTCGTCGACTGAAATCGATTTGTACCGTCTGGCCATCTGCTGTGCCGCCTCCGAATCAGCAGCCAGCAGTCGATGGGCCTTGAGCACCAAGTCGTCTACATCCATCAACCCGTTTTCAACCAGCAGCTGCTCGTATCGCTCATACACCGCGCTAAGCTCGGGCTGATCCCCCAACGCGGTTTCCGGTTCCAGCGACTGTTTGGCCAGGCTGATTTTCGACAGCAGCTGTCCGGCTTGTCGATCCGTTACCTCCTCTCCGGCAGCCCGTTTGATCAGGGCCAGGCGTTGCTCCTCTTCGACCAGCTCGGGTTCTTCGCCGCTCAGCGCCTTGATCACCGAACGGCCGAACCCGTGAAAGGTGGCCACCCGGGGCGCCCGATCCGAGGCGCCGGGAATCGCACGCCCGATCCGCTGTTTGAGCTCCTCGGCCGCCTGGTTGGTGAAGGCGATGGCCAACACCTCGGCGGGGTCGACAATCCCCTGCTGCACCAGATGGGCGATGCGGCAGACCAGGGTTCGGGTCTTGCCGGTTCCCGGTCCGGCGACGACCAACAGGGGACCGGTTTCGGTTTGGGCAGCCGCGAGTTGGTCGGCATCCAATCCGGCCAGGGGCGTTTCCGGTGAAAAGGCAATCGAATCGGCTTCGGGCAGCGGTTGCGGGTCCGGTGCGCGCTCGGTTTTTGGGGATGGGGCGGTTCTTTTTTTGGGGCGTGAGTCCGATTTGGCCGTTTTTAAAAAGGTCATCTGACCCACCAGGTGATCTCGCTCCCCCGGGCTGAAAATGCGCACCTTGCCGAACTCCCCGTCAAACCCCGCGTCGACACTCAGCGTGCCTTGACGGATGCGCTTGATCGCCTCGGCGGTCGGTGCCCCGCCGGCGTGCTCGATCTCCTCCAACGGCAGGTCCTTGAGAATGGCCAGTTCGGGACCGAGGGCGCTGCGAAGCCGCTCCAACAGGGCTTGGACTTTTTTGGTCTGCGGCCCGGCGCCCAACACCTCACCGACGGTTTCGTCCAGCGGCACCAGGTTGACGAACGGCGACACCTCGTCCGGACGGGATCCGGCGGGTCGATCCGCCAAGTCGTGCACCCGGCTCATCACCCCGACGGTGAGCTTACCGCCGCACTCCGGGCAACGTCCGTCATAGCGGTGGGTCTCTTCGGGCTCCAATCGGACGCCGCACTTGCGGTGACCGTCCAAATGGTATTTTCCCTCCTCAGGGTAGAACTCGATGGTGCCGTTGAACCCCCGACCCGTCTTGAGGGATTCGAGCAGCGCGGGGAAGCTTAACTCGATATCGAACAAGTTGGCCTCCCGCCCCAGCTTGGCCGCCGAATGGGCGTCCGAGTTGGAGACCAGGCGAAGGTGATCCAATTGGCTCAAGCGCCAGTTCATCGCCGGATCGGATGACAAGCCGGTCTCCGCTG
>JANQET010000291.1 GCA_028278265.1 Myxococcota bacterium
CCCTGGGTGGCTGATCAACCACTCGACTCGGCACAGCTCAAACAGCGCCTGGTCGCCAGCCGGGCGGTAGCAGTTGGGGAAATCGGGCTGGATTTCAAAATCGAGTCGTTCGAACCCGCGCGACAACTGACCGTCCTAAGGACGCAACTCGAAATCGCCCAGCAACTCGGGCTCCCTGTTCTGCTTCACTGCCGCGGAGCTTTTGATGACCTTTTAACCGTTCTTCAGCAGTACCCGCAGATCAAAGGGGTGATTCACGCCTACTCCCGCGGCCCCCAGCTGATGGATCGGCTGCTCGCTGCGGGACTGCACATCGCTTTCGGCGGGGCGATCACCCGTCCCGGGGCCAAGCGGGCTCGGCGCAGCGCCACCCTGGCTCCGGCAAACCGACTGTTGCTGGAGACCGACGCCCCCTCCATCGGCCTCGACGGTGTCGATCCCGAACGGGTCGAGCCGGCCCATGTGGCCGACATCGCTCAGGCTCTGGCTGAGCTGCGCCATGAGCTGATTGATTCAATCGCCAAGAACACGACCCAAAATGCACAACTACTCTTCAGACTCGCCTGATCGCTTTGCCCGGTTCAGCCGGACGATCGATTTTATCGGTGCCGATGGTTTTGCTGCCCTGAGACGAGCCCGGGTGGCCATCTTCGGCCTGGGCGGGGTGGGCAGCCACGCTGCTGTGGCGTTGGCCCGCTCCGGCATCGGTTCTCTTTGTCTAATCGATCACGATAGTGTCGATCCGTCTAACTTGAACCGCCACGCGGTCGCCACCGAGGTCGACATCGGCTCGGCAAAAACCGAGGTGATGGTGCGCCGGCTCGCCGAGATCGCTCCGGACACCACCGCCGAACCGGTCGAGATGCTGCTCAACCCAGAGGGGATCGATCAGCTGCTGGACACCGGCTTTGATTTTGTGATCGACGCAGTGGACGGACTGAACGCAAAAGTCTCCCTCCTGGTCACCTGTGTTCAACGGGAGCTCCGGGTGGTCAGCTCGATGGGTGCATCGTCGCGCGCTGATCCCGCTCGCCTGCACGTTGATGAAATCGAACAGTCCCACGGCTGCCCCCTGGCCAAGCTGGTGCGCAAACGGCTCCACCGCCGCGGGGTCGAGCGAGGGATCATTGCCGTTTACTCCACTGAACCCAAGCGCCCCTCCCTGCCTCCGGACCAGGCCAGCGAAGACAATGCAACCTGCCGGGTGCGCAACCGATTGCCCAGCCTGAGCACCATTCCCGGTATCTTCGGCTATGCCGCGGCCAATGTGGTCATCACGCAACTCTCGGGGCTCTGGCCGGAGAAGGGGTAACATGCCGGACATCGTGCTCACCACGGCCAATGCCCGTTTTCGCCACAGCTCCCTGGCCTTGCGCTACCTCAAGGCCAACCTGACCGAGCTCGAACCATCGTCTGAAATTCTCGAATTCACCATCGATGAGCGCCCGGGCGATCTGGCTGAAAAGATTCTCACGCGCCGACCCCGCATCGTCGGCTTGAGCCTCTATCTCTGGAATACCGAGCTGCTCGGCGCGACCGCAGCGCTGCTCAAGCGGATTCGACCGGAGCTCGTCCTGGTCCTCGGTGGCCCGGAGATCAGCTACGAAACGAAACAACAACCGATTTACGACGATTGCGATTATGTCATCTCCGGTCCCGGCGAGCGACCGTTCTACGCGCTTTGTCGGGCGATCATCGACAACCGGCCTCCGCGCGAAAAAATCATTTGCAACGGGCGAGACGACCTGAAGGACATCGCCCTGCCCTACCACCTCTACACCGACGAAGACATCGCCCGTCGGGTGATTTACCTCGAAGCCTCCCGGGGCTGTCCGTTTCGCTGCCATTTTTGTCTGTCCAGTCTCGATCGGCGGGTGAACCGGTTCGACGAAGATTCCCTCCTGGCGGCACTGGAGCACTTATGGCAACGGGGGGCGCGGCAGTTCAAGTTCATCGACCGGGCCTTGCACCTGGGGATTTCCCCGCGCCTGCTCACCTTTTTTCTGGAAAAGCAGGACCCGGCGCTGTTCTGCCATTTCGAGCTGGTGCCGGATCGGCTCAGCGAGGAGCTCACCGCCCTGCTCGCCCGATTTCCCGCCGGAGCGATTCAGCTGGAGGTCGGCGTTCAATCCTTCGACGACGAGGTCACCGCCCGTATCGGCCGCCGTCAGGACGGGGCCAAGACCGAACAGGTGTTGCGCACCCTGTTGGCCGACACCAGGATTCATCTCCACACCGATTTGGTGGTCGGCCTGCCCGGCCAATCCATCGACAGCATCGCCGGCAGCTTCGATCGGCTGATTCGCATCAAACCGCAGGAGATCCAGGTGGGCATCCTCAAGCGCCTGCGCGGGGCCCCGATCGCCGACCACGATGAGCAATGGGCCATGGTGTACAACCCGAGGCCGCCCTACGATATCCTGCACAACCGTCTGATCGATTTTGCGACCATGCAGCGGCTCAAGCGATTCTCCCGCTTCTTCGACCTCGTCTACAACAGCGGCAACTTTGTCACCTATACCGAGCTGCTCTGGCAGGACGGCTCACCGTTCGTCCGGTTTCTCGCCTTGTCCGACTGGTTGTACGACCGCTTGGGGCGTACCGGATCGATCGCCCTGCACCGGCTGACCGAGGCGCTGTTCGCCTTCGCCTGCCAAGAGTTGAACACGACCCCGACGGAAGCGGCAAACCGCTTGGCTGCCGACTTTTCCCGACTGGGTCGCACCGGGTTGCCCCATCCGGTGCAGCGGCATGTCACCGAGCGGCCCCCTCGTCCATCCGACGGCGCACGGGATCTCGCCAATCGCCAGCAGCGGCACCTGGCCTGACAGATTTGTGAAGATGCCCTCACCGCACCAGCAATTTCTGCCGATGACCCGGGACGAGCTCTCTGCTCGAGGGTGGCGCGAAATCGACGTACTGCTGGTCACCGGCGACGCCTACTTCGATCATCCCAGTCACGGAGCAGCGGTGATTGGTCGCATCCTCGAAGCGGCGGGCTACCGGGTGGGTCTCGTGGCCCAACCCGACTGGCGATCGACCGGGGACTTCGAGCGACTCGGTCGCCCCCTCTTGTTTGCCGGTGTCACCGCAGGGGCGGTCGATTCGATGGTCAACAACTGGACTGCCCAGGGCAAACGAAGACGGCGAGATGTCTACGCCCCGGGAGGCCAAGGAGGCGCCCGGCCGGATCACGCGACCGTGGTCTACACCAACCGGGTGCGCCAGGCGTTTCCCGGTCTGCCCGTGGTGCTCGGGGGGATTGAGGCCAGTTTGCGGCGCTTTGCTTATTACGATCCGATCAAGCATCAGCTCCGCCGATCGGTCCTGGTCGATTCCCGGGCCGATATCCTGGTCTATGGCTCAGGGGAGAACCAAGTGCTGGCCATCGCCGGTCGACTGGGTCGAGGAGAGTCTCTCGAAGGGATCCCGGGCACGGCGCGACTCATCCGGGGCAAGGCCGAGGATCTCCGCGGTGGACGAGCCCTGCCGGAGTTCGAGGCACTTCGAGTCGAGCCCAGGCGCTTGATCGACCAAATGCGTTTGCTGGACGAGGGCGGTTGTCCCCGGACGAATCCGGGGATCTATCAGCGCTACACCGAGGGGACGATTTGGCAGGAGCCTCGGCCCGGATTGGGATCCGATCAACTAGATCAACTGTCAGCGCTACCGTTCACCCGTGACGCCCATCCGCTGTACCGGGAACCCATTCCCGCGCTGGAGCCGATCCGCTGGTCTATTATCTCTCATCGAGGCTGTCCGGGAGGGTGCAGTTTCTGCGGATTGACCATGCACCAGGGACGCCGGGTGATCTCCCGCACGGCGGACTCGATTCTCGAGGAGCTCAATCAACTACTGGCCCATTCCATGTTCAGAGGTGTGATCAGCGACCTGGGGGGACCCACGGCCAACGCCTACGGGACCACCACCGATGATCCCGGGGCTTGCGAGAGGTGTCAGCGGGCCTCCTGTCTCCACCCCAAGCGATGCCGCCATCTCGTCGTCGATCACCGGCCCCTCAGCCGGCTGCTCGACACCATGGCCACCACAGCGGGTGTCAAACAGGTGTTGCTGGCCAGCGGGATTCGCCACGACCTGGCCCTCGATGATCCGGCGTTCATCGCCCAGCTCGCCGTCGCCCATGCCGGGGGGCATCTCAAAGCCGCACCTGAACATGTGACTCCCAGTGTGCTGCGTCGGATGCGCAAACCGTCAATCGAACAGTTCGAACAATTCGAGAATCTGTTTCGCCGCGCCAGCCGGCAGGCGAACAAGCAACAATATATTGTACCCTACTTCATCGCCGGCTTCCCCGGGTGCACACCTTCCGATGCGGACCGGTTGGGACGCTGGCTGGCTTCGCGGGGACAACGGTTACAGCAAGTTCAAACATTTATGCCCCTGCCGGGCACCATGGCCGCGGCCATGCAGGCTGCCGGCCATGACGAGCGCGGTCGGCCTCTCTTCCTCGCCGATGCTGCCGAGTGCCGGCGCCAAAAATCATTGCTCGTCGACCTCAAGGCCCGTCCCCAGCACCGACGAAATCGCCGATAACAAGCCACCACTCTTTTTAACGATAGTAATTTTGTACAGAAAACATGATCCAAATCAGGATTTAAAAGCACCAAAATATGATTTGGATCATGCTGAAACAAATTGTCTCGAGTCATGTCTTTTTAAACTTGACTTCCACTTCTCATCCTCTGTAAAACGCGCATGTTGCATAACTGACTGAAACACTATCTTGATTTTTTTGACAAAAAAATGGAGAGAGTTCAAAGCCTGATCGGCACCAAATAGACCGGTCTTTTTATTTTTGGCCTGAGCGGCTGAGGAGGTTACGAATGCCAAGTTTTGTGAATCCCGAAAAATGCGACGGATGCAAGGCGCTGGACAAAACAGCCTGCCAACACATCTGTCCGAACGACTTGATGGTCCTCAATAAGGATTCCATGAAGGCGTACAATCAGGAACCAGAACAGTGCTGGGAATGCATGTGCTGCGTCAAAATTTGCCCCACCCAGGCAGTTGACGTCCGCGGTTATGCCGACTTCGTCCCGATGGGTGCTTCCGTGGTGCCGATGCGCTCCACCGACAACATCATGTGGACAGTCAAATTCCGCAACGGCAATGTGAAGCGGTTCAAATTCCCGATCCGCACCACGCCCGAAGGACAGGCAGAGCCGGGTGGAGGTTGGGCCAACGAGCCTGATCTGGACAGTCCCAATCTATTCACCGAGCCTGCGTCCACTGGTATGGACAAGGTCTGGACCAAATAAGGGAGGATGAGGACAATGACCGATTTTGAAACTGTTGTAGTCGAAACTGACGTACTTATCCTCGGTGGTGGCATGGCTGCTTGCGGCGCTGCTGTTGAGGCTGCCTATTGGGGCAAAAAAGAAGGCCTGAAGGTCACCCTGGTCGACAAAGCTGCGATGGACCGTTCCGGCGCCGTGGCGATGGGCCTCTCTGCAATCAACCAGTATGTTGGGCTCAAAGATGGCCAGAACACCATGAAAGACTATGTGGACTACGTCCGCAACGACCTGATGGGGATCACCCGTGAGGACCTGGTGGCCAACATCGCCCGTCACGTGGACTCCTCTGTTCACCTGTTCGAAAAATGGGGACTCCCCATCTGGAAGGACAAAGACGGCGGGTACGTGCACGAGGGTCGCTGGCAGCTGATGATCAACGGCGAGTCCTACAAGATTATCGTCGCTGAGGCCGCCAAGAACGCTCTGGGCACCGACAACATCTACGAGCGCGTCTTCATCACCGGGCCCCTGCTCGACGGTGACCGCTGCTCCGGCGCGGTGGGCTTCTCCACCCGCGAGAACAAATTCTACGTCTTCAAGGCGAAAGCCACGCTGGCCTCGATGGGCGGCGCTGTGGGCGTCTTCAAGCCGCGTTCCTCTGGTGAGGGTGCGGGCCGTGCCTGGTATCCCCCGTTCAACTCCGGCGCTTCCGCTTACTTCACCCTGAAAGCCGGCGCTGAGATGACCTGCCAGGAAGTGCGCTTCATCCCCGTGCGTTTCAAAGACGCTTATGGTCCTGTCGGCGCCTGGTTCCTGCTGTTCAAATCCCGCGCGACCAACTCCTTGGGCGAGAACTACATGGAGACCCGTCGTCCCGAGCTCGAGAACTGGGCTCCCTACGGCAAAGTCAAACCGGTTCCGGCCAACCTCCGTAACTGGCTGATGATGCTCGACGTGATGGAAGGCAAAGGCCCGATCTACATGCGGACCGAAGAAGCGATCGCCAAGCTCGCCGAAGCCTACAAAGATGACCCCAAGGGTTACAAGAAGAAAATGAAAGAGCTGGAGAACGAGGCATGGGAGGACTTCCTCGACATGACCATCTCCCAGGCCATGCTCTGGGCCGCCACCAACACCCAGCCCGAGGAGAAATCCTCTGAGATCGCCGCCGCCGAGCCTTACTTCATCGGTTCCCACTCCGGCGCCTCCGGTGCTTGGGTTTCCGGTCCCAAAGACATCGCTCCCGACGAGTATTTCTGGGGCTATGACAACATGACCACCGTCAAGGGTCTGTTCGCCGCCGGCGACGCCTCCGGCGCCTCCTCGCACAAATTCTCCTCCGGCTCCCACGCCGAGGGTCGTATCGCCGGTAAAGCGATCTGCAAATTCGTCAAAGAGAACAACACCGCTTGTGCTTACGACGAAGGCGCGATCGAAGAGGCCAAGAAGGCTGCCCTCAAGCCCCTGTCTCAGTACGCCGACAACCAGCACCTGAGCTCCCAGGCAGACATCAACCCGGCCTACATTCAGCCGAAGATGTTCATGATGCGCCTGCAGAAAATGATGGACGAGTACGCCGGCGGCGTGACCGCTCAGTTCACCACCTCCAAGGCCAACCTGGAGAAGTGCCTCGAGCTGCTCGGCATGCTCAAAGAGGACTCGGCCAACCTCGGCGCCAAGGATCTCCACGACCTGATGCGCGCTTGGGAGAACACCCACCGGATGTACCAGGCCGAAGCCCACGTTCGTTCGATTCTCTTCCGCGAAGAGACCCGTTGGCCGGGATACTACTTCCGGTCCGACATGCCGAAGATGGACGACGCCAACTGGAAGTGCTTTGTCAACTGCACCATGGATCCCAAGTCCGAAGAGTGGACCATGAAGAAAGTGGACGTCAAAACCGTCTTCTAGTTTGTCAAATGTAGAACGAACTGATAGACACGATTGACATAAAGCCCCAAGCGTTATATGGCGCTTGGGGCTTTGTTTATTTGGAGCAAACATGTCTGAGCTTCCGTCCTCTGAACATCGCTGTCCCCACTGCGATTCGCAGCTGGAAGAATTCGAAATTCCCAATGAGCTCGCGTGGGGAGATGCCACCCAACTGGCCTGTTTCAACGACGATTGTTCCTACTTCAAAGAGGGGTGGGACTGGATGTGGGAGCAGTACCGCGCCAAGGCATCCTATCGCTACAGACTCTGTCCGTACTCGGGCAAAGTGACGCCGCTGGCGGTCTGGTCAAACGAGGCCCTGCGGGATCGAATTATCAAAAGGGAGAACTGACCCTTCAGCGGATTGTATTTTTTCCTGCAAACCCCTTCGAAGGGCAAGGCGTGTAATGACGAAAAAAAAACCGACCCCCAAACGAGATGCGCAGACGGACCTACCGGAGTCTTTGAAAGACCGACGGCAGCTCAAAGCCGATGACACCTTTTGTTTCAGCTGCCACCCCGGGCTCAGCTGCTTTACCAATTGTTGCGCGGACATCAACATCCTGCTCACACCGTTCGACGTCCTCCGCCTGGCGCGGCGATTGGAGATGAGCACGCAGGATTTTCTCGACCAGCACACGATGATGCCGATCACCAAAGACCTGCACTTGCCGGTGGTCATCTTGAAAATGGGGGACGACGAAAAGAAGCGCTGCTCGTTTGTCGATGAGACCGGTTGCAGCGTGTATGAGGATCGGCCCTGGTCCTGCCGCATGTATCCATTGGGGATGGCCCTGCCCCCGGCCCGGGCCGGGGTTGAACCCGAGCCGGTGTTCGTCCTGTTCGAGGACGATTTCTGCGCTGGTTTCAAAGAAGCCTCCGACCAACACTGGACGGTCGAGTCGTGGAAGGAAAACCAGGCGGTCAATCGACAAGAGGCGCTGGAGAAGGGGTTTCAGGACATTGTCTCCCACCCCTGGTTCATCGGCGGCCGCCAACTGGATCCGAGACGTATCGAGATGTTTCACACTGCTTGTTACAACCTGGATCGCTTCAGGGAATTTGTCTTTAGCAGCAGCTTTTTGAAGAGGTTTGAACTGGAGGACGAGCTTGTCGAGCAACTGCGCACGAATGACGAGGCACTGCTCGAGTTTGCATTTCGTTGGTTGCGCTTTGCCCTGTTTGGCGAACCGACCATCAAAGTGCGCCAAGACGCGCAACAGCCCGGGAGGAATTCATGAACACAATGACCAAGCAGCCCATCCTCGTGGTAGGGGCGGGAATCACCGGCGTATCGGCCGCACTGGAAGCGGCGGAAACCGGCTGTGATGTAATTCTGGTGGAACGCGAACCGGCGATCGGCGGTCGCGTGCTGCGCAATCACAACTACTTCCCCAAACTCTGTCCACCGGCCTGCGGGATGGAGATCAACACCCGCCGTCTGGAACGCAACTCAAGGGTCCGCGTGCTGACCAACACCCGGGTGACCGAAGCCAATGCGGGTGCCGATGGTTGGAGCGTCAAGCTGGCCAGCGCACCGGCCTATGTCAACGATCGCTGCACGGGTTGCGGTGAATGTGCGAAGGTCTGTCCGGCAAAGGTACCGGATCCGCACAATCTGGGCATGAACGAAACCACGGCCATTCGATCGCCCCACGTCGACGCCTGGCCCACTACTTACACCTTGGATCGGTCGGCCTGCCCGGCAGACTGCAAGGCGTGTGTGGAAGCGTGCAAGTACGAGGCGATCGACCTGAATGCGTCGGCAAAGGACGAGACCGTCAGCGCTTCGTCGGTGGTCGTGGCCACCGGGTGGCATCCCTATCCGCTGGAGAAACTGACCGAGCTGGGCGGTGGCGAGCTCAAGAACGTGATCGCCAACGTCAACATGGAACGGATGGTGGCCCCCACCGGTCCCACCGAGGGAAAGATCCTCAAGCCGTCCAACGGCGAGCCCCCCAAAAAGGTCGCCTTTGTGCAGTGTGCCGGCTCCCGCGATGTGAACCACCTGCCCTACTGTTCGGCAGTGTGCTGCCTGGCCTCGCTCAAACAGGCGATTTACGTGAGAGAGCAACTCCCCGAAGCCGAGGTCACGATCTACTACATCGACCGTCGAGCGCCCGGACGCAACGAAGACGTGCTGACCCGCGTCGCCGAAATGGACGGCGTAAAGCTGGTCAAGGGCAAAGTGGGCAAAATCGAGCAGGGCCAAGGAGATGGGCTCAAGCTCCGACTCGAGGACGTGGAGGCAGGACAGATTGTGGAGACCGAAGCAGACATGGTCGTGCTGGCCACGGGCATGGTCTCCAACCTGGTCAACGGCGATCTGCCGATGAATCTGACAAAAGACGAAGACAACTTTGGGCTGGACAGTCTCGAGCAAAAAGTGATCGTCGCCGGAGTGGCGCGACGACCCGAAGATGTTGCCGCCTGTGTGAGAGATGCCACCGGCGCAGCAGCTAAGTCCGTAATCGCGGCGAGGAGGGCATAATGGATAAGGTCGGCGTATTTGTATGTACGGGATGTGAGATCAAAGATGCCGTCAAAATCGACGAGCTCGAAGAGGCTGCCAACGAGCAGAACGCGGCCGCGTTCGTCACCCACGAGTGCTTGTGCGAGCCCGGGGGAATCGCCCAAATTCAAAAGTCGATCGATGACGACGGGATTGACGGCGTGGTAATCGCCGCCTGCTCCCATCGAATGAAACAAAAAGAGTTCACCTTTGACCCGACCAAGGTGGTCGTGGAGAGGGTCTGCCTGCGCGAGCAGGTCGCCTGGTCCAAAAAGCCCGACGACGAGGACACCCAGATGCTCGCCGTGGATCTGCTGCAGATGGGCCTGGCCCGCATCGGCAAAGTCAAACTGTCCGAGCCGATCAAAGAGGAGATCTCCGACACGGTGCTGGTGGTGGGCGGCGGCCTGACCGGTCTGACCGCGGCCAAAGCGGCGGTGGATCTGGGCCATCCCGCGGTGATCATCGAGAAAGAGGACCAGCTCGGCGGGTATCTCAACGACTGCAAGGACGTGATTCCCGAGCATCCGCCCTACGACACAGTGGCCGCCAATCCGATCGGACAGTTGATCAAAGACGTGCAGGCAAACGAACAAATCAAAGTGTTCACCGGCGCGCGGATCATCGCCACCAAGGGCCAGCCCGGCCAGTTCGACGTGGAGCTGCAAAACGGCGGCGCCGCACAGTCGGTCAAGGTCGGGGCGATCGTCCAGGCGACCGGTGCCCGGCCCTACGATGCGAGCAAACTGACCCACCTGGGCTACGGCATGTCCCCCAACGTGATCACCTCCCACGACTTGGAGAAGATGATTACGGCGGGCGAGCTCATCTGCCCGGGCAACGGCCAAATCCCCAACCGGATCGTCTTCATCCAGTGCGCCGGCTCCCGGGACGAGAACCACCTCAAGTATTGCTCCTCTGAGTGCTGCGGCACGACCCTCAAGCAGGTCGCCTCGATCAATCGGGATTTCTCGGACATCGAGTGCGCGGTGATCTACAAAGACATGCGTACCCCGGGCCAGCTCGAGCACTTCTACCAAGGGGTACAGGAGAGCACCCACGGCATGCTGACCCGCGGCGAAGTCGACAAGGTGGAGGCCCACAACAACGGCGCTCATGTCCACCTGAAAGACAGTCTGCTGGGCGAGGACGTGACCATCGAAACCGACCTGGTCGTTTTGGCCGTGGGCATGGTGCCCAACTCGGCGGACGGGCACGCCATTCGCGAGCTCAATGACGCCAAACTGCGGATTATCAAGAACGAGTCCGAGACCCAGGTGGCCGATGCTACCAAGCTGGTCGAATCGCTCAAGCACCACGAGGGAACCGAAATTCTCAATCTGGACTACCGTCAGGGGCCGGATCTGCCGATCCTCAAGTACGACTTCCCGGACTCCCACTACATCTGTTTCCCCTACGAGACGCGCCGCACCGGCATTTACGCTGCCGGCGCCCTGCACGCACCGATGGACACCCCCCAAGCGATTGAGGATGCCTACGGCGCGGTGATGAAGGCGGTTCAGTGCATCGAGTCCAACGCGCGCGGCGAAGCGGTGCACCCGCGGGCCGGGGATCAGTCGATCGCCGACTTCTTCCTGCAACGCTGCACCCAGTGCAAGCGCTGCACCGAGGAGTGCCCCTTCGGCACCCTCAACGAAGATGCCAAAGGCACCCCCGAATACAACACGCTGCGCTGCCGGCGATGCGGTATCTGCTTGGGCGCCTGTCCCGAGCGGATCATTTCCTTCCCCGAGTACACGGTCGATGCGGTGGCCAGCATGATCAAGGCCTTCGAAGTCCCCGAGGAAGAGGACGAGAAACCGCGCATCATGGCCTTCCTCTGCGAGAACGACGCGCTACCCGCGCTGGACGAAGCCGCGGCCAAGCGGATCCAATGGAATCCCTGGATCCGTATTGTGCCGGTACGCTGCCTCGGTGCGGTGAACACGGTCTGGATCGCCGACTCCCTCTCCCGGGGAATAGACGGTATCGTCCTCGTCGGCTGCAAGCGGGGCGACGACTACCAGTGCCACTACATCCAAGGTTCCGAGCTGGCCAATACCCGGATGGGGAACGTCCAAGAGACCCTCGAGCGATTGACGCTGGAATCCGAGCGCGTCAAAATCGTCGAGCTGGCCCGCGACGAATTCCACCGCGTACCACAAGTGCTGGACGAGTTCGCCGAGACCATAGACGAGTGCGGTCCCAACCCGTACAAGGGCTTCTAGGGAGGAAGACTAAATGGCTTCGAATGTACTGATCTCATCGACGAGCTTTCGCGAGGCGCTCGCCAAAAAGGGCGGCGTAACGGCGGCGCGGTGCTACCAATGCGCCACCTGTTCGAGTGTCTGCGAGCTGGCCCCCGAAGGGCTACCGTTTCCCCGGCGACAGATGATCAACGCCCAGTGGGGCTTGGCCGACAAAGTGGCTGCCGATCCGGCGGTCTGGTTGTGCCACCAGTGCAACGACTGCACGGTGCGCTGCCCGCGCGACGCCAAACCCGGCGACGTGATGCAGACGATCCGTGCACTCGCCGTGGAGAACCTCTCCACCCCCAAATTCCTGGGTAAATTGGTCGGCGCGGCAGGCTCTACCTGGCCCTTGTTGATCGGCTTGCCGTTCGTGTTTTGGATCGCGTTCATCTATGCCGTGAACGGCTTCACCGTTCCCGAGGCGCCCCTGGCCTGGCACGATTTCGTGCCCCATTGGATGATCTACGCGGTTTATATTCCGGTCACCCTCTGGGTAGTGATTGCGATCCTGGTCAGCGGCTCCCGCTACTGGAACCTGATGGGCCAAGGGGTTACCCGTTCGGGCTCGTTCGTCGGCAACCTGATCCCGGCGATCAAAGAGATCCTGGCCCACAAGCGATTCTCCGATTGTGAAGCCGCCCGCCCGCGCAAAACCGGCCACCTGCTGTTCCTCTGGGGCTTCATCGGTGCCGCGATCACCACCGCATTGATCATCGTCGCAATGTACGGGTTCAAGACCCCCCTGCCCTTGCCCCAAACCCACTGGATGAAGTGGATCGGCAATTTCTCGGCCCTGCTGCTGTTGTTCGGCGGCCTGATGCTGCTGGCCAATCGAATGAAGGGCGGCCAGAGCGCCGGAGCCTCGACGGCCTTTGATACATTCTTCCTGTTCGTGGCCTTTATGGTCGGCCTGACCGGCATCCTCACCGAGGGGGGACGCCTGGCCTTCCCGCCGCAAATTGCCGCCTGGATGTACGTGGCCCACCTGAGTTTCATCCTCTGCCTGTTCGCCACCTTCCCCTACTGCAAGTTTGCCCACATGGTCTACCGCACCTTGGCCATGGTGCACGAACGCATGACCGGTGTCGCCTCGCGCTAGCCGGCCCGCCCCCAGACCAACCCCAGCGGTCGCCCCCGTTTTCAACGGGCGAATCACTTGATACACCGCCGGTAAATCGCTAGAGTCGAAAACCGAGCCAACCGATGAACCGACAACCAACCGAGCGACTGGAGTACCTCGATAGCCTGCGCGCCGTGGCGATGCTGATGGTCGTCGGCATTCACGCGTTGTCCTATGTCACGCTCGACGGCACTGTCCGGGAGGTCACCGCCTTCATCGTCAAATCCGCGGCGGTGCCGATTTTCTTTTTGTGCGACGGTTTTCTGCTGGCCACTCAGCGGGCCGCCGGCCGACCTTTCGACTACGGGCGGTACATGCGCCGGAGCGCGTGGCGACTGCTCGTTCCGTGGGCGGTATTCTCTCTCATCTACACCGGTTCCAGAGCGGTCCTGGAGCTGGCCGGATTGTCGTCGATGCAGCTGGTGTTGGGGCAGTCTCCGCTGAGTATCTTGCGGGCGATCTACGCTTCGGCCATTGCCCAGCAGCTCTATTTTCTCCTCTCGCTGTTTCTGATCCGTAGTTTTTCGTTTGCCACACGCCCCCTCTTTGGGCTGTCGTGGGGCCTCCAGCTGCTCGTCTTCCTCGCCTTCACCGTGGGATTTCAATTCAGTGAGGACTCGATCAAATCGATCTGTGTCGAGGGGTTGGATCCGGTGCTCCACGCCCTGTGGGGGGGCCAATTCTATCTCGCCGGTGCGGTCCTGGCCCGACTGCACCAGCGCCTGTTCCCGTGGGCGCGATACTTGGTCCTCGCCTTTTTTGTGATGTCGGTCGCCCTCTGGCTTCCCCAGTGGGGGGGACGGTTGATCCGGATGACAATCCAGCTCAGCTATATTCTCTGTCTCTACTTCAGCGCGCTGGCGCTGACCTCAAAGCGAAGCGCGATCGCCCGGGTCGGCCAACAATCGATGGGCATCTACCTGCTCCACGCTCCTGTGCTGCTCAAGCTGGTGGCTCTGGCGGTCTGTGCGGTCTTGGGCCATCACCTGGGCAGCTTCGCGGCGGTGGTGCTGGCCACCTACCTGGTCGCTTGGGGAGCGGCCCTACTCATCACTAAAATCGATCGATTGCGGTTTCTCTTCGGTCTGCCTCGACAGCGAACCGGCTAGATATATTTTTTAACCATCTGCGGGGATTTTCCCGCATCCTGATTGGCACAGACGTCGTAAGCCTTGCTGGCAATGCGACGATAGTCGAGCATCTCCAACGGCTTGTGAAGGATCTCCTGAATACCGGCGTTGCGGAACTCATTGTACACCACCCGCTCCGAATCGCTGGTGATGCCCATAATGTAGCTGCGCTCCAGGATGACCGACTCCCGTTTTTCGAGCTCGTCGACCAACTTGGGCCCATCCTGCCCGGGCAGATGGAAATCGAGCAGGATTAAGTCCACATCATCGACCCGATTGGGCCCCTTCTTTCCCATGTCCACCGCGGCCAGAAACGCCTCGACCGAGCGGTAGCCTTTTACCACACAGTCGTAATTGGCCCGCAGAATTCTGCCGATGGCGCGCTCCAGCTCCACATCGTCGTCGATGATGACGATGGTCGGCGGGCGCAGCACCTCGATATCGGGGGAGTAGGAATTGAGCTTTTTCAACTCTCTCATGGCATCTCAACCGGATGATTCGGGGCGGACCCGCTACGTCTTTCCATGCCGGGGGAGCGTCACCGCGAACCCGGTCGCGCGATCGTCGGATCGGTCGAGGGTAATTCGTCCCCCGATACGCCGCACCAAATCTTCAGCAATGGTCAATCCCAAGCCCAACGCGTTGTTGAGCGGTTTCGTCGTGAAAAACGGCATAAACACATACTTTTTTATCGCCTCGGGAATTCCCGGGCCATTGTCTTCGACAGTAATACACACCTCCTCGGGTGTGGTTTCGGCCCGCACGATGACCCGCCCTTCGGGAACTGCAGCGACGCTTTGAATCGCGTTACGAATCAAAGCACACAACGCCTCGGCGAGTAACAAGGACGGCGCATTGAGTCGGGGCAATGTACCGACTTGATTGTCGACCGGTGCATCGGGACCGAACTCCTTTATTATAGCATCAATTGCCAAACCGACCTCAAATCCGGCTTCAATCCAATGGGGACCGTCTTGGGCTGTCCGATGATGGGCCGCCCGCAGGGTCTGCATCGCTTTTCCGAGCCTCGCGCCGGCATTGTGGCCGTTCTTGATCAACGATTCGAGCTGATGGATCATTCCGCTGCTCGGCGTTTCTATCTCAACGCCATCGTCATCACCGATGAACAGCAACCGGGCCAAATCTCCGCACAACTTCAACGACAGCTCGGAGCTGGACATCAGCGCCCCCAATGGATTGTTCACCTCGTGGAGCACGTAGTCGACGAGCTGTCCCAGTAGGGCCGAGCGTTCCGTCCGGCGCAGAGCCAGCTGAGCCTGGCACTCGTTGGTCACATCCCGAACCACGCAGAGCAGTTGACTATCCTCGGCGCTGCCCACCTCAGAGACATTGATCGCCGCCAACTTGGTTCCCCGCGGGCCCGAGATTTCGACCTCCATCTTTTCGCCGGTCTGTGCCCGCGCTCGAAGCTCCTCCACGTAGAGCATCGCTGACCCGAGCACCCGGCCGATGGGCTGACCGGTCACCTCCTCTTCGGCGGCATCGACGAACTCGAGGGCACGTCGATTGGCCAGAATGACCGCGCCGCTCGCCTCCACTACAAAGATGGCATCCGGTGCGTAATGCAGCATGTCCGCCGATTCGTCGTGGAGCTCGGCGATCGCTTTGTTCTGTCTCGCCAGCACGACACACACTCCCACCAAGTCGGCGATCTCGGCCAATGCCGAGGATTCGACTTCCGGATGAGGGCTCCCTTCCTCACCGACGACCAACCAGCCCAGCTCACCTTCGACAGAGGTCACGGGCAGGCAGGTGCTGACCTGTTGCTGTATCTCCGGCGGTTGAGAAAGGTAAAAATAACAAGGACATTGGAGGCCCCGGGACACCGCTCGAACCGCGTTCTCCACCAACATCGCCGTATTCTTCTCGTTGAGCGCCAATTGCATCAGCGTTCGCCTGAGGGCAGCAAGCCCATCGAGCCCCTGATCCACTGCCGAATCTCGCTCCCCACACTGGATCGCTCGCTTCGGGTTCGCCCGGTTGCTGCTCATGAGGGCTAGCCGACGGTTGACCGGTGTGTCATCGATTGAGTTGGATGATTTGAGGACCTAGTTGACCTCAGCGTCAGCTTCCTCGGGGATCTCTTTCCCGGGCTCTTCCACACTGCCTTCAGACTGATCCGGTTCTGCTTCATGTAGATGCGCTGCAGCGAGTTTCTTTGCCTCATCCGAAATGCTGACTTTCTCCAATCCGCGTACACGACTGGGGCGAGATGCTTTGCTCCGCTTTGCCTGCAGGTGCTCGGCTCGAAGTTGCTTCGTATACGCCCTGAACACCTGTCGCAGTTCTGTAGACGGAACCCGCACGAAATCAAAGGCCTTTCCACCCACGCCACTCCCTCGACGTGAGCGCCGAGTTGTTGTCAAGAAGTACTATCGGATGTTGGGGGGCAACCTTTAGCAGGGCCGAAAAAAATGATCAGCCGACCGTCTCGAGAATCCACTGCTCAAAGGCATCAAAACCGAAATCCCGGCCGACGAAATCGCGAACGAGCAGTTCGGCATCGCGGGTGCCCCCAGGCGCGAGGATCGATGAGACATACCGGTCGGCCACGGCCTGATTGAACATACCCTCCCGTTGAAACGACTCGTGAAGATCACACGCGATAACCCTCGACCACATGTACGTGTAGTAGAGCGCCGAATACCCATCCAAATGGCCGAAATTGGCCTGCAGGTGGGTCCCTTCCACGAAGCCGAACGGGCTGAATTTGTTCTGCAGGGCTTTGAGCACGGCGGTGGTGTCCAGCCCTTGTGGATCCCGATAGTGATAGGTCAACGAGAGGGCTGCGTAGAACATCTGCTGGCGTACCTGGGTCCCCCGCCCCAAGCTGCGCGCGCTGCGCATCTGTTCGACCATTTCCCGGGGAATCGGCGATCCGGTTTGGTGGTGCACCGCAAAATGACTCAATGTCTCGTAGTCCCAGGCCCATTCCTCGAGCAGTTGGGAGGGCACCTCGACAAAATCCCACTCCGTGGCCACTCCGGAAAAGCGGGCCATCGGCTGCTCGCCGCCGAGAAGGTGGTGCAGCAGGTGGCCGAACTCGTGAAAAAAGGTGACCACATCACTGTGCTCCAGCAGCCCCAACCCTTCATCCGGGTCGGGAAAATTGCAGACCAGCGCGGCTTCGGGTAATGAGACACCGCGCACGCCGGCGACAATGGGAAACATCGCCGCGTGCTTGAATTTGCCCTGGCGGGGGTGCATATCCAGGTAGAATCGGCCCACCCGGCGGCCCGCCCGCCGTACATCGAAGGTCTCCACTGATTCGTGCCAGGCGGGATCATCGACCCGACTATAGCTCAGACCGAACAGTTTCTCGGTAACCGCGAGCACCCCCTGTTTGACTCGCTGGTACTCCAGATAGGGCCGTATCTCCTGGGAGTCGAATCCGGTCGACTCCGAACGGAGCAGCTCGAAATAGTAAGACTTTTCCCAACTGTCGACCCGAGTGGCCTCCGGATGGTCTGCTTTTTTTCGAGTCAGCAACAGATTGTAGTCGCTTCCGGCGCGGCGCTCCGCAATCGCCGCGATCCGATCGATAAACTCCTCGATGGCCGACGCGGAGCGAATCATCTTGTCCTCGGCCACGTAGGCGGCCCAACTGTCGTGCCCCAGCAGACGG
The DNA here is from genome assembly GCA_028278265.1 of Myxococcota bacterium. Taxonomy (GTDB): domain Bacteria; phylum Myxococcota_A; class Polyangia; order JAAYKL01; family JAAYKL01; genus JANQET01. The sequence continues at coordinate 17,851 of JANQET010000291.1, forward strand.
GCCAATTCATGACGGCAGGTGAGGATGCGAAGCAACACATCGAGGTTCTTGGGATAGGCCCGGTTCATGTACTCAAAATAGAGATTTTTTCGATGTTCTGTTTTCGACGCATAATTCATAAACGGGACAAAATCTGGATAATTGGTACTTATGCGAACCTTTCCGCTCTCGTCCGGCCGGTGCGCCTCGATGTAATCCTTGGGCAAACCGGCCAAATCCTCTGCGCTGTCGACCACCAGATATCGCGTGTCTTCCCTGATGTTCCGGCCGAATTCTTGGGACAGCTGCACCAGCTCTTCCTTGAGCGCCTTGACCCGCTGGCGGGACCCCTCTTCGAGATTGACCCCGGCCCGCCGAAAATCCCGCAGCACGTGCTCGAGATACCGACGGGAAATCTCATCGAGCGCCTCCTTTTGGGGCTCGAACTGCTCGACGATTCCATATACCTCGGTGTTGAGCTGAAACTCGGCGATGTGTTTGACCGCGGTCTGCCGGCAACTCTCGGCGGCGGAGCGGATCGCTTCATCCGGATGGACGCTCTCGAGCAGCTCGCATTGTTCAATCAAACGGGTAAATTCTGTCTCGATGCGATTGAGCTGATCGATTACCGCACCGATATCGAGCCCCTTCTCCGGATCGAGGAGTTGACTGCAGCACTGGTCGACAGTCTCCACGCTCTTATTTATCCAGGCTGAAAAATATTCTGTATTTAGGCCAACTGTTTGAAATTGAACTTCATTTTTGCCCAACGGGTACCCCTTTTTGTCCGCTTATCCGTGCTTTCGCCAAACGATCTTCACTAAAGTATGACCGCTTTTTGACTTTTTTGGTATACAACCTCTATCCAAAAAACACTCGAATTGTTATACGAAACTACTCAGGTATCAAAAAAGATCGTAAGGAGGTCACCATGTATCGTCTGTTGCTTCCCCTGCGTCATGGCTCGATCATCGTCGTATCGCTGCTGCTCGCCACGTGCGCGGCAAAACAAAAAACACCCACGACCGCTAAACCGGTGCCCAGCGCAGGGAATGCGAGCGCCTCTGCCAAAGCCGAGTACCTGGTCAGCCAAGGGGGACTCGCGCTGGCCGAGGGGGATACGGAAAACGCCCTCGCTTACTATTTGGAGGCGGCTCGGGTGCTCGAAGCCGCGGGCCAGGACACTGTCGAGCAGGCCGACGCCCACTACGAAGCCGCCAATGTGGCATACCAGCGATTGGAGCGGGAGTTGGCGGTTGAGGAGTACGACAAGGCGCTGGCCATTTACCTCCGCTATTCGGGCAACGCCCAGGCCAAAGCGGCGGTCACCTTGACCAACATGGGGGTGGTCTACAAAGAGATCTCAGACACCACTCGAGCGCGCAGTTGTTGGGAAAAGGCGTTGGAGATTTACAACAAGCTCCCCGAAGAGCTGCAGAGTCAGCGCAACATCGCCAAAATCAGACAAAATATCCGCGACATGGACCAGGGGCTGTATTAGCGTTTCTCGGGCAGCATCCCGAAGAAGACGAAATCCCCCCTGCCCCCTTTTCAGGGGGATCTCCTCATCCGACCTTTGTAGTTAGACGCTAACGTTCAGCCAGCTCCCGCTTGAGGGTGTCGGCGATTTGCTCCGCATAGGCCAGGTTGCGATGCCCATCCGGTCCTTCGACGAGCACGCGCGCTTTGGCCTCGGTACCTGAATACCGCACCAACACTCGTCCATCCTGTCCCAAGGCCTGCTCCACCTCGTCGATCACCTTGACCGACGCGTCGAGGGTGGCGAGCGGCAATTTTTGGGGCACTTCGAAACTCAGTTGGGATTGGGGCACTCGCTCCATCACCCCGTCGGCCAGCTCGGACAAGGGGACGCTCTCGCGCTTGAGAATGGCCAGAATTTGCAGTGCCGCGACAATCCCGTCACCCGTTGCTGCATGCTCCAGAAAGATCAGATGGCCGGATTGCTCCCCACCGAGATTGTATCCGTTCTTGCGCATCTCCTCGACGACGTAGCGATCCCCGACTTGGGTCCGCACCATCCTGCCGCCGGCGGCTTCAATTGCCCGTTCCAGACCGATGTTGCTCATCACCGTGGTCACCAGGGTGTTCTTATTCAACGTCTGCTGCTTGAGCATGCGCGTCGCGCAGAGCGCCATCACCGCGTCTCCGTCGACCACCTGGCCCCGCTCATCGACCAGGATCACCCGATCCGCATCCCCGTCCAGTGCGATGCCGATTTGCGCACCCGATTCGACCACCTCCCGACCGGCGAGCTCCGGATGCAACGAGCCGCAATGGGCGTTGATATTGCTGCCGTCGGGCTGATTGCCCAGCTTGATCAGGTCGGCCCCCAGCTCACCGAACACCGCAGGGGCCGTGCGGTAAGCCGCCCCGTTGGCACAGTCGACGACAATCTTCATCCCATCGAGGGACAGCTCCGCCGGAAAGGTGTGTTTGAGCTCGACGATATACCGCCCTACCGCGTCGTCGATTCGAATCGCCTGTCCGATCTCGTCCCCCAACGGGGAGTGGGACTGCAGCTCTGGATCGGCCATCAACGTCTCAATCGCCGCTTCCTCATCATCGGGCAATTTGAACCCGTCGGCACCGAACAGTTTGATGCCATTGTCCTGGTAGGGGTTGTGCGAAGCCGATATCACCACCCCGGCGTCGGCGCGCATGGAGGAAGTGATAAATGAAATACCCGGCGTGGGCAGCGGACCGACCAGCATCACCTCTCCGCCCATCGAGCAGATGCCCGAGGCGATCGCCGTCTCCAGCATGTAGCCGGACAGTCGGGTGTCCTTGCCGATCACCACCCGGGGGGATCGGCGGCCGTTCTTCCGCGCGACAGTCAAGGTCAGCGCCCGCCCCAGGGCCAACGCCACCTCAGAAGTCATCGGATGCTGATTGGCCTTGCCCCGGATTCCGTCGGTCCCAAATAGATTTCGATTTGCCATGGTCGTTTTACACCTCATCGATCGCCGAGCGATCGCACCGTGTTCCCCGCTGTCAAAGGGTTGTCGGGATCAAGCTTTGCCGCAAAAGCCTACAGTTCTTTTATCTTCGCCGTCACCGAATCGGTCAGGCCCTTCATCGCCTTGACGTACCCCATCCACGCCCGGGCCACCTCTTCGATGAGCTCCTCTTGCATCGCGTCTATATTCTCGTTCAGGCAGTCCTCCAGGCCGAATTTGGAGGCGTGGTCGGGTCGTTCGGCTTTGCGATAGGTCTCCAGCGTCTGCTTGTACACCTCATCCGGTTCGGCCTCCTTGGTCAGGAGCAGGGGCATGCACTCATTGGCCACCTGGCGGAACCACTTGCCCCGATCGACGCGGCACGTGTCCAGGATGGTCTGCTTGAGGTCCGACGGCTCCACCTGAAAGACGATTGTTCCGGGCAGGGCACATTTGACCGTGTTGAGATACCGCACAGCCTTGGCAGTGTATTTCTTGTCCCGCGTGGTCTGCGCACCGAACCAGGCGTCGGCGGCTGGGGTCAGTTTCTCCCGGGCATCGAAATAGGTTTGCAACCCGAGCAGTTCGGTCGAAAAGGTATCCCACGACTCGTAAAACTTTTCAGCGGCAGCTGCCATCTGTCCCAGCTGATCCGCATACTCCGGCGGCGCCTCGATCGAGCGATACTTGGGCAGCGCCGAGCTCAATACCGGCAGGCATTTTTCCTTGATGTACTTGGCATAGCGCACCGGATCCCCACCGAGCATCGTCTTCACCTTGCTGTCGAGCTCCTGGTTGTTCTTGATGCTCTTGATGTCGATTTTAGTCTTGGTCCAAAATGCCTGATAACCCGCCAGATGGATGCCGTTAAACGCCTCGCGGAACGCTTGGTGACGTTCTTTTTCCTCTTGAGTGCCGCTGTACCAGTAGATCGCCGCAATGATCCCCACGACCACCAACACCAAAATAATGATCGCGCGAACCCGCTGACCGGTGTTCGAGATCTTGACGTCCAGATCGGATTCAAAGGCGGGCGACGGGGCACCAAATCCCTGATCCTCCGGTATCGGAGGCCCTTGATTTTGTTCCTGGTCCATTTACTGACTCCTTTTTTTTCCGTGAGACTAAGTCTTAGATGTAAAAAAGAATCTACAAAAAGGCCACCACTTTTTGGAGAAGTTTCAGCAGCGACGGGAGTACTTTTGAGATAAAGCCTAGGCTAGAGTTTCGCCATTATCAGTCCAAATTTCGTCATTCGCAGTGGAAACAAATGGGAGCATCTAGTCAGCGATGGCGGGGGCAGACATCTGTCT